>NZ_QKTS01000009.1:0-150284 GCF_003234525.1 Curtobacterium sp. MCBD17_021 | reverse complement strand
GGGTGGGTGGGGCGCTGCCACCGTACCGAGCCGTCGCGGAACCGGCGACCACGACACCTCGAGAGACGGATCGCTCGACTCGTGGGACGATGGAGTCCGTGTCCCCTGCCGTGCCTCGCCGCTCGTTCCTGTCGATGGCAGCACTGGCGGGCGTGACCATCGTCAGCTCCGTCGCGCTGTCCGGTTGCACGACGTTCCCGCGCGCCTTCAGGAGTGCGTCCGCCGGCTGTGCTCCCCGCCGTGCGTCCGAGGTGGTGCCCGACACCGGGTCCCTGTTCGGCGTGAACCTGGACTGGGGCCATCAGACGCTCGAGGAGTACGCGACGCTGCTGGGGCACAGGCCCGCAGTGGCGGTCGTGTTCGCGGACGTCCCGCTCGGAGCGCAGGACGTCGAGGACGTGCGCGGCGCCGCCGACCAGGTGCGCGGCCAGGGTGGCACGCTGCTCCTGACGCTCGAACCACAGGACGGCCTGCAGTCCGTCACGGACCACGTCGCTGACGACGTCGCCGCCCTGGTGAACGAGATGCAGGAGAGCGGCGTTCCGGTCATCGTCCGTTTCGCCCACGAGATGAACGGGTCCTGGTACCCCTGGGGCCAGCAGCCCGACGCGTACGTCGCCGCCTTCCGCCGTGTGGCCCGAGCGCTGCGGAGCGGGGCGCCGGGCAGTGCGACGATGTGGGCGCCGAACGAGGGCGGCGGCTACCCCTTCATCGGTGGTCCTTCCTCAGCCGTCGCCGGCACGCCCGCGTTCGACGTGCTCGACACCGACGGCGACGGGGTCCTCACGACACGTGACGACCCGTACACGCCCTACTACCCCGGCGATGACGTGGTCGACTGGGTCGGGTTGTCCATCTACCACTGGGGAGCCGCGGCACCGTGGGGTGCGAACGTCCTGCCGGAAGAGGGCAAGTTCGCAGCGAAGCTCACCGGTACGTACAACGGTGCCGGCGGTGACGAGACCCCCGTGCCCGACTTCTACGACTTGTTCGGGGTGCGCCGCAACAAGCCGGTCGCCGTTCCCGAGACCGCCGCGCTCGTCGTCCCGCGGGGCGACCCCGAGGGTGAACGCGCCATCAAGCAGGCCTGGTGGTCGCAGGTCTTCTCCGCCGAGACCGCTTCCCGCTTCCCGAACGTGCGGATGGTCAACTGGTTCGAGTGGGACAAGTACGAGACCGAGGTGCAGGAGCACGTCGACTGGACGGTCCTGCACGACCCGGCCACCCGTGCTGCCTTCGTCGGAGGGCTGCCCGGATGGCTGCACTTCGCGGCGGCCCCGCAGCCGTGCCGGACGGCGGAACCCGGCCGGTGACCCGGTGCCCCTCCCAGCCAGGGGCACCTTCGGAGGCGACCGCGGAACGACGGACGGGAGGCACGGTGCGGACCCGCACCGTGCCTCCCGTGGTGTGCGGTGTGGGCTACTGCTCCGTGGGCGTGATCCGGGGCAGGGTGCCCAGTCGTCGGCGGACGAGGACCGCGGTCCCCGCGGCGAGCAGCAGGAGCGCCGTCACACCGAGGACGCCGAGGCCGTGCGCACCCGTGAAGGCGAGGTCGCCGTCCGGTGCGGTGCCGTCGCCGGCGTCCGGGCCGTCAGCACCCGGCAGGAGGGCACCCGGCGCGGGGGTCACCGTGCCGTCGTCACCCGAGCCGTCATCACCGTCACCGGGAGCCGACGACCCGGGGTCGGTCGGCGTCGGGTCGGTCGGCTCCACATCGTCCGGCAGGGCGACCGCGAACGCGACCGCTGCACCGCTGCGGGTGCCGATCGACTGGACGGCCTGGGCCTCGCCGGTCGCTGCGGCGCGGACGAGTGCGGCGGCCCGCACGGCGTCGACGTCTTCGCCGGCGAGCTCGACCGACCAGGTGCCGTCCTCGGCGACCTCGGTGCTGCCGGTGACCGCGCCGGAGAGCGTGACGGTGGCGCCCGGGTGGCCGGAGCCGGTGACGGCGGTCGGGGCGACCTCGGTGCCCGGCTCGTCGACGGTCAGTGCGTCGAGGTCGGCGCGGGCGGTCAGCCAGGACTCGGCACCGATCGGGTGGTCGACCACGCGGGTCTCACCGATGCAGCCGTTCCAGCCGTTCGTGGCGGCGTCGTCGACCCAGTCGCTGCCGAACAGCCACGGCATGCCGTCCTGCACGGTCTGCCCACCGGTGTCGGTCGCGTTGCGGAGCACCGGGGCGCCGTCGATGTACATCGTGGTGGTGCGGGCGTCGACGTCGTTCACGAGGGCGACGTGCAGCCAGCGGCCGGGGATGATCTCGCCCGACCAGGCGGTGCGGTCACCCTTCGACGGGTCGGCGGTCACCTCGGTCCACTGGAACTCCTTGAGGTTCGAGATGCCGAGCGCCGCGGGCGACGCCGTCCAGTCCCAGCGGGTCTGCGGGACGCCGATCTGCGAGCGGTTGCCGCTGCGGACGATCGCCTTCGACCACGAGTTCGCGCCGTCGGTCCACGAGGGGTCGACCTCGAGGAACGTCTCGATCGTGTAGCCCTCCGGGAAGGTGGCCCGGTCGACGGCCGTGTCACCGGGTGAGGTGAGCGCGCTGAAGCGCTTCGCGGCCTTGTCGGCGTTCGCGAAGCAGAGGCCGGCGCCGTCCGAGGAGAGCGGGTGCGCCTCGTCGGTGACGGTCACGTCGCCGTCCTGCGCGGTCGGGGATCCCGACTCGGCGTGGGTCATGCGGGTGAGGTCCGCGTCGCCGACGACGTCGTCCACGGTGGCGCCGGGAGCCAGGGTGCCGGTCTCCTGCTCACCGGGACGCCACCAGGCGAGGGTGCCGTCGACGATGGTGTGGTCGGCGCGGCCGCCGGGGAGCTCGGTCGTGACCGGGGGTGCGCCCGTGAAGCCGTCGAGCAGCATCTGCCGTGCGCGCTCGATGAGCGGCGGCTCGTCGGCGCTGCCCGCACGGAAGTCCGGCGCGAAGCCGGCGAACCGGGTCCGGAAGTCCACCGGCACGCTGTAGCGCTGGTTCGCCGCGTCGAGCAGCGGCTGGTCGTAGGACGTCAGCGTCTCGGTCGGCTTCCACGTCACCCACGGCGACGCGGTCTGCATGGCCAGGGTGCCGTTCGTCAGGTCGAACTCCATGAGGCCGAGGTAGCCGTTGCCGCCCTCGTAGTCCATCTGGTGGTCGATGAGGACCTGCGTGACGGCGTGCCCGGCGTCGTTCGTGCGGCTCTTCCACGTCGAGCCGTGGAAGTGGCCGTTGAGCGTCAGGAACACCTGGTCGTTCGGGGCGATGACGTTCTTCCACAGGCGCTCGCCGTAGGCCGTGTCCACCGCGGTGAGGCCGTCGGTGGCGATGTTGATGACCTCGTGCGAGGTGAGGATCGTCGGCAGCGTCGGGTGGGCCGCGATGACCTGGTTCGCCCACGCGAGCGTCTCGTCGGAGGCCCGCCACGGCAGTGCGAGGGAGAGGAAGCGTTGCCCCTCGGCCTCGAACACGTGGAACTGGCTCAGTCCGGTGCGGTCCGTGCCCGACTCGACGGTCGGCTGGCCGGTGGCGCGGGAGGCGGGGAAGGTCCGCAGGTACGGCTCGGCGGCGAGGTCGTACGACGTGTCGAACACCGTGTCCGCGGAGTTCCGGACGTCGTGGTTGCCCGTCGTGATGCTGTACGGCATGTCCGCCGCGTCGAGCACGGACATCGCCCGGTCGGCGGCCTGCCACTCGCCGGCCTGTCCCACCTGGTCGACGACGTCGCCGACGTGGGTGGTGAACGGGATGTGCAGCTCGTCGGCGTTGTCGGCGAGCCACTGCGTCTGCACGTGGAACGGGTCGTCGCCGTAGCGGGGGAGGAACTGCGACGCCGAGTAGCGGGAGTAGAACTGCGTGTCCGGCAGCACCGCGAGGGTGAAGCGGGAGGCGAGGTCGGCGGCCGGTGCGGGAGCGGCGGCTGCCGGTGCGGGGGTCGCGGTCAGGGCGGGGAGGCCGACGGCGGCGGCCACGGCGAGGGCGGTGACGCCCAATGCGGTGGTCCTCCGACGGGAGGCTCGGGGGAGTGGTCGGTGTGCGGTCACGCGACGATGCTGGTGGCGTCGTCTGTCCCGCCGGTTGCCTGAGTGTGACCACAGCGTGAGCGGGAGGCGACGCGGGGAGCTGTCGCCGCGCGGATGATCTGTCTCCTTCGCACACAACTCGTCACCGGAGCGCGTTCCTCGGTGCTGCCTCAGTCAGCGAACGTCTTCCAACAGCAGCGTGACGTGCACGCTTGCTGGTTGTCGTAGTGGAGACCGCGTTCGGGCAGGGTCGTGTTCGAGCGGAACGCATGCAGCGATCTCAATCCCGGGCTGGCGTCCCCCGACGGGACGTGCCGCGCCCTTGCTCGGGTACGTGGACAGTGTTGCGTTCAGCACCCCTTCCCCGGGCACTTTCGCGGGACAGGCATACGGGAATCCCCAGGTCAACGATGACATGAGTGAGTTGTCGTGGTTGACGCGCAACTCGGTGTACCGGTCGACGACCGGCTTGCGGGACACCGTGCTTGGCTGTCAGACGTGGCAGATAAATCTCGTGGCACTGTGCGTGTCGATGCGGCACTGGAGCACGTGCCCGCCCTCATCCGGTCGGCAGTGGCAGGCATCCCACGGTCCTCGATCACCGACATCGATGACAGCACTGCGGTCGTCACACAACGGTCGGGCGTCCTGATCCCCCGTGCCGAGGTCATCACTCTCGGGTTTCAACCCGCCGAAGACGGTCGGGTGGAGGTTGTGATCTCGGCCGCTCGGCGCGGAGGGCTGGCTGCTCCCGACGCAGTGCCGTCTCAATTCGAGAAGTCTCTCTTGGCGTCGATCCGCACAGCCTCGGAGACGGCGACGCACTAGGCGCGCGTTAGCCGATCCTCTTCCGGAACACACTCGTGCAAGTGGAAGATGATGCGGGCTACTCGCCGACCTGCCCGTCAATGGCTTCCCGGAGGAGGTCCGCGTGGCCGTTGTGGCGGGCGTACTCCTCGACCATGTGCATGAGGATCCACCGCAGGCTCGGTGAACGCCCATCCCGCCAGACACTGACCGCCTTCTGGTCAAGGCCGCCCGTCTCGTACGCCGAGAGGGCAACGGACCGGGCTTGTGTCACGGAGCCCTCCCAGAGGGTGAGCAGCTCGGCGGGATCCTGCCCGATGGCGGAGTCCCAGTCCCAATCCGGAGTGGCGGCCCAGTCCACCGAGGCCCACGGTTCCCGACGGGGCTCGCCGAGCAGGCAGCCGTCGAACCAGCCGTGTTCGACGTACGCGAGGTGCTTCACCAGTCCGGCGAGGGTCATGGTCGACGGCGGCAGCGGTCGGGCCAGCTGGGCAGCGTCGAGCCCTGCGACCTTCCAGGCGAACGTCGCCCGTTGATAGTCGAGGAACCCGTTCAACGTGCCCCACTCGTCGCCCCCGACGTCCGGCTCGATCCTGCCGTGCTCGTCCACGCCCGCGTCCATGCTCGGACGCTACAGGCAGTCACGCCCTCTCTGGGGTGCGTGTTCCGCTCAGAAACGAACCAATCGACTGACACGCGAGCCGCCGCCGAGACTCGTGAGCGCAGTCGGCGACGAGTCGTGCGTCCGTCGTCAGCCGCGTCCCTGCCGGCCGGGAGGCGCGGTGCGGGCCTGCCCCGGGCCTCCCGTCCGGTGGTGCCGCCGCGTGCCAGCATGGGCGCATGCCCGTCGTCGAGTCCCGCTGTGTCGTCCCGGTCGACGTGGACGTCGCCTTCGCCGTCTCGCAGACGCAGGGCGAGGTGCGGAAGCGTTGGGACCCGTTCATCCGGCGGCAGCACCTCGTCGGCGCGACCGTCCCCGGCAAGGGCGTGCGGACGTACACGGTGCAGCGGTTCGGCCTGGCGATGGAGAGCGAGTACGTCTCGTACAACCCGCCGTCGAACGTGGGGATGAAGATGACGAAGGGCTCGTGGTTCTTCGAGCGCATGGGCGGCGGCTGGCGGTTCAGCGCGGCCGACGGGCAGCTGGGGCACACGCTCGCCGTCTGGCGCTACAACTTCACGTGCAAGCCGAAGTGGCTGGCGCCGCTCGCGGAGCGCATCGGCGTGCTCGTGCTGCAGCGCGACATCGACCGGCGGATCGCGGGCTTCGCGCGTGGCTGCGAGGACCCGGTGGTGCTGGCCGCCGTGGGGGCAGCGCGCGCCGACTGACGGTCCTGCATCCTTTCGATGCAAGTCGGGCACGTGCCTTCCTCCGCCGGTCGTCCCCGCGGGGCGGAGTTCCTAGCGTCGATGTCATGACGAACACCATCGAAGCCCGGTCCCAGACCGGCACCGCCCCGCAGGACCGGCACGGAATCCGCGGCGTCATCGCGCGGCATCCGCTCGGGTCGTTCTTCACCCTCGCGCTCGGGCTGAGCTGGCTCGCGTGGGTCCCCTACATCCTGTCGCCGCATGGCATGGGTGTCTGGGACATCCACTTCGCCGAGGTCCTCGGCAGCGCGCAGTTCACCGGCGTGCTGCCCGGCGCACTGCTCGGCCCGCTCGGCGGCGCGTTCATCGTCACCGCCGTCGCCGACGGTCGCCCGGGTCTCCGCCGCTGGGTCGGACGCCTGTTCCGCTGGCGGGTCGCCTGGTACTGGTACGCCCTGGCGCTCGTCGTCGTGCCGGCCCTGATCATCGTTTCGGCGCTGCCGTTCGCCGGCGGGGACGTGCACGCGCCGACCGCCCTCGTCTTCGCCGCCGTGGTGCCGGGCCTGGTCATCCAGCTGTTCTCCACCGGTCTGAGCGAGGAGCCGGGCTGGCGCGACTTCGCCCTGCCCCGCCTGCAGCACCGCTTCGGTGGCCTCGGTGCGGCCGCGATCCTCGGCCCGGTGTGGGCGCTGTGGCACATGCCGCTGTACCTCAGCGACTGGGGCGGGTGGCCGAACGCACACTGGAGCGAGCCCGTCGTGTTCGCCCTCTTCACGATCACGTTCAACGTCGTGATGGTGCAGGTGTTCAACAAGACCGGTGAGAGCCTGCCGCTCGCGCTGCTGCTGCACGTCGGCGTGAACAACACGATTTCGACGTTCTTCCCCACGATGTACCCGAGCATGACCGCCGGCACGCTGATGAGCGGGTTGACGATCATGTCGACGATCGCCGCCGTGGTGCTCCTCGTGGCGACCCGCGGACACCTCGGGTACGACCCGGCACGTCGGGCCCTGCCGATCGACGCCCCGATCCCGTCGTCGAAGCCCCTCGTAGGATCGCAGCATGGCACCCGCTGAGCCGCGCGCGCAGCGCCCCCAGGCCGAGGCCGGTGGCGCTGCGCCCGCTCGGCGTCCTGCCACCGCCCGCGAGGGCCGCACCGACCTGCTCGTCGCGCTCGGCACGGCCGTGGTCGCCCTCGGTCTGCTGCTCGCGCTGCCGCCGCTCGACGCCGCCGACCCGGACACGATCGGCGACACCGTCAGCTACCCGGCCGTCGGCAGTGCACCGTGGACGGTCCTGACCCTCGGGCTCCTCGCCCAGGCGGCCGCGCTGCTCGCCGCCCGCCGGGCACCGCGCACCACGCTGGTCGTCGTCGCGGCGATCCCGGTGCTCGTCGCCGTCCTCGCCCCGCAGGCGTTCGAGCTCTTCGGGCTCACGCCGTTCGCCATCGCGGTGGCCGTCGTGCTGGCCGCCCTCCGGGTCCCACTCGCCCGGCTGTGGCCCGCGCTCACCGCAGCGGCCGTCCTGGTCGTCGTCGGGGGAGCGGTGCTGTGGGCCGTGACCTCGGGCGGCTTCCGGGCGAGCTTCGGTCAGGGCCTCACCGGCTCGGTCGGCCAGGGCGTCCTGCAGGCGGTCGGCGCCGTCGGCCTGCCGCTGCTCGTCACCCTCGTGGTGCTGTCCCGTCGCGAGGTCCGCGTCGCCCGCACCGCCGAGGCCACCGCGGTCGACCGGGAGCAGGACGCCCTGATCGACGCCGCCGTCTCCCGCGAGCGCGCCGCCATGGCCCGGGAACTCCACGACATCGCCGCCCACCACCTGTCCGGGATCGCCCTCATGTCCGCCGTCATCGACCGCCAGATCGACACCGACCCGGAGCGTGCCCACGAGGGCGTCCGCCAGGTCCGGGAGCAGAGCACCGCCGTCCTCGAAGACCTCCGTCGCCTGGTCGGCCTGCTCCGCGACGACAGCCCCGCCGAACGAGCGGTCGAGACCGTCGCCGGGATCGTGGACCTGGTCGAGCGGGCCCGGTTCCGCAGCGACGTCCGGCTGGACGTCCTGGCCGCCGACCCCGCGGGTGGCAGCAGCCGTCCGCTCGGCGACGGGGTCGGCCCGCTCGCGCAGCTCGCCGCGTACCGCACGGTCCAGGAGGCCCTCGCGAACGCCGCCCTGCACGCTCCGGGTGCCGCGTGCACCGTCACGATCGACGACCGCGCCGACGACCACCTCGAGGTGCGTGTCGAGAACGGCCCCTCGTCCGTCCCCGCGCAGGGCAGCACGCCCGCCGGTGGCAACGGACTGCGCGGCATGCGCGAGCGGGCGGAACTGGTGGGGGCGGGCCTCCAGGTCGGTCCGACGGACGACGGCGGGTGGCTGGTCGCGGTGCGGCTCAGCCGGGAGGCCCAGCCCGGCTCCGACACGACGAACGACGACACGGAGGTGGCGCGGTGAGCGCTGAGGAACCAGTGCACGGCGGCGACGCGGTCATCCGCGTGCTCGTCGCCGACGACCAGCCGCTCGTCCGGGCCGGCGTCTCGGCGCTCCTCGACGCCGAGCCCGACATCACGGTCGTCGGGGTCGCCACCGACGGCGGTGAGGCGCTCGCGCTCGCCCGCAGCACGCGGCCCGACGTCGCCGTACTCGACATCCGGATGCCGGTCCGGAACGGCATCGAGGTCACCCGCGAACTCTGCCGGCCGGACGCCGACCCGGCGGTGCCCGTCCTCATGCTCACGACGTTCGACATGGACGACCTGGTGTTCGGCGCGCTCGAGGCCGGGGCGTCCGGGTTCCTCCTCAAGGACGCCGAGCCGGACACGATCATCGGCGCCGTCCGCCAGGTCGCGGCGGGCAACGGCACGCTCGACCAGGCCCTGACCCGGCGGGTGCTCCGCGAGTTCACCTCGCGTCGGAGCCTGCAGCCGGTGACGGGGGACCGGGTCGACGGGGTGCTGACCGCCCGGGAGCGGGACGTCCTGCTGCTCCTGGCGCAGGGGATGTCGAACGAGGAGATCGCGGCGGAGCTGGTCGTCGAGGTCTCCACGGTGAAGTCACACCTGGCGCGCATGCTGCCCAAGCTCGGGGTGCGGTCGCGCCTGCAGGCCGTGGTCTGGGCGTACCAGAACCGCATCGTCACGGTGCCGGAGTAGAGGGGCGCAGCAGCCGTTCGACGCTGCGATGGGAGCGCCTGGTGCTCCGCTGTCACTCCGCGGGTGCATGATGGGCGCGGCCGTCGCCCGGACGGCCTGGAGTGGAGTGCCCGCCGTGACCGAGACCCGCGCGTCGTCGCAGTCGTCCGACCAGCCGTCGGGTGCGCGCGAGGCCCAGCCCGGCGACGCCGGCCCCGGCGACGACGCCACGCACCCCGCGACGGCCAGCCAACAGCCCGCCGGCCGGGAGGCCCGTGGGCACCGTGGCACGGCAGGCCTGGCCCTCGCCGCACTCGGCGTCGTCTTCGGTGACATCGGCACGAGCGTCCTCTACTCGATGCGCACGGTGTTCTCGGTCGACGGTGGCATCGTCCGGCCGATCCCGGAGGACGTCTACGGCGTCATCTCGCTGCTCGTCTGGTCGATCACGATCGTCGTGTCGATCAAGTACGTGCTCGTGCTCATGCGCGTCGACAACCACGGCGAGGGCGGGGTCATGGCGCTCGCCGCACTCGCCCGACGGCTCTACGCCAACCGTCCGGGCGGCACGACCGTCTTCCTGGTCATCGGGATCGTCGGCGTCGCCCTGTTCTACGGCGACTCCGTCATCACCCCGGCCGTCTCGGTGCTCTCCGCCGTCGAGGGCCTCGGCACCGCGGCGCCGTCGGTCGAGCACCTCGTCGTCCCGATCGCGGCCGTCATCCTCATCGGCCTGTTCGTCGTCCAGCGGTTCGGCACCGCCAAGGTCGGCGCATCGTTCGGGCCCGTGATGCTGCTCTGGTTCGTCGTCATCGCCGTCGCCGGCATCCCGCACATCGTCGAGCACCCCGGCGTCCTGCAGGGGCTGTCCCCGACCTGGGCGATCGCGTTCCTGTTCGCGCACCCGTTCATCACCTTCATCGCGATGGGCGCGGTCGTCCTCGCGATCACCGGTGCCGAGGCGCTGTACGCCGACATGGGCCACTTCGGGCGGATGCCGATCCTCCGCGCCTGGTTCTTCGTGGTGTTCCCCGCGCTGGTGTGCAACTACCTCGGCCAGGCCGCCCTGGTCCTCGAGGACCCGACCGCCACGAAGGACCCGTTCTTCCTGCTGTTCCCGAGCTGGGCGCAGATCCCCGTCGTGATCCTGGCGACCGCGGCGACCGTCATCGCGAGCCAGGCCGTCATCTCCGGCGCGTTCTCGCTCACCCGGCAGGCCGTGCAGCTCGGGCTCCTCCCGCCGTTGACGATCCGCCAGACGTCCAAGCGCGAGGGCGGCCAGGTGTACCTGCCGGCCGTCAACCTGCTGCTGTTCATCGGCGTGATGGCGATCATGCTCGCGTTCCGGTCCTCGGCCGCGCTCGCCACCGCGTACGGGGTGTCCGTCACCGGGGCGCTCGTGGTCGACACGCTCTTGCTGCTCGTCGTCGTGAAGCCGCTGTGGCGCTGGGCGACGTGGAAGCTCGTGCTCGTCGCCGTGGTGTTCGGCGGGCTCGAGCTCACGTTCCTGGCCGGCAACCTGTCCAAGGTCGTGCACGGCGGGTGGGTGCCGCTGCTCATCGCCCTCGCCGTCGTCACCCTCATGACCACGTGGCACCGCGGCCGACAGCTCGTGCAGCAGGAGCGGCGGAAGCGCGAGGGCTCCCTCGCAGAGTTCATCGAGACGGTGAACGCCGACCACATCCCGCGGGTCCCCGGCGTCGCGGTGTTCCCGCACCCGAACAAGGAGACGACGCCGCTCGCGCTCCGGGCCAACGTCGAGCACAACGGGGTCGTGCACCAGCGGGTCGTCATCGTCTCGGTGCTCACCGCGAACGTGCCGCACGTGCCGCTGTCCGAGGCGTTCACCCGCGACGAGCTCGGCCACGACGAGGACGGCATCGACCACATCACGATCACGTTCGGGTTCTCCGACGACCAGGACCTGCCCGCCGCGATGCGTGCCGCGTGCGCCGCCGGCGTGCTCGACCTGGCGCAGGAGGACATGTCCGAGGCGTCCTACTTCATCTCCCGCGGTGCGCTCCGGACCGGCTCGGGCAAGGGCGGCATGGTGTCGTGGCGGCGGAAGCTCTTCGTCGCGATGGCCCACAACGCCGCCGACCCGGCCGCACGCTTCGGGCTGCCGCTCCGGCGCACGGTGACGATGGGGAGCGACGTCGAGGTCTGACGCGCCCGTGCTCGCGCGCGCCCGTGCTCACCCCGGTCAGCCGTCGAGACGTTCGGCGGCTCCGGGCACGACGAGTCGCCAGGCCCCTCCGGCCTGCTGCTGCGTCAGGTACAGCCGGTAGGAGCCCGGTTCGGCGAGTGGATCACCGTCGACGTACTCCACCGGCTCCCCGCTGCTCGTGCACTGGTCCGAGGTCGCGATGACGTCGATGCGGTCGTCGGGTGCGTGGCCCTTCCGGACGCTGGTGATGACCGCCTCGCGGACGCGGTAGCGCCCGAGTGCCTCGACGGTGCGGTCGGTCGGCTGGAGATCGGCGTCCACGACGAGGCTCGCTTCCCGCTCCTGCTCGGCCGGGGAGAGCGGCACCCAGTCGACGCACTGCCCAGCAGCAATCGTCGCGCAGCCACCGAGTCCGCCGCAGAGCGCGAGCACGACCCCGATCGAGACCCCCGTCTTCCCCCATGTCATGGCGTCAGTCTCGGTCAGGTCGGGCTCGTCGTCGCGGCATCGTGACCCGATCGTGCCTGTTCGCATGCGGGTGGAATGCAGAATGTCGAAAAGGAGGCTCGAGGACGCTGGTCATGTTTGATGTGTGACGTACGGATGACCACCTCCGGGCACCTGCGGGTCCCCGTCCTGAACTGGAGTCCCCTTGCGACCACGCATCCCCTCCCGCATCGCGGTAACGGTGGTGACCGCCGCGAGCCTCGTCCTGACCGCGGCGGCACCGACCTGGGCAGTCGCGGGGCGACCGTCCGTCATCGACGCTGCTGGGAGGTCCGCACCGGCGGCACCGACGGAGTCGCCGGCACCGTCGGAACCGCAGGCATCGCCGAAGCCGACGGCACGGACCCAACCAGCCGCATCGACGGCGCCGACCCCGTCCCCGGCGACGTCGACCGACGCCGAGGTCGCGATGGCGATCGAGGTCGCGAAGGACGGCAACGGTCCGTTCAGCCCCGACGACCAGCCGGGCGGCGACAGCGGCGCCGCGAACGGCATCGTCCGCACGCTCGACGCGATCACGTACCGCGTCACCATGAACTCCACCGGCGGAGCCAGCTCGCACGAGCGCTTCACCCTCACCGCGCCGGCCGGCACCAGCTGGGCCGCCGTGCCCTCGCGCTGCACCGGCAGCGGGTCACGGATCGACGGCCAGGAGCTGGTCTGCGACCTCGGTACGGTGCCCGAAGGCCGAGCGGTCGCGGTGCCGGCCGTCCTCGACGTCTCCGCGGACCTCCGGCACGGGGACGAGATCGCGGTCAGCGCGACCGGGACCGCGGACGACGCCGACGACGGGACCGTCACGGCCACCTCGCCCACCACGACGGTCTCCGCCGCGGCCCGGTACAACCTGGCGAAGGACATCCAGGCGTCGTCCCTCCGGACGGACGTCACCGGTCCGGGCGGACAGCGCGGGATCCAGCTCGTCTACCCGATCGCGGTCGACTGGCAACCGGTCGTCCCGGGTCAGGGTCTGCTCGGCTTCGAGGGGGCCGGCGGCCCGATGACCTTCACCGACGACGTCTCCGAGCTCCTCGGCGACCTGCCGTCCGGTGCCCGGCTCTGGAACGGCGACGAACCCGTGTGCGGTCCGAACGCGCGCGGTGCCTCCGGTTTCGCGGGGCTGCCGGGCGGCGCGGGCGGTGGTGCCCGGGCCGTCGCGGACTCGGGCACGATCAGCTGTACGCAGAGCCGCCCGGGGGAGGACGTCGACGTCACGATCACGGGGACGGTGACCGACCCCACACGGATGCCGACGGAGAACCAGTACGGCGGCCCCATCGCCGGTGGCAAGGTCGGCCTCGTCGTCGCCGGGTACATCAGCTTCTGGCTGCCCGAGCCGTCGAGCGGGACGAACGTCCTGTCCCGCAACACCTTCACCCCGCTGCAGACCACGTCGGTCAGCGGAGCCCCGAACTTCGCGGGCGAGACCGAACCGACGGCGGACAACGTGTCCGAGCGCAACCTCGTCGAGTTCGACCCGGGCAGTGGCGGGAAGCGGCTCTACCGGGTGGTCGGCGACGCCCACGAGGTCCGGCCCGGGTCCGCGCGCGAGGGTGACCCGTGGGCGACCGCGGGGGCCCGGCTCCGGAGCGAGGTCACCATGCGCAACGGCGGGCTCTCGCCGTACCAGGACGCGGTTCTCTGCGACACGTTCGACCGTGCCACCCAGCGCCTCACCAGCCTCGGGAGTCCGGCCCGGGCCGCGCAGGTCGCCGGTCTCTCGGACGCGCACGTGCAGTACGCCGCGTACGACATGACGTCCGCCGCCGAGGGGCAGCAGCGCACGTGCGACGACGAGGACGGACCCTGGTACGACGCTCCGGAGGACGTGCCGGGCGGCATCGCCGCGGTCGGCGCAGTCCGGGCCGTCGGTGACCTGGCCGGTGGGCGCCACGCGGCGCTGTACTCGTGGGTCACCGTCCTCGACGCACCGGACGGGACCCGAGCCCTCGACTTCGGGCACCTCTCCTCGGGCACGCAGCACCCCGGGTGGGTCCACGACAGCGCCGACCCGTCGCTCGGCGTCGGCGGCCTGACGGACAGCGTCATCATCACCGAGAACCTCGCGCGGATCGCGAAGAAGACCGTCGACCCCGGCCACGACGCTGCCGACACCCCGGACCGGACCACTTCCGCCGTCGCGGGCGACACCCTCGAGTACGCCCTCTACCCGACGCTGACCAACGGGAACGCGAAGGGACGTCCGACGACGGTCACCGTCCGTGACACCCTGCCGCTGGACACCACCTACGTCCCCGACAGTGCGTCGACGACCCCGGCGGTCGACACCGTGCAGGACGCGCAGGGGCAGCGGCACCAGCAGCTCACCTGGACGATGCACGACGTCCGACCGAACTCGTCCATCCCGCCGATCACCTACCGGGCCACGATCTCGACCGCGGCGCCCGCCGGTCCGATCGACAACGTGGCCGAGGTCGCTTCCGCCACCGATGCATCGCCCGCCGAGTACCGCCGGGCGCAGCGCGCGGTGCAGGTCACCACCACGGGCGGGGTCGGCGTGGAGGAACACGCCGTCGAACCGGTCGTGGTCGCCGGCGACCGGCTGGAGTGGGACCTCGTCTACACGAACACCGACCCCGACCCGTTCCACGGCTCCGACCTCATCGACGTCCTGCCGGACGGGACCGTCGCGCAGGACGGGTCCTTCCACGGTCGGACAGTGCTCGCCGAGCCCGTGGCGGCCGATGCTGATGCCGGGGAGCAGGTGTGCTACACGGCCGCTGCGCCCGCTGCCGTCTCGCTCGTGGGCGCGGACCCGTCGAACCGGCCCGGTGGCTCGACCACGTGGTGCTCCGAACACGAGTTCGGCGCAGACGGGTGTCCCGGGTCGCTCCGGGACGTGACCGCGATCCGGATCACCCGGACGGCCCCGGTCGCCGTCGGCGCCTCCGTCACCCACCGGTTGGCGCTCGTGACCGAAGGTGAGCAGGACGGCGACACCTACGCGAACCGGTTCGGTCTCAGCGTGGCGGACATCGCCCTCCCCGTGCAGTCCAACCGCGCCACGATCCGGGTGGTCGCCGGCACGATCGGCGACCGGGTCTGGTCCGACGTCGACCGCGACGGTCTCCAGGACGCGGACGAGCCCGGCATCGGGGCGGTCGAGGTGCGGATCGCGGGGACGGATGACACCGGTGGCGCCGTGGAGCGACGCACGACGAGCGACGCGGACGGCGGGTACCGGTTCGGCGGCCTCAGGCCGGGTGTGTACGTCGTCACCTTCGACGCGCCTGACGACCGACGCTTCACGCGGCAGCACGTCGGCGATGACGATGCCGTCGACTCGGACGCGGCCGAGGACGGCTCCACCGAGACCACCACGCTCCGCCGACTGACGACGCCCGAGGGTGTCCTCGACGGGGTGGATCGCACCACCTCCGTCGACGCCGGTCTGCTGCCGGCCGAGGACTCGGTCGGCCCCGGAGACGGTGGACCGGGGGACGGTGGAGCGGGTGACGGCGGAGCGGGCACACCGGGCGGCGACGGCACGCCCGACGGCTCGGGCAGTGGGAGCGGCCGACCGGCGGAGCAGTCGTCCGGCTCATCTGCGGCGGTCCCGGGGCAAGCACATGTCACGGGCGCTGCGCGTCGGGGCGACCTCGCCTTCACGGGCGTGGCGGGCCTCCCGATCGCACTCGGTGCCGCGCTGCTGCTCCTCGCGCTCGGCAGTGCGATCGTCCTCGGACGCCGGAGCCGCGCCCGCCGCCGTTGAGGGGGCGTGAGGCGCGGAACCGAACCGATCCGCGCCTCCCGCCCGTCATCCCGTCATCCGGTCACCCGCGAGCGCGCTCGATCTCGCTGCGGTAGCCAGTGAGCTGCGCGACGAGCCCGGCACCGTCCCCCGTTCCGCGGAGGTCCCCGATGAGCCGATCGACGCGCATGAACACCGCTCGCTGGTCGGTGTGCGAGAGCTCGCGGAAGCGGTCGGCGTCCGGCAGCTGCCCCTGCCATCCGTCCTCGTCCTCGTCGGCCGTCACCGCCGTCGTCTGCACGACCGTGGACGTCCCGCTCGTCCGGACGGAGCCGCCCTCCGTCCCGGACGCGTCCGGGCTGGCGACGGTCGCCGCGGCGACGCCGGTGGCGGCGATGGCGGCGACGAGGGCCAGCGTGGCCAGGGTGGCTGCGGTCTTCTTCTGCATCAGGTGCTCCGTCCGGTCGGCCGCCGAGTGCGGCAGCACCAGCCTGCGGCGAGGCGGACGGTGACCGCATCGGCGGATCGGCTGGGCCTCCCGGCCGTCCGACTGATCGACCCGGTCGACGACTCCGACCTTCGGAGGAGGCGCGACGCGGGCAGCGGCGGCTAGCCTCTCGCCATGCGTCCTCTGCCGATCCCGCCGTGGGTGCGGTCCGCGCTCGCGGGGGTGGCGTTCCTCGCGGTCGCCCTCATCGCGATGGAGGGGCTGCACCGGGCCGGGTGGTACCCGACCCGGCTCGACGACTACCGGCTGACCGCGCTGCTCGTCGCGGTGTGCATCGCCGTGGGGCAGCGCCTGCCGTACCCGCTGCTCGCGGTGGTCGGGGTCGTCGTCGCGTGGCCGTCGTGGACCTTCGACGTCCTCCAGGTCCGACTCATCCCGCTCGTCATCGCCGTCTACCTGGCATGTGCCGCCGGCCGACGGGTGCTCGCGGTGCTCGCCGTCGCAGCGGTCCCGACCGCGCTCGCGATGTTCCTGCCGCTGGCCTTCGTTCCCGTCCGGTACTGGATCCCCGTGCTCGGGGACTGGCGGGTCTGGTCGAGCAACGCGGACTGGTCGACCGTCGTCCTGATGGGGATCCTGCTCGTCGCGTGCGCCTTCCTCGGCCGCGCGACCGCACGACGCCGGCGGTCCGAGCTCGTGCTGCAGCGCCGGAACGAGGAGCTCGTGCGCCTGCGGGAAGCCGACCAGGCCCGGATCGCCTCGGAGGAGCGGACCGCGGTCGCCCGCGAGGTGCACGACGTCGTCGCCCACCACATGGCCGCCATCGTCGTCCGGTCGCAGGCCCTCGTGCGCGTCGGGGTCGCCGACCAGGCCGAGTTCGCCGAGTACGCCTCGTGGGTCGCGGGCACCGGGCAGCAGGCGTTGTCCGAGATGCGGAAGGTGGTCCGGGTCCTCCGTGCCGGTGGGGACGGCGGCACGACCGACGCACCGCTGTCGCTGCGGGCAGCGATCGAGGACGCCGCCGAGCGCGTGCGGGCGACCGGCGTCCGGGTCGACGTCGACCTCCGCGTGCCGGGGCGTCTGGGCGTCATGCAGGACTTCGCCGTGCTCCGGGTCTGCCAAGAGGCACTGACGAACACGCTCGTGCACAACGACGGCTCCTCGGTGCGGATCACCCTCGCAGCGTCAGAGGACCGCATCCGCCTCGAGGTCCTGGACGACGGCGGGACCGACGGCAGCCCGAGGGTGCCAGCGCTCGCCGCGGGTGGGGCGGGTATCCGGGGCATGCGCGAGCGCGCCGCGTCGATCGGCGGGGTGCTCGACGCCGGTCCGGTCGACGGCGGCGGGTGGCGGGTCACCCTGGAGGCCCCGCGCGAGGTCCGAGGGGCGGACGCGGCTCCGGCCGTGGGCACGCCCGCGACCGAGCCGACCTCGCCCCGGTCGTCGGTTCCGCCCCGGTCGACCGCTCCGGCTCCGGCTGCGGCACGGGGCCAGGCATCCACCGTTCCCGCTGCCGCTGCCGCTGCCGCTGCCGCTGCCGTGACCGCTGCCGCTGCCGCGCCCGCTGACCGCCAGGTGGCGGCCCCGTGATCCGCGTCGTGATCGTCGACGACCAGGCGGTCGTCCGGACCGGGCTCGGCATGATGGTCGACGCCGAGGTGGACCTGACCGTCGTCGGTCAGGCCCAGAACGGCGCCGACGCGGTCACCGTGTGCGCCGAACTCCACCCCGACGTCGTGCTCATGGACGTCCGGATGCCGGTGCTCGACGGCATCGCTGCCACCCGCACGATCGTGTCCGAGGGGACCGCGGGCGCCGTCGTCATCCTCACCACCTTCGACGACGAGGAGTACCTGCTCGACGCCGTCCGTGCCGGGGCGCTCGGGTTCCTGCTCAAGGACGCCGGACCCGACCTCATCGCGGCCGGGGTGCGCGCCGCACTCACCGGGGACACCCTCATCGCGCCCTCGATGACCCGCGCGCTGCTCGAGAACCGGCTGCTCACGACCCCCGCCGCCGGAGGCCCCGCAGCGCCAGCCCCACCCACCGCGCACGCGTCGGCCCTCGCGACGCTGAGCGCCCGGGAGCGAGAGGTCCTCGGCGCCCTGGTCCGCGGCGCCAGCAACGCGCAGATCGCGAAGGACCTCTGGATCAGCGAGGCCACGGTGAAGACCCACATCAGCAGCGTCCTCGGCAAGGTCGGCGCGACCAGCCGCGTGCAGGCCGTCGTGTTCGCCTACGAGAGCGGTTTCGTCCGTCCCGACTGGTCCGCCTGATCCGGACGGGAGGCTCGTGGCGGAACCGCGGGGGGGCCTCCCGACCGGCACCGTCCGCGTCGGGCGACACCGCTCGCGCACGCGACCACGAACGGCGTCGCTGAGCGCGAACCGAGCCAGCCCGCACAGCGCGGACCAGGCCCGCCCGCCGCGGCCCGGACCAGGCCTGCGTGTCAGGCGGAGCGCGTCAGCGGCGCAGCCGCCACCTCGGTGGGTTCGGTGGCGACGGCCTCGCGGCGGATCGCGATGACGGTCACGTCGTCGTCGTGCGGCACGGCAGCGGCCCGCTCGGTGAGCGCCGCGACGATCGCCGCCGGCTCCCGCGTCGTGCCGGCCAGCTCGGCGACCGAGTCGACGGCGTCGTCGCGCCCGCCGAACAGGTCGAGGACGCCGTCGCTGAACGAGATGAGCAGGTCGCCCGGTTCGAGCATCCCGGTCGTGGTCGCCCACTCGTCGCGGAGGCCCATCCCGAGCGGCAGGTCGACCGACCGCAGGCGCTCCACGCCGCCGGCAGCGCGGAGGACGAAGCTCAGCCCGTGCCCGGCGTCCGCCCACTGCAGCGTGCCGTCGTCGTCGATCCGGGCGTGGAACAGTGTGGTGAAGGTGACGTCGGTGCCGGCGCCCTCGGCGGCGAGGCCGTCGGAGGCTCGGCGCAAGGCCTCGGACGCGTCGTCGACGGTGCGGGCACTCCGGATCGTGGCCCGGACGGCCGCGGCGATGAGGCCGGCGCCGACGCCCTTGCCCATCACGTCCCCCAGGCTGACGGCGATGCCGCCCCGGGTTCGGTACCAGTCGTAGAAGTCCCCGCCGACGCTCTTGGCCGGCAGGCAGGCCCCGGCGACGGTGACCGCGTGGCCGATGTGGTCGCTCGAGGTCGGCAGGAGCGAGCGTTGGACGGCGGCGGCCCGACTGATCTCAGCGCGGACCTTGTCCTCGCGGGCCTGGGCGGAGATCACGGAGCGTCGGGCACGGCGCGACAGCTCGTGCACGATGACGGCGACGGTGCCGAACACGATCACGGTGATGCCGAGGCGGACGAGCTCGTTCGGGCGCGGGACGTTGCCCGGCAGGAGCGCGAACGGGGCGAGGATGACGAAGGTCACGCCGATGACCGAGTAGAGGATCGTGCGCCGACCCTCGAGGGACGCCCACCACACCACGGGCAGGACCACGAGTGACGTGAACACCGACGCTCCGGCACCCGTGCCGGTGCGGAACAGGGCGATGGACACGAAGTCGACCGCCAGCAGGATCGGCACGAGCGGCGCGACCCGCGGGAAGTAGACCGCGATCGCGGCGATCAGCGTGGCGATCGCGGTCGCGACGAGGCTCGCGAGGAAGAGCTCCACGTGGGTGACCGCGAGGGACGGCAACGCCACGGTGCACAGCGCACCGAGGGCCAGCAGGCCGCTGATCGGGGCCTGCCGGACGAGGGGGTTGTCGATGACGCTGGTTGGGCGAGGCATGCTCACGGCAGGTTACCGGGTCTGTCGGCGGCACGCCCGGGAGCCGACCCGAAGAGGGGGTGTGGACGACGACGGCGGGGCACCCGGTCCGGGTACCGCGCCGTCGTCGTGGGCGTCGCGCTACCGGGCGCGGCGCCGCATCCGCTGGGCGAGCAGCAGCCCGCCCGCGGCGAGGAGCACCAGGGCGAGGATGCCGATCGGCACCACGTTCGCACCCGTCCAGGCCAGCGCTCCGTCGCGGTCGGCACCCGAGCCTCCCGGCTGGCTGCCGTCGGCACCCGAGCCGTCAGCGCCGGAGCCGCCGTCACCGGAGCCACCGTCACCGGTACCCGGGCCGCCGGTGCCGGGACCGGCGCCCGGGCCGTCACCCGGCGCGGGCGTCGGCGAGGCGGTCGGCGGGGCGGCTGCCGTCACGTCGAACGCGGCCCGTGCCAGCACGGCCCCGCCGACCGACGCGGTCACGGTCACCCGACCCGTCGCCGCCGTCGCCGGGACGGCGAGCGCTGCGGTGAAGGAGCCGTCGGCCGTCGTCCGCACGGTGACGTCGTCACCGAGGTCCGGCGTCGTCGCCAGCGTCACCGAGGCGTCTGCCGGGAACCCGGTGCCCGTCATGGTCTGCGTGGCACCCGCGGCGACGCGCGGGTCCTCGACCTGGAGGCTCGGGACAGCGGCCGCGAGCGTCGAGTACCGCACGACGGTCCGGTCCGTCACCGAGCGCTCGGCGACCGGCACCGTGAGGGTGCGGCTGTCGGCGTCGTACGTCCACTCGGACGCGGCGACGGGGGCTCCGTCGACCGTGACCGTCTGCGGACGCTCGGCGTTCGTGAACGTCGCCGTCCAGGAGCGCTCGCGCACCTGACCGTCGAACGAGCCGTCGACGGGCGAGATGTCGAGCGTCCCGCCGTCCGCCTGCTGCGTGAACCGCATGGCGGTCGCGGCCGAGTTCCCGGCCACACGGGCCGAGGCGCCGGCTGCGGCGGCGGGCTGGCCCTCGCCGGAGTCCTCGTGCAGGGCGAACGAGCCGTCCGCGCCGGCCGCGACGGTCACCGTGACCGCGTCGAGCGGTGCGGCGTCGTTCGCGACGTGGTGCGAGCGGGTCGGGACGATGCCGCCGCTCCGGACGAAGACGGGCATGGTGGTCAGGTCCGTCGTGACGTCGGCGGTGGTGCCGCCCTCGTACGTCTTCCCCGTGAACCAGTCCGTCCAGGTGTCACCGGCCGGGAACCACACCGAGGTGGTCGCGGTGCCGTCGTCGCCGTTCGCCGTGGTCACCGGGGCGACCAGGACGTCCTCGCCGTACAGGTACTCCTTGCCGGCCTGCGCGTAGGACTCCTGTGCCTCGGGGTACTGCAGGTAGAGCGGCTGCAGCATCGGGGTGCCGGTCCGGCTGGCGTCCGCGGCGAGGGTGTACGTCAGGGGGAGCAGGTCCTCGCGGAGGTTGAGGAACTGCTTCGCCGACGCGTTGGCCTCGGCCGGGTACTGCCAGGGCAGGCGGTCGCTGTGGTTGCTGTGCAGGCGGTCGATCGGCTGGAAGGCGCCGAACTGCACCCAGCGGGCGTACATGTCCGGCGGGAGCTGCGTCGTGCCGGGCTCGGCACCCTCGATGCCGTACTGGCCACCGTTGTGTCCGCCGATGTCGTGGCTGATCGCCGACAGGCCGGTGGCCGCCGACTCACCCGGCGTGTAGCCGACCTGCGCCGCGAGCTCCTGCCAGCTGGAGGTGGTGTCACCGGTGAAGTGCAGCGTGGTGCGCTTGTCCGCCCACGGGCCGGTGGGGACGGCCTGCGGGTTGCCGTAGCCGCCCGCGGTCAGCGAGCCGTACGCGCGGGAGAACGCCAGACCACGGCCCTCGAGCTGCTCGTCCGTGTACTTCGCGTACTGCTGGTTGATGAACGAGTCCGGCGTGACGCCGTTGGCGGAGTACTTCGAGTTCTCGCTGCAGCACCAGTCGAGCCACCACATGTCGACGCCCTCGGGCTGCAGGGTGTCATGGAGCTCGAAGTAGGCCTTGAGCTGGTCGGGGTCGGACCAGTCGAACAGGTACCGGTCGCCGTCGCCCTTGGTGAGCTTGCCCTTCGCGGTGGCCTGCGCCTTGGCGAACTCCGGGTCGCTGCCCGAGATCGACGGGTGGATGTTGAGCGTGTTGTGGATGCCCTGCTCGTGCCAGTCGGCGAGCAGGCTCGTCATGTCGGGGATGCGGGCCGGGTCGACGGACCAGCCGTTCCACTTGCTGTCGCCCTGGTTCGTGGTGCTGCCGGTCTTGTAGTCGGTGTCGATCGCCATGACGTCGACGGGCACGCCCTCGTCCTGGAAGCGCTTCGCGATGGCGAGGTAGTCCTCCTGCGAGCGGTCGTAGTACTCGGAGTACCAGACGCCGTAGGCCCAGCGGGGCAGGAGCTTCGACGGCCCGGTCAGGGTCGCGAGGTCCTTGAGCGCCGTCGTGTACTCGGTGCCGTACCCGAACACGTAGCCGTCCTGGTACCCCTCGCCGCCGTGGTCACCGCGGGGGGTGGTCTGCTCGGTGGCGGTGTCGTACAGCGCCGACGCGGTGTCGTCGAGGAGCGACCAGCCGTCCTGGTAGAGCAGGCCGGGGTTGGTCTTCACGGAGCCGTTCGCCGTGTCGAGGTCGCGTCGGTACCCGCCGAGCGGGGCGTGCGCGGCGAGCAGCGGCGACGACTGGTCGACGACCGCGATGGTGTCGATGTTCACGTTGCAGTTGTTGTCGACGGTCGGGCAGCCGAGCGTGACGTCGTTCGCTCCCGCCGCCAGGTGCACCGGGACCGTGGTGGTGTTCCAGTAGTCCCAGCCGCTGGTGGGGGCGAGGGTGCCGGTGGTGGCCTCCTGGCCGGCCGGCGCGACGGTGAGCTCCGGGGAGTTCGCCGTGCCGTTCGCGTACCGGACCTGCAGGGCGTAGTCGCCCGCCTTCGGCACGCCCGTCACGTGCGTGGTCAGCGCCGAGTCCGCGCCGCCCCACAGCCCGGAGGCGAAACCGTCGCCCGAGAACCCGTTGTGGTCGGTGGCGACCTGCGCGTTGCCGGCGCGTCCGGCCTCCTCGGCCTCGCACACCGCGCCGAACGCGCAGTCCTCACCGTCGGAGGCTGCCGTCGGTGCGGGGTAGTCGGCGCCGGACGGGATGATCGCCAGGCTGTCGATGTTGACGCGGCCCGAGTCGGCGGCGGTGCGCTCGATGCGCACGGTGTGGGTGCCGGCGGTCAGGTCGAGGGCCGCCGTGGTCTGCTTCCACTCGTCCCAGTTCGCGCCGGCCGGCAGGCGCAGCGTCACGGGCGCCGCGTCGTCGACGACGATGCTCAGGGTGCGGGTCTCGACCTTGCCGTCGCCGCCCTGCGAGTTCGCGTACCGCATGGCGAGGTCGTAGCTGCCGGCCTCGGCGACGGTGGTGCGGAACGTCATCGTGTTGCCGACGGACTCGAACCCGGCCGCGAAACCGCTGCCGGTGTACCCGCCGTGATCCTTCGCCGGTGCCACGCCCTGCAGCGCGAGCGTCTCGGCCTCGCAGAGCGACCCGATCGTGCAGACCGGGGTCTCGGCGGCCACCCACGGGGTGCCGGTGACGGCCTGGCCCGTGGACGACGTCAGCTCGACCTGGAGGTTGTCCTGGGTGAAGTCCCCGGTCCCTTCGCGGTACTTGACCGTCATCTTCCCGGTGCTCAGCGTCAGCCAACCGTCCGCGCGCGTCTGCGTGAACGGCGTCGCGGCGAAGTCGTCGCGACCGACGACGTTGAACGTGCCCTGGTCGATGAACTGGGCGTCACCGGCGTACTCGGTCCGGATCAGGGTGGGGGAGAGCACCTGGAAGCGGGCGTCTCCCGACATCACGGTGCGGGCGTCCGGCGCGGCGGCTGCCGGCAGGGCGGAGATGCCGAGGCCGCCGAGCGCGAGAGCGCCGACCAGAGCTCCGGCGAGGGACGACCCGAGTGCGCGTCGGCGCCTCCGGGTCGAGATGAGAGTGGGACGCAAAGGTGTGCTCCTCGTGGACGTCGTCGTCCGGTCGTTCGTCGGCGGGAGGCCGACAGCGATCTGGGTGAGGTCGTCGCGCGAGCACCCCCTGGTCGCCCGCGTTACAACGTGGGAAAGAGTAGGGCTCACAGGCCGCTCAGGGAAGTCCGACAGGAGATCGGAGGGTTCGCGGTCGCGCTCAGCGGACCGGACGGGAGGCCCGGATCACCGGATCAGGACGCCCTCGCGCTGGCGGCCGCGAGGGCGAGCGCGGGGACCGGCCGGCGGAACTCGGCGCAGGCCATGATGAGGAAGTTGAGCCGCCGCGTTCGAAGGAGCACCATTGCGAGTCCTGATCTTCCTGCTGACGATCATCATCACGACGGCGCTGTCCCTGGGCGCCGGGCTGCTCGTCGGCTTCCAGCTCCGGGACGCATCTGAGGGACTCCGGATCGCGGCGGCCGCCACCTCGCCGTTCCTCGTCATGGGTCCGGTCGTCATCGGGGCGCTTGCCGGCTCCTGGGACCACCGGTCGTCGACGGAGAGCCGTCGATTCCTGGGCTGGTGGTTCTCCGGCGTGGTCGCGATCGACGTCGCCGCCGTGGTGATCGTGGTGCTCGCGGCGCTGTCGGCTCAGGCCCCGATCTGGGTGCCGGTCGTCCTGGCGATCGGCACGGCGGTGTTGCTCGCGAGCGCGCGGCCCCTCGGCGCGCTGTTCCGACGAACGGAGCGCCCGATCCCCGAGACGCCGGGGTCGTCGATCGCGGACGCTGGGGTCGTCCGTCGCAAGGTCCGTCCGATCGCCGTCACGTTCGTCGTCGCGGCGATGGTCACGTCGATCGGGGCTGCGCTGCTCATCGCGCTCGGCGGCGACGACGGCTCGGAACTCGCGCAGACCGTCTTGCTCGCCGGGCAGCTGACCTTCACGGCGACGGCGATGGCGGCCGCCGTCGTGTCACTCCCGTACGGCCGCGCGCTCCGGGACGCGGCCGGTCGTGACATCGGTCGGGTGCAGCGCTTCGGGAAGGTCGTCCTCGGGGGCAAGCCCCTCCCGCTCGACGAGGCCGAGCAGCGCGGTGCTGTCGAGTACGCCCGTCTGGCTCCGCTCGCCCTGCAGTTCCAGCTCGTCTTCCTCGGTCTCCTGTACGTCGGGATCGCGTTCCAGTTCGTGTCGACGGCGATCCGCGGCGACCTCGGTGTGTTCCCGGCCGTCGTCCTCACCGCGATGGTCGTCGTCCTGCTCGTCACGGTGCCGTTGACCGTGCGCCGGATCCGTCGAGCACAGACCTACGCCGAGGAGCACCACACCGACGCCGATGCGCCGTCCGCGGTCGGGACCTCCACGGAGCCCACGGCGTCACTGTGATCGAGCGTCGACGGCAGCGTGATGGTCAGCGCGGCCAGGTCGCGACGACCGCCACCGCGTTGAAGAGGACGTGCGCCAGGACCGCGCCACCGAGCCGGTTCGTCATGGCGACGATCGTGCCGGTGAGGGACCCGAGCGCGAAGGTCGTCAGGAACACCCGGAAGCCGTCGAGCTGGGTCGTCCCGGCGCCGAGGAGGACGTGCAGCACGGCGAACAGGAACGCGGTCAGCAGCACGGCCATGAAGCGTGTACGCGGCGTGAGCTCCTCGGCCATCCGGCGTTGGAACAGCCCGCGGAAGAAGACCTCCTCCAGGAACGGGCTGACCAGCACGATGCCGATCGCCGACACCACGAGCAGCGTGATGTCCGGCGTTCCGAGGGTGGGGACCGGTTCCAGGCCGGTCCTGCCGCCGAACGCGATCCCGAGGAACGCGTCGAACACGCGGACCAGGATGACGATGCCGATCGCGAAGATCGCGTCCCCGATCTCGAGCCGCAGGATCCGGCCGCGGCCCGGGTTCGGCGACCGTCGCAGCACCCAGACGATCCCCACCACCAGGGGCAGCCAGACGGCGAGGTCGGCCGCGAGCACCTGCAGGACGGGCGACGGGATGCCCCCGCTGCGGCTCACGCCGCCGACGACACGGGCCAGGATGACCGCCACCCCGAGGGCGACGAGCAGGATGACCAGGTCACGCTGGCGGCTGGTGTCGGGCTCGGCGTGCTTGACGTCGGACTCGGTGCTCATGGGGTCACCGTAGAGGACGCGGCGACCGGAACACACGACACAGCCGAGCGTTGCTCGATCATGTGGCACTATTTGAATGCCGTACACCGGGACATCCCCGGTGCACCTGTGCTGGGACCACAGGAGAGCGGCGGAATCGTCGGGGAAGGCGGGCCGCGTGGAACTACGCGACTACATCACAGTGTTGCGCAAGGGGTGGGTCCTCATCCTGGTGTTGGCACTCGTCGGAGTGGCCGCGGCAGCGGGCTTCTCGTTGCTGAAGAAGCCGGTGTACTCGGCGTCCGCGCAGGTGTTCGTGTCGACGGAGACGTCGGGCAGCGCGAGTGACCTGGCGCAGGGCAACACCTTCACGCAGCAGCGTGTCCTGACGTACTCGAACCTGGTGTCCACGCCGATCGTCCTCCTGCCGGTCATCTCGAAGCTCCAGCTCGACATGAACGCCGACCAGCTCGCGACGATGGTGTCCGCGACCGCGCCGACGGACACGACTCTCATCTCGATCGCGGTGAATGACATCGACCCCGTGCGCGCAGCCGACATCGCGAACGCGGCCTCGCAGAGCCTCACCAACGTCGTCGAGAACATCGAGGCGACCGATGCGGACGGCACCAGCACCGTCAAGCTCACCCGCGTCAAGCAGGCCGACGTGCCGAGCGTCCCGGTGAGCCCGAACGTGCCGGTCAACGTGGCTCTGGGCCTGTTGGTCGGGCTCGCGCTCGGCGTCGGCATCGCCGTCCTCCGCGAGACCCTCGACAACCGGGTCCGCACCGAGCAGGACGTCGAGAAGATCAGCGACAAGCCCGTCGTCGGCGGCATCGCCTTCGACAGCAAGGCGTCTGAGCGTCCACTCATCGTGCAGGTCGACCCGCGCAGCCCTCGGGCGGAGTCCTTCCGCACGCTCCGCACGAACCTGCAGTTCCTGGACCTCGGCACCGGCTCGCGCACCTTCGTGATGACGTCCTCCGTCCAGTCCGAGGGCAAGAGCACCACGGTCGCCAACCTGGCGATCGCGCTCGACAGCGCCGGGTTCCGCGTCATCCTCATCGACGCCGACCTCCGCCGTCCCCGCGTCGCCGAGTACATGGACGTGGACACGAACGCCGGGCTCACCGACGTCCTCATCGGCCGCGCCGAGCTCGAGGACGTCGCACAGCCCTGGGGCCGCGGCAACCTCGTCGTGCTCCCCGCGGGCCAGATCCCGCCGAACCCGTCGGAGCTCCTCGGGTCGCGCGCCATGCAGGACCTCATCGAGCGGCTCGAGGGCGAGTTCGACTACGTGCTGTTCGACGCCCCGCCGCTGCTGCCCGTCACCGACGCCGCGATCCTGTCGAAGAAGGCCTCCGGCGCGATCGTCGCCGTGGCGTCGGGCAAGACGCACAAGGGCCAGTTCGCCGCCGCCGTCTCGGCGCTCGAGAACGTCGGCGCACCGATCGCCGGGTACGTCATCACGATGATGCCGGTCCGCGGTCCGGGCGCCTACGGCTACGGCCGGTACGGCTACGGGTACGGCTACGGCCTCGAAGCGGACGAGAACACACCGAAGGTCAAGCCGCCCAAGCGCGGCGGGAAGAAGCTCGGCGCACTGAGCCGCGCCGAGCGCTGAGACGAGGTCGGGGGACATGGACACTCGCCGGGGAACCCGAAACCTCGGCTCGACGGTGACACGGTCGACCCTCGTCTGGGTCGCCGTCGTGGTCGTCGTGCTGGTCGTCATCGACATCGCGCTCGTCACGCTCGCACTCGGCCGCACCGCGCCGAACGCCGGTGACCAGGCGGGCCCCATCCCCACATTCTCCGCACGTCCCGACGCCAGCACCAGTCCGACCCCCACCCCGTCTGCGGACGCGGCGGGCGAGCCGCGTCGCTTCCTCTCCGCGGTGGACAGCCAGGAGGCGTGGCGCGGCTCCGGCGCGACGTGCGGCGGTGCCGCGCCCACCCTCGAGCACACCGTCGACGGCGGGGCGACGTGGGTGCCGGTCGCTCTGGGGTCGGACGTGTCGACGCTCATGGCGATCCGGGCCTCCAGTACGGACCTGGCGATCCTGGCCGGGATCGGCGAGGACTGCACCACCACCGTCCGCACCAGCGCCGATGACGGCGTGACCTGGACCGCAGGCAGCCCCGGCGCAGCCGGTGCCGGCGTCTCGTCCGACGGCATCGTCCTGGCGACCGGCGTTCTGGAGCCGCCCTGCAGCGACCCGATCGAGGCGTACCAGGGGCAGCAGACCTCGGTCGTCATCTGCGACGGTCAGGTCGAGTGGCGCTCCGGCGCCGGCGACTGGGTCGACGTCCCCCTCGGCGGCGTGCGCTCGATGGCCGACAACGGCGACGAGTACCTGCTGGCCACGATCAGCTCCGACGCCTGCGAGGGTGTCGAGATCGCCTCGATGACCGCCATCGGGGTGACGCCGGAGACGGCCACCACCACGGTCGGTTGCGACGCCGACGCGGCGACGACCGGGCTGATCAGCCTCGACCGCGCCGGGAACAGCGTTTGGCTTTGGGCGGGCGACGTCGTGTCCGTGTCGGCGGACGGTGGTGCCACGTGGTGACCGGATGGCGGCGATGACCGCCGGCGCGCTGCGGGTCTCCGCGTCGACGGGCTCCACCGAGGAGTGGAGCCGGTCCTACTCGCGCCGCGTCCTGGTCACCGACTTCCTCGCGCTCTTCTGGGTCGTGTTCGGCGTGCAGATCGCCTGGCTCGGGCTCGACTCGAACCTGGCGACGAACACCGCCGACCTGCGCCTCAGCTACACCGGGATCTCCATCGTCGTGATCGCCGTGTGGATGAGCGCCCTCGCGCTGTACGACACCCGCGGCCACCGGGTCATCGGCGTCGGCAGCACCGAGTACCGCCTGGTGGCCGACTCGAGCGTGCGCGTGTTCGGGGTCCTGGCGATCGCCGCCTACCTGCTGCACGTGGACCTGGCCCGCGGGTACATCCTCATCGCCTTCCCGGTCGGCATCCTCGTCCTGCTGCTCTCGCGGTGGATCTGGCGCCAGTGGCTCGTCGCCGAGCGGAAGCGGGGGAACTACTCCGCCAAGGTCCTGCTGGTCGGTTCGACCAGCAGCGTCCTGCACCTGGCGCGTGAGCTCGGCCGGTCGCCGGAAGCCGGCTACCGCGTCGTGGGCGCGGCCGTGTCAGCGGGGACCCGAGGCGTCCTGCCCGGTTCGACCGTGCAGAGCTTCGGTGGGTTCGACGACCTGACCGAGGCACTCGCGGAGACCGGTGCCGACACCGTCGTCATCACGAGCGCCGACGACTTGCCACCTGAGCGCGTCCGGCAGCTCAGCTGGTCACTCGAGCCCGGCCGGCAGCACCTGGTCGTCGCGCCGAGCCTGACCGACATCGGTGGCCCGCGCATCCACACCCGCCCGGTGCAGGGCCTGCCGCTGATCCACGTCGAGACGCCGACCTACTCGGGACGGAAGCTCTACACGAAGCGGGCGTTCGACCTGGTCGGGTCGACGGCACTCATCATCGTGCTGTCGCCGCTGCTGCTGGTGCTGGCCCTGTTGGTGAAGCTGACCTCGCCGGGGCCGGTGTTCTTCCGACAGGAGCGCGTCGGGCTGAACGGCACCACGTTCCACATGATCAAGTTCCGGTCGATGGTCGTCGACGCCGAAGCCCGGCTGCAGGAGCTCGGTCAACTCGATCGCGCCGAGGGCAATGACGTGCTCTTCAAGATGCGCAACGATCCGCGGGTCACGCAGGTGGGCGGTTTCATGCGGCGCTACAGCTTGGACGAACTCCCGCAATTGTTCAACGTGTTCGTTGGCAACATGTCCCTCGTCGGCCCGCGCCCGCCACTCCGGCGCGAGGTGGAGCGCTACGACTTGCACGTCCATCGAAGGTTCCTGGTCAAGCCGGGAATGACGGGGCTTTGGCAGGTGAGTGGCCGTTCAGATCTGTCGTGGGAGGACTCAGTGCGTCTGGACCTCTTCTACGTGGAGAACTGGTCGCTGGTTTCTGATCTGGTCATCCTCTGGAGGACGGCGAAAGCCGTGTTCGGCAAAGAAGGCGCATATTGAAGGGCCGGCCTCGCAAAGCGAGGACATCCACCCGCCATCATGTCGCTGGGGCTTGGGCAACAAGGGTGCTGAACAAACCGATTCTGATCTCCCAAGCGCTGTCGAGCCTGACGGGGGCGCTTGTCGTGTTCGTTGGAGTGTCCTGGATGAGTCACTCCGACTACGCGTTGTTCGCAGTGCTCAACTTAGCGTCGAACATGATCTTCGGCTTCATCCGAGTAGTGGTGTTCCAGCCAGCGCTCATTCACTACCGCGTTGACAAACTTGCCTTCACGCCGTTGCGCTATGCCTTGTGGGCAAGTTTCGTCGGAGCTGTGGTGCTCGCCGGGGTTGCCCTCGTGCTCGGTGTGGCTGACATCACGGACGCATTGCTGCTGGGAGCCTCTTTGGTGCTACCCGTCGGCCAGGACTGGCTGAGATACCGCTGCCTCGTCGTCGGGAAGATCTGGCGGACGGCGTTGGGTGAAGCTGGCAGGGCCCTCCTCACCGTCTTCGTGCTCATCCTTGCGGTGGGGGTGTCGCCAGCGGACTATCAAGCCCTAGCAAATTGTGCATGCGTGGTGGCCGTGTTCATCCAGCTTGGTGAGCACGTCATCAGGACGCGATGGACTGACTTCCGCGCGTATCGAAAACCAGCGCTGCTGCAGAGCCTGGACTACGTCGTCGGTACGATGAATTCGATAATACCGATGCTCGTGTTGGGGAGCTTGGGTGGAGGAATCCTGATCGGTGGTTTCCGACTGGCGCAGACGATCTTCGGTCCTCTCAATCTCCTGTTCTCCGCAAGCAGTACCAAGCTCCTTGCGGATGGAGCCGTTCGTGAGAGTCATGCATCCGACGGAGCGCTCATCGCTTCAGGTCGACGGCTCGCGCTCCGGATGTCCGTACTCAGCGGAGCGCTAGTCGCCTTGGGCGCTTTGGTGGCGCTGCTGGCTCATGTCGAATTCTCCGGCGTCACACATGAGGCACTGCTGGTGGGAGTGTTGTGTGTCGGTGCCGTTGCTGTCACATCCGGCTGGGCGGGAATCCACAACATCATCATGCGGATGCTCGGCTTCAACCGCCAAGTTACGCTTGGCAGGTCGATCGTGGTCGGCACGGCCTGGGCCGCGTTCATCATTGGTTATCTGTGGAACGGCGTCGATGGGAGCGTGATGGCCGGCTTTGTGGTCTCGGCAGTGATGTACCCGATTGCGTTCGTCGTCCCAGCGCGTCGTGCGTACCGAACAGTGCTAGGGGGAACGTGAAATGAATGAAGACACCTCTGTTCGTGAGGTTCGGGTCGTGCTGGTGGCGGACGGCGATCCTGCCGACGTCCGCACAAACTCCGGTCTTCCTGAGGGCATCCTCTCGGGACTCCGCGCCAGGTCGGACGTTGAGATCGTCGGTCTCGTCGATTCGACCCCCGGGCAACTCTGGCGGTACATCGCTGCGGCGCTGTCGTTCCGATTTGACCGACAACAATGGCGGAATGTGTATCGCAAGGGGCGCATGATGAGGGCTTTACGTTCTCGCACTCGCGATCGGGCCCTGGCTCGCGTCCCTGGCGAATTCGTCTCAGTTCAGATCGGTAACACGTACGCGCCGAGCACGTCGCCATACGCGGTCGTCATCGACGGCACCGCTTCACTGAGTCAGAAGTGGGAAGGGTGGGCTCTCCCGAAGCGAGAGCTGGACGCACGGATACGAGCTGAGCGACTGCAGTTCGACCGAGCCCGAACAGTCTTCGTTTTGGGAGACCAAGTGCGGACTGAAGTGATCAACGCCTACGGGCAGCCAGCCGCGAAGGTGATCACCCTCGGCGGCGGGGCTCGACGTTCGACGGAGACCAAGTCAAGGAAGGCACCGAAGGCAGCGCTGCGGGATGGCCTCAAGACCATCCTCTTCGTGGGCGTGGATTTCGAACGGAAAGGCGGAGACGTCCTCCTCTCTGCGTTTCGGCGGTTGCGAGAAAGCGACACCGTTGAGCTGATCATTGCTGGCTGTGCACCGCGTGCACCGGAGCCAGGAGTGCGATATGTCGGCTTCGTCAGCGAGCGTCCGTCGATGGATCGCCTCTACCAGGATGCGCACGTCTTCTGCTTGCCCTCCAGATTCGAACCGTTCGGGCTGGTGGTTCACGAAGCGATGGCGTTCGCCGTCCCGTGCGTCGTGTCAGACCGGGGCGCGCTGCCAGGGCTGGTACTCGATGGGGAGGCAGGCGTGATCGTCCCGGTCGAGGATGACGCCGCTCTTGAGGCAGCACTCCGGACGCTGGTACGCGACGAATCCCGTCGTGCCGAACTGGGCAAGCGCGGACAGCTTGCGGCAGCCGGCAGTAGCTGGGATGTGGTCGCGGATCGACTCCGCCGGGGTATCACCATGGCCGAGGACCGATGATGAGCGGGACGAGTGCTCGGATGCTTGGACAGGGCGCGCAGCGTGGCGCTACTTCTGGAACAGCGTCAGGCGGCTCTTTTCTGATGGTGGTGACCGGCCTCGCGGCTCTGACGTCGAATTGGAGCGCGGTTCGAGTCGGAACGTTCAACTTGAGCGATCTGTTCGTCATCGTCGGACTGCTGCTGCTTCCTCTGTCTCCCGGCGCGACGAAGAACTTGCCCGGTCTTCGGTCATGGATGTTCCTACCGGCCCTGATCGGGCTTTTGTTGGCGGCACGGGATGTCGTTGTCGTCGGGCGACCGTTCACCGCGATCGAGGAACTCGGCGCGGGGCTGTCACCTGCACAGATGCTCGCTCGGGTGGTCCTGTCGACGGTCTGCGTGGCGGTGCTGAGCGTCCTGGTGATCGGCCGGGACGTGGCGCGCGGGCGCAGGATCCTTCGGTGGTGGATCGGCGGTGTCGTCTCGAGCAGTGTCTTCGCGCTCCTGCAGGCTATCGGGACCGTCCCAGAGGGCACTTTGCTCGCGCAGGTCAACGGAACAGACCGGTACGCGGGACTCAGTAGCCACCCCAATGCTCTCGCCCAGACGATCGTGTTGGCCATCCCGGTGGTCCTTTACTACCTTCGCGCGTCGATGACCAGAAACAGGTTGGTCGCCGGTCTGGGCTTCGTGCTGTTGATTGCTGCTCTCTTTCAGACTGGCTCCAGGGCTGGCTTGCTGATCGGCTTCGCCGTGGTGGTGGTCTCAATCGTCCACCACGCTTCCCGTACTGGGGGCCTGCGCTGGGTGCTCCCGATCGTGATCCTCGCCACGGCTGCTGCAGTCGTCTTCGGGCCAGCGCTGATCAGGGGGACGCGATTCGTGCAGAGCGCTGGTACGGTCCAGAGCAACGTGGGACGAACGCAGGCCATCGGCGACGGGTGGGAGTTGTTCGTTGCGCATCCGGTGTTGGGCGCGGGCCTTGGATCCTGGGTCGGGGAACTGGCGCCGTTGGTCCTCCTGGCCTCCGGGGGAGTCCTCTTCCTGGTGGCCTACAGCACCTTCGTTGCTGCACCGATCCTGATCCTCTGGCGAAGCCGCCAAATCGATCTCGCGGCAGTTCTCCTCATTTCCGCGGTCGCGGTCGTCCTCTTGGGACTGCTGAACAACGGTTTCACGGAGCGATACACGTTCTGGCCGGTTCTCATAGGTGCTTCCCTGTTCCTGGGACCGTTCGCACCGCCGTCACCGAGCGACAGAAAGGATGACCGCTCGCATACGGGCGGCAACCTTCTGAACTGACGGTAGGTCCGCAGAAGGGCGGCGTTCGTACGGCTTCTGCGCAGCATTTCGCGCCGCAGAAGCGAACGTGAGCGGGTCCGGTTCCACGAAGTGGACTTCGTCTGCTCTGAGCAACTCGAGTTCAGGAGCATGGTGCTGATGAGCTACAGTGACGATCGGGAGACCCAGCGCGAGCGCATCTACAGCAACAAGTCCGACACGCCCAGGCATCCAGATGCTCTCACAGAGCGCCGCGAATGCTGCCAACTTCTCGCCCCGAGCTGACTCGATCCACACGACGGCACCCTCTGCCACGGCTGTAGCAACGTCGTCCTCCAACGGTCCGCGTCCGATGACGATCAATTTGAATTCTGGATCGCTTCGATGCGCGTGCCGGGCTGAGTCGAGCAGTTCATGCACTTTCTTCGACTCGTCAAGCCCCCCTACGAAGAGCGCCCGCGGGCCGGAACCCACGAGACGCCGAGCATCGGTTCGATCCCCTTCGTTCAGCGAGTCGGCCGCCGCGCGCAATGTCGTTGTATCCGTGCTGTTGCCAACCGCAGTGATCGGTTTGCTCCTGCCGTCGAGACTGCCGGCAAGCCGCTTTTTCCCGCCTTCGGTGTATGTCATCACCGCACTTGCGGTCAGTCGAACGAGTAACGCTCTGAGGTACTTACTCGCGGATGTGCCGTCCGATACGAAAGATGCCCCATGGCCCCATAGTACGATTGGAGTGCGAGGGTGACTCAGGCGCCAGGACCAGACGAACAAGTTCGTGGGGTCCAATTCGCTGACAAGGACATCGAAGCGGGTGTGTCGAAACTGGCGTGGAAGTGACCGTAGCCGTACCTCGCGGTTGCGCGGGAGCTTGAGGATGAACTCGCGCATGTTGGCTGCTCCGCTACCTGTTGTGGCGTCGCCCCGTAGCCGTTGATTCGGAGCAGGTTTCCCCGCCACGAGCACGAGCTCGTGTCCTTCCTGCTCCAACTGTTGTCTTAGCGCTACGAACAGCGGCACGCGATAAGCCGGGATGTAGGGCTGAGTCATCAGGATTCGCATTGCTGCTCCTACCGGAGTTCGTGACGGTAGACGCCGGCGAGTTGAGCTACAGAACTTTGCCACGTGAGATGCTCAGCCGCGTAGTTCCGGCCTCGAGTGCTGAGTTCCGAAGCGACATCCTCTCGCTCGAGGATGTCGAGGAGTTCATTCGCCAGAGCATCTGGGTCGGCTTCTGCTAGGCGAAGTGCACCAGCGCCAGCAGCGTTGGATGCGATGCCCACAGTTCGCGTGGCGACCGTGGGGCAGCCTGCTGCGAGAGCTTCAGCGACCGAAACACCGAAGCTCTCGTCGTCACTCGGCAGGATGAACACATCAGCATCGGCAAGAAGACGACGGCGCTCCGCCTGGTCGACCGTTCCCAGGAAGTCCACCCGATCGCGGAGACGCAGGTCGTCGACGAGCTCTTCGGGGCTCCAGGTCAATTGCGGGTCCAGCGGACCGGCGACGATCAGTCGGACTGACTTCCCGCGGTTCTGCACTGCTGCGACGGCACGCAGAGCGAGGTCGAGCCTTTTCTTTTGTGTGATGCGCCCGAGGAACAGCACGGAGGCTTCGGTACCGGCTGCCTTCTGTCGTCTGGGCTCTGACAGAAGGGTCTGATCGACACCCAGATGCACTTCGGCGGCCGGGATACGTCGCGCCCAGGCAGGGCTCCGGTCTTCTGCTTCGTGTTGGCTGCTCACGATGAGCCGCGATACGTGTCTCAACACGAGACCATCGACGAGGGTAGAATACAGTGCTTTCTTGAAGCGCCCTTGATTCCAATGGTAGTGATCAAGGGAGCCGTGCGGTTGCAAGACGACCGGTCGCCGTAACAGCGTGGAGAGCCACAGGCTCGTCGTGGAACTGAAAGTGTGGATGCTGTGGACGTGCACGACATCCGTTCGTGCGATCAGCGACAGGGCGCGGTATGCCAGCCATGGCGAAAACGAGAATCGCTTCGGGGGTATGACACGTTCGACGGCCACTCGTGAGTCGTCGGCCAGGTCTGCGTCGAGGGCACTGAAACCTTTGTCCGTCGTGAGGACCGTCATCTCGACGCCCTGCTCGCCGAGGTGACGCAACCAGCCGCGGATGACTTCAGACGGCCCGCCGTCCACTCGTGAGACTGACGGAATGACGTGGAGAACGCGCATCAGTTCACCACGTCCTTCAACCGGCGAAGCTCGCGGGTCTTGACATCGATCTGCCAGTAGTAGGAGGCGAGCGCGAACGCGTAGTCGAAGCCGGCACGACCGTCACGGAATCCCGACCGAAGGAGGTAGGCGTAGATGAAGAACGCCAGCGGTTTGAACGGAACCCGGTCGAACAGGCGTCCCTTGGGTGACCGATTCCCTGCTATTTGTCGACGCAGCGCCGGATGAGTGTTCAGGTACGCCTCCCAATCTGAGTAGCGATTGTGCCGGGCAAACCAGGTGGTGATGGGGTCGAGATCGTCGTGGCAGATCCGATGCGACAAGGTGCCGACGGTCTTCGCCGTCTGCGGCTGGTAGTGCCCCTCCACTTCACGAATACCGGGAGCGTCGAGATCGTCGACCACCGGGAAGTGAGCTACCTCTCGATCGAGGAGTGAACGTTTCGTGACCGTGTGACCGTGATGCAGGAACTTTCCGGTGAAACGGTAGAGTAGTGGTACGTCGAATGCGCCGATTGCCGACGGCTCGCGGAAGGTCTGCGACATTTCCTCGAGCTCGCTGATCAGGCCGTCCGACGGATATTCATCACCGTCGAGCAGAAGTACCCACCGATTCCTCAGGCGCTCTAGTTCGAGACTCCACTGTTTCTTCTTCGGATACCGCCCGTTCCAGTCGAAGTTCACGACTTCGGCACCGAAGCTTGTGGCCACTTCCTTGGTGTTGTCCGTGCTGTTCGAATCAACAACGATGATCTGATCGAAGCTGGAGAGCCTGCTCAGCACTCGATGAAGTCCGACCCCTTCGTTCTTCGTGATGATGACCACCGAGATCGGGAGCATGGTCCTGCTTTCCTTCAGAATCGTACGAGTAGCGGACGATCGTTGCGGCGATCATTTTTTGAAACGGGCACCGACGAAAACTGCCGGATTCCCGGAGAAGATGCTCCCGTCGGGGAGATCGCCCCGAACGACGGAACCGGGTGCTACTAGCGCCGAAGTTCCGATGTGCGTGCCACCTAGAATGATACAACGCGCCGTGATCCACGCGCCGGGATCGATCCTGATCGGACTGGTGATGAGGGCCATGTCTGCGCGATGCGCGTGGCTTCCCGTGGTCAGAAAGCTCTCCTGGGAGATGACGACGTTCGGGCCGATGAAGATGTCGTTCTGGTTGTGGAGCCACACGCCTTCCCCGATCCAGCAGTCGTCGCCTACGTGGAGCTTCCACGGAAATCGAACCCTTGTCCGCGGGCGAAAGATGACGCCGTGACCTACTTCTGCTCCGAACAACCGAAGAACAAGGACGCGTAGACGAGAGGATATTTGCCATGGGTTCGTTACGAAGAGCAATTCCACTACAGCCCACGCGAACACCACGAGTTTTGATCGGCCCCAGGAGGCCCGTTCCCCAGGAGCGTCCCGCAGAGGGATGACTCGGAACGTCGAACGGTGTGCTTCCATGATTCCTCCCCAGGGCGGTGAAGACACCAACTCCGGGCTCATCATAAGGGTGGCAGTGCGCCCGGCCTGGATGGGAGTCAGCCGGGGCGAGCCGGAGAATCAGAGGCGTCGAGCTTGGGAGCTTGGGCGGTGGTGCGAGGACGTTGCTGTCGAGGTTCCACGTCTGTGCATCACGACCTGCTCGTCTCGGTAAGCGAGCTCAGCGTCGAGCTGCTGCTGTAGGGCGGTTGGCTGCAGGCACGGAACTGTTTAGCCGTGCTGCTATCGTCAGGACGTGAAGAAGCGTCAGTCGGTCTTGATGGTCGGCATCAACTACGCGCCGGAGAGTACGGGGATCGCGCCCTACTCGGCGGGGCTGGCGCGAGAGTTGGTGGGCCGAGGCTTCAAGGTCCGGGTGATCTCTTCGTTCCCGCATTACCCGCAGTGGTCCTTCGGCAGTGGGCGTCCGCCGAGGTCAACAGCGGACGACGAAGACGGGGTGCGGGTGGTGCGTCGGCGCCATCGCCTCCCCATGAAGCCGGGTGGTTTCGCCCGGGCTGCTTCTGAAATCTCGTTCGGGTTGGCTGCGGTTGGCACGAGGTTCGGACGGCCTGATGTGGTCGTTCTCGTCTCCCCAGCGCTACTTGCGTCCGCGGTGGCGTTCGTGAAGGTCCGACTCCGGACAGTGCGGCGTACGCCGGTGGTCATCTGGGTGCAAGACCTCTACTCGCTTGGCCTTCGAGAACTGAGTGACGAGAAGCCAAGCATGGCTGAGAGGATCGTCTCGAGGGTGGAGCGGTGGGTCCTTCGCTCCGCCGATGCTGTCGTGGTCATCCACGAACGGTTTCGGGACACAGTGGTCAACGAGATGGGCGTGGATCCCGAACTCGTCACGGTCGTTCGCAACTGGTCACACATGGAAGCAGGCGAGCAGGCGGACCGTCAGGCGGCTCGACGCGAGCTCGGCTGGTCTCCTGAGGACTTCATCGTCCTGCATGCCGGAAACATGGGCTTGAAGCAGGGGCTTGAAAACGTGGTCGAGGCCGCCCGGCTCGCGGACGCGACAAGCAGCCGTGTTCGGTTCGTGCTCATGGGCGACGGGAATCAGCGCGTCCATCTCGCGGAACTCGGTACGGATGTTGCCGCACTATCGATGATCGGCTCGTTGCCGGATCGGGACTTCCGCAACGCACTCGGCGCAGCGGACGCGCTCTTGGTGAACGAGCGGAGCGGAGTCGCTGGCATGGCCGTCCCCAGCAAGCTGACGTCGTACTTCAGTACCGGACTCCCGGTCATCGGCGCCACGGACCCTGGAAGTGTGACCGAGAGCGAAATCCTCCTCGCCGGTGCAGGCCCGGTGGTTCCCGCTGGAGATCCGAGGGCCCTGCTCGACGTAGCCGAACAACTGGCGGCAGAGCCAGACGTCGCTCGACGCATGGGCCAGAGCGGCCTGCGCTTCCGGTCTACCCGGTTAACTCCGCGAGCATCATTCGATATCTTTACCGGGCTACTCAGGGGGCTGGCAACGAGCCGGAGCGCCTCCTCCATCAGGGAATCGGGGAACGGTTGACCAAGCGCGCGCTCATCACGGGCATCACGGGGCAGGACGGGTCCTACCTCGCGGAGCTGCTGCTCCGAAAAGGATACGAAGTGCACGGAGTCATCCGCCGGGCGTCCACTTTCAACACTTCGCGGATCGACCACCTCTACGTCGATCCGCACAACCCCGAAGCCAAGCTGTTCCTGCACTACGGAGACCTGGGAGACGGAGCTCGCCTGGTGAGCCTCCTCGGGGAGCTCAAGCCGGACGAGGTCTACAACCTCGCAGCGCAGTCGCACGTACGGGTCTCGTTCGATGAGCCGGAGCACACCGGCGACGTAACGGGCGTCGGTTCGATGCGCATGCTCGAGGCGGTCCGGATGTCTGGGATCCACACGCGGTTCTACCAGGCGTCCTCCTCCGAGATGTTCGGTGCGACACCGCCTCCGCAGAACGAGGAGACTCCGTTCTGGCCGCGCTCCCCGTACGGCGCCGCCAAGGTGTACAGCTACTGGGTGACCCGAAACTACCGCGAGGCGTACGGGATGTTCGCCGTCAACGGGATCCTCTTCAACCACGAGTCCCCGCGTCGCGGAGAGACCTTCGTCACCCGGAAGATCACGCGGGCAGCGGCTCGCATCAAGGCGGGGCTCGAGGACCACGTGTACCTCGGTAACCTCGACTCGGTTCGCGACTGGGGGTACGCCGCCGAGTACGTTGAGGGAATGTGGCGCATGCTGCAGGTCGACGAGCCGGACGACTTCGTGCTCGCGACGGGTGGCGACTTCACGGTCAAGGACTTCCTCTCGACTGCGTTCTCGCACGCAGGGCTGAACTGGGAAGACCATGTCCGGTTCGACGAGCGCTACCTGCGACCCAGTGAGGTCGACGCTCTGGTCGGTGACGCGTCGAAGGCCAAGGAGAAGCTCGGCTGGGAAGCCACGGTCGACACCGCGCAACTGGCGCGCATCATGGTCGACGCTGACATCGAAGCGCTCGAGCACGAGGGCCGCCCGTGGATCGACAAGGTGAAGCTCGCGAGCTGGGAGGCGTGATGTCGGACAACGAGTTCGTCCCCGGGCCGCTCGACAGGACGGGGCGCGTCTACGTCGCCGGGCACCGGGGCCTCGTCGGTTCCGCAGTCTGGCGGAAGCTTGAGTCCGAGGGGTTCACGGACCTGGTTGGACGCACTTCTTCGGAGCTCGACCTGAAGGACCGCGATTCGGTTTTCGCGTTCTTCGCCGAGCAGCAGCCGCGGTATGTCGTCCTGGCGGCGGCCAAGGTCGGGGGCATCATGGCGAACAACACGTACCCGCACGATTTCCTCAGCGAGAACCTCCAGATCCAGGTGAACGTCATGGACGCCGCCGTCGAGCACGACGTCGAGCGCCTCATGTTCCTCGGGTCGTCGTGCATCTACCCGAAGTTCGCGGAGCAGCCGATTCACGAGGACTCGCTGCTCACGGGTCACCTCGAGCCGACCAACGATGCCTACGCCATCGCGAAGATCGCCGGCATCATGCAGGTCCAGGCGGTTCGCCGTCAGTACGGCAAGCACTGGATTTCGGCGATGCCGACGAACCTCTACGGACCCGGCGACAACTTCTCGCCGCAGGGGTCGCACGTCCTGCCCGCTCTCATCCGCCGGTACGACGAGGCGGCGAAGTCTGGTGCGGACCGTGTCGAGAACTGGGGGACCGGTTCGCCCCGACGTGAGTTCCTGCATGTCGACGACATGGCCGCAGCAGTCCTGCACCTGATGGAGCACTACGACGGGCCGGAGCAGGTCAACGTCGGCACCGGTTCGGACGTGACCATCAAGGAGATCGCCGAAACGGTCGCGACGATCGTCGGGTTCGACGGGGAGACCGTCTGGGACACAACGAAGCCCGATGGCACTCCCCAGAAGCTGCTCGACGTGTCCAAGCTCGCGGATGCGGGTTGGACCGCCGGTATCGGTCTCGAGGACGGGCTTCGGAGCACCATCAGCTGGTATCGCGAGCACGTCGGGACGATCCGCGAATGACAACGCAGGTCGAACATGAGCAACCGTAGGATGAGTGCCATGTCCGACCTGCCCGAGTCGCGACGCACTGCTGCAGGCCGGGGTTCCAGGGCCCGGATCGTGCTGTGGATCGTCCTTGCGCTCGTCCTCCTCTTGATCGTCGCCGTTGCCTGGGTCGGAGTTCGCGGGCTGCTCGCGAAACAGCACCTCGAGCAGTCGGTCGCCCTCGTGAGCACCCTGCGCTCGCAGATCACTGACGGCGATACATCGGCGGCGCAGCGCACGGCGAAGCAGCTGGAAGACCATGCGTCGTCGGCGCGGAGCTTGACGAGCGATCCCATCTGGAGCGCCGCGCAGATCACGCCCTTCTTCGGGTCGAACCTCCGGGCCGTACGCGAGGTCGCGGTCGTCGTGGATGAAGTCGCAACCGGGGCAGTGCGACCGGTCACCGAGGTCATCGGCGACCTCAATCAGGACGCGCTCACACCGAAGGGCGGTCGCATCGAACTCCAGCCGCTCGTGGACGCGCAGCCGTCAGTCGCCCGCGCGACGAAGACCTTGGCGAAGGCCAGTGGTGAAGCGAAGGCCATCGACACGAGCGCGACATTGTCACCGGTGACGTCGGCGGTCAACCAACTGCGCAATGCGCTCGGATCGGTCGCCAAGCAGGCGGACGCGGCCAACAAGGTGGTGCAGCTCGCGCCGGCCATGCTCGGACACGACGGCGACCGCGACTACGTCCTGCTCTTCCAGAACAACGCCGAGCTGCGTGCCGGGGGCGGTATCCCTGGCGCGGTGGCCCTGCTGCAGGCGAGAGACGGGGCAATCGCGCTCGCTGATCAAGCCGCGGGGTCGTCCTTCGGGCCGTATGACAAGCCGGTGCTACCGCTGTCGGCGGCGACGACGAGCCTGTACGGCGACATCACGGGTCGCTACATGCAGGACGTGAACCTCACGCCGCGCTTCGACGTCACGGGTGCCTTGGCGCGCGAGATGTGGAAGCAGAAGTTCGGGCAGGAGGTCGACGGTGTCCTTGCCATCGATCCAGTGACCCTCGGCTACATCCTGCGCGCAACCGGTCCGGTGCAACTGCCGACGGGTGACACTCTGACGTCAGAGAACGCCACGAAGCTCCTGCTCAGCGATGTCTACGCCAAGTACCCGGACCCGGCGGTGCAGGATGCGTTCTTCGCGTCCGCGGCGAGTGCGGTGTTCGAGAAGGTATCGAGCGGCGGGTTCGACTCGAAGAAGTTCATCGCCGCGTTGACGGACGGTACGAGGGACGGGCGCCTTCGGCTGTGGAGTGCCGACAAGGCGGAGCAGGTACAGATCGCCGGGACAGCTGTAGCAGGTGATCTCCCGACCGCATCGATGCAGACGCGGGAGTTCGGCGTCTACCTGAATGACGGCACCGCTTCGAAGATGGACTACTACCTCGACAAGAAGGTGTCGGTCGGCAGCTCGGTGTGCCGGAAGGACGGGCGACCAACTTCCGTGGTCGAGGTCACGCTCAAGAACACGGCACCAGCCGACGCGGCAACCAGTCTTCCGGCGTACGTGACGGGCGGAGGGGCACTCGGCACCGAACCGGGCAAGATCAAGACGCTGATGGCGGTCTACGCGCCGCCGAACGCGATCTACCTCGGCGCCTCGCAGGACGGCAAGGGAGCAGCGCTGCAGACCGCCATGGACGGCGAGCACCCGGTCGCGCAGATCCAGACTCTCCTCGCCCCCGGACAGAGCACGACGTTCCGCGTGGCCTTCCTCGGTGAAGCGAAGTTCGCGAAGGCCGGTGTTCAGGCGGAGTCGACACCGGGGGTCCGGCAGACCAAGGTGGAGCCGCTGCAGTTCGACTGCACCGAGCCGGTCCCGGTCGGCTGAGGCGTCGGGGCGCAAGGGCGAACTGTAGGCCTGTCGACCGGTGTCCCGTCGGCAGGGCAGGACGGCGATTCGCCGCTATGCGCGCTCCGTGGATGTCCCCAGTCCGGGGGGCCTGGGCTTGCCTGAGTTGATCGCAAGGCGTGTCAAGTCGATCGGGGGCCGGCGCCAACGGCACGGTGACGCCGCTGGATCCTCCTGTGAACTGGGATTTCGCGTGAGGTCGGAACCTGCTGGTCGCGCCTCGACCGAGCGATCACGCCGCGCCTGGGAGCTGACCCAGCCCCTGTTCACGAATTCGTTGCACGAAGGGTGGCAACAAACTGTGAACATCCGCTACATTGAGGGAACTTCGCCAATCGCACCTGCCATGTCTGTGGTCACGGGGGGATTGACATCTGCGGAGGCAGGGCTCTGGTATCAGGGTCTGTCGGATCAGATCACTAGGGGAACCACTTCATGAAGAAGCTCATCGCCGCGGTCGTGCTGGCTGGCGCCGCACTGCTCGCCACTCCCGCCGCTGCAAACGCTGCTGGCTACGCACCCGACTCGGACGTCTCGATCTCCGGCAACTACGTTGCTGGTGGCATCGTCGTCATCAACTTCAGCGAAGGCGCCTTCCAGGACAACGAGACGGTCAACGTCCAGATCACCGGCGCCGGCGTCAACGACGCCACGCTCGGTGCCCTGCCCGTGACCACCGTCTCGCGTGCGTACGTCGCCGACGCTGACGGCTCGCTCGACGTTCGCGTCACCCTCCCGGTGGGCGGCTCGGGCAGCTACAACCTGACCGCCACGGGCGCCACCTCCGGTGTCGTCGGCGTCGCGTCCTTCACCATCGCCCCGGCTGACGTTGCTGCTGGCGCCGGCTCGACCGGTGGCACCGGCACCAACGGTTCGCTCGCCTTCACCGGTTCGACCGTCTCCACCCTGGCCCTCTGGGTCGCCGGTGGCGCCGTCGTCCTCGGTGGCGGCCTGCTCGCCGTGCGCGGCTCGGTCCGTCGCCAGCGCGAGACCGTCTGAGCTTCAGCTCACTGAGCGAAACCCCCGGAACCGTGAGGTTCCGGGGGTTTCGTCGTGTTCAGGAGGTGCCGGTCGTCACGTGACGACGAGGAGGATCCCGACGACACCGATGACGGCGAGGGGGGCAACGACCCACAGCCACCACGGGAAGGCGGAGGGACGACGGTACTGTCTGCGATTCGGGTTCACGAGCCGACCGTACGTCGGGCGGACATCCGGCAAGGGTCCGGCTGCGCCTCCTGGCAGGGCCACGCGGCACATTCTCGGCTTCTCGTAACATACGCGGTGGTCGTGACCCCTCCCGGTCCTCCGGACAGCGGACACGGAACCGACTCCGCTACGGCGCCTTCGGCAGCTCCCACACCTCGTCGTACCGCTCCCGCACGAGCGGCCAGACCTGCGCGACCGCGTCGTCGACCGAGCGCACCGAGTCGCTGAGCGGCGGGGTCAGCACGAACTCGTGGGGGATCGGCCGCCCGGAGCGGTCCCGGCGTCCTTCCGGGTCGGGGAAGCGCACGGCGAGCATCCCTGACCGGCGACGCACCACGGCCGGCACGTCACGGACGCCGTCGAACGCCTGCTCGTAGCGCGTCAGCGGGTCCTGCCCGGGCTGCTCGGTCGCGAGGAACCGGAAGCCCCACGTCCGGCCCCGGGTCGCCCAGATGAAGCTCATGCGTCACCCCGGCGCAGGACGCGCTGTTCCACTCCGCGGTCCAGGTCCTCGCCGAATCGCGCCAGCACGCGGGAGGTGAACTCCTGCTCTGCCGCGGCGTCGTCCTTGAACTTCGCGACGCGCTTCGTGGCGAAGCTGACGGCCCGCGAACCGATGCCGCCGCCGATCCAGCCCGCAGCCGCACCGACGAGCGGGGACTTGCCGTAGCGCGAGGTGGCGAGGAACCCGACGATGGGCCCGACGAACTCGAGCAGCTGCTCGGCCACCTGGGCGCCCCGCTGCCGGGTCGTCGCCCACTTCGCGAAGCGCTCGAACGGCAGCATCGCGGTGATCGGCAGGAGCAGGTCCACTCCGGTGCGGTCGGTCACGTCGATGGACCCCGGCTCGAACTTCGCCGACGACAGCAGCAGGAAGTCCTCGCCGACGTCGAGCGCGTCGGGGTCCTGCACGAAGCTCTGCAGCACGGTGCGGAGTTCGTCGAGCTCGCCGCCGCCCTTGCCGATGACGACCTCCCGGAAGGCCTCGACGTCCATGTCGGGCAGCAGGTCGGACTTCGACAGGGCCAGGGTCCAGATCCGCGGGAAGCGGGTCAGCCGCTTGCCGTCCTCGAGCACGTCGTCACGCAGGGCGTAGAGCCCGGTGTGGAAGTCCGTCAGCAGGGCCTTCAGGTAGCGGTCCTCCTCGCCGGCGTGCTCGGCCAGCAGCTGTCCGTCCACCAGGAGCATGGCGACGTCGGCGCTGAGGAGCGAGCGGAAGGTCTCGACGCGGCGGGTGGCCTCGTCGGCGGAGCTCGGGTCCTCCTCGAACCACTCGCCGGGGTAGTCGTGCCACACGATCCGCAGGGGCTTCGATGCCTTCTGCTTCGAGCGGCCCTTCGGCACGGACTCCGCCGACGGCTCGATGACGAAGCGGTACGAGGTCGACGCGAAGCGGGTCGAGCTCGGCACGGTGTCACCGTCGCGCATGCCCAGGTAGTTGCGGTGCAGGGTGCGGCCCTGGGCACGGTCCTCCGCGGTCACGGCGTACCGGTTCGCGCGACGGACGCTCGGCTCCTGCGCCGCGCCGTAGAACGACGAGAGCAGCACGGTCTTGCCGCTGCCACTTCCTCCGAAGACGGCGATGTGCTGTTCCATCATCGGGGTGCTGTTCGAGGCCATGCCCCCGACCGTAGGCGGGTGGACGTGCGGAGAGGCTGAGCCGCCCTCGGTGAACCGCGTGCGACCGGCCGTCAGGACCGCCGTCGCCGCGCGCCCACCCCGAGCAGCACGACCCCGAGCAGCGCACCCACGACGGCGCCCATCGTGTTCGCCACCACGTCGTCGATGGTCGCGACCCGCGCGGGCAGGAACAGCGCCTGCCCGGTCTCGATGGCCGCGCTGACGAGCAGCCCCGCCGCCGCGCCGGCCCACCACCAGCGCGCCCCGGCGAGCAGCACGACGAGCAGCCCCAACGGCACGAAGAACGCCACGTTCGCCAGGGACTCGAACAGCTCGTACCCGAACCAGCTCGGCGCGCCACGGCGCTGCGCGGCGGCGATGAGCCGGTCCAGCAACGGCTGCGCCCGCGCGTCGACGGGGGAGCCCCAGAACCCGATGAGGACCACCGCCACCCCGTAGCCGACGGCGAGCACCCCGGCCACGCTGCGGCTCCGCCCCGTCGCGTGCGCGCTCGTCCTGCCACGGCGACGCAGGGCGCTGCCGGACCCGGCCATGCGGCCGACCGACGGCGGCGGCACATCGCGCACGCGGTCGTCCGGGTGATCAGGGGTCACAGGGAGTGACGCTACCGGGGCGGGCCTCCCGGCCGCGTCCGCCGTCTGGCGGACAACCGGACGGGAGGCCCGGCCCACGTTGCTGGATTCCGTCCACATCGCGAGTACCCCGGTTTGTCCTCTGTACCCCGGAAACGTGACGTGTTGTCCCGGTTTTCCGGGGGTCCGGACCGACGCGGATCAGGAGAACCCGTGAATCCACGGGGCTGGCTGGAGACCAGGGGTCGTCCCCCGTACCGTTGTCACCGCAAGCAGATGTACCCCAGAACGTGAAGGAGCAGGGCCATGACGATCATCAGCCACGACGTGCACCAGGTCGAGGTGACCCTCGACACGGACACCGTCGACACGATCGCCGTGCTCGAGGCCCAGGTGGCCCACACTCCTTCCCGCGCCGCGCTCACGTGGACCGAGGTCGAGACCGGCCTCTGGTCCGCCAACTACGGCGGCTACTTCGGTGGCACGGTCGACAAGCGGGACGGGCACTACTTCGTGTCCGACACGTTCGGCCAGTACGTCGGGGACTTCCGCTCGCTGGAGGACGCACAGTCGCGTCTCGCCGAGCGCCTGCACATCGTGCTCCCGTCCGTCATCCGACCGGTCGACTGACCGACCGCAGCACGGAGCACGCAGAAGCGAAGCACCACCCGGAGGCATGACCCCCGGACCAGCATGACCGAGGCCCCGCCGGAACACCGGCGGGGCTTCGACGTTTCCGGAGCGCGTGCGTTCCGGCGGTGACGTCCCCGATCCGGGGGGGTGTACCCCCGGATTCCGCCACTGGTCCCCCCTACTGGGGACTCCGGTTGTCCCCGCACCGTTCAGGTTCCTGCCAGGATCGAGAACGGCGCCGACGACCGTCCCCGAGCTCCTCGGGTCGTCGACCGCGCCAGGCTCGCTGTCTCGACCCGAAAGTGACCCATGCTGCCTGCTCCCCAGGGCACTGCTGTGCCTCGCCGTGCGTTCGGCCTCCGCCCCCTCGCCATGCTCGGCGCTGCCCTGCTGGTCGGAGCCGGTCTCAGCACGACGGCCACCGTCGTCACCGCTGCTCCGGCGTCGGCCGCGGTGCAGGCCACGGACGGCGGGCACTTCGTCTGCGACCAGAACACGCTCTACGCCTCGAACAGCGCCGGCAAGGTCGTCGCGATCGACATCACGCAGGGCACGAGCAAGGGTTCGACGGTCGACGTCGCGGACCTCGGCACCGGGGCCAACAACGGTCTCGGCATCTCCCGCGAGGGCACGGCGATGTACGCCGCGGGCAACAACACCACCGCGACGCTGCGCTCGTTCGACCCGAAGACGAACACCGCCTCCGCGCCGGTGACCACCGACAAGGTGCGCACCGTCATCCGCGGTGCCGTCAACCCGGTCACGGGCATGTACTACTACGGCGACAACGCCGGAGCGCTCCTGGCGTACGACCCGGCCACCCGGAAGGCGATCGGACAGGTCGGTCAGATCACCGGTCTGAAGTCCGGCAACGGGGACTTCGCGTTCAGCTCCCAGGGGCTCTTCTTCGTCGTCGCGGCGGACAAGGTCTACCGGGTGGACAACGAGACCGTCCCCACGGCGCCGGGAACCACGGCACTGACCACCACCGAGATCGCGACGCTGCCGGCGGGCACGAACAGCCCCGGCATCGCGTTCTCGTCGGACGGCTACCTCTACGTCTCGAACACGACCACCACCGGGTCCGGCACGAGCGCCGTCTCGACGACGACGATCTACCAGCTCGACCCGACCTCGGGCACCCAGGTCCGGAGCTTCCCGGTCACCGGGAACTTCGGGGCGAGTGACCTGGCCAGCTGCAACTACGCCGACACCGTCACCGGCCGCACGAGCGTCGACCAGCGCTGGAACACCGGCGACCAGTTCCACCTCGCCATCAGCGGGAAGGACGTCGACCCGACGAGTGCGGGCGCGTCCGCCACCACGACCGGCGACACCACCGGGCTGCAGAGCAGGAAGGCCGGCGCGATCCTCACGACACCCGGCAAGCAGTACACGGTGACGCAGACGGCTGCCGGGACCACGAAGCTCGCTGACTACGACACCACGTGGAGGGCGGTCGACGTCAACAGCGGGACCGTCGTCGCTTCCGGCGTCGACCAGGTCGCTTCCTTCACCTTCCCGCAGGCCGTGGGATCCGACGGCACCGACGTCGTCGTGACGTTCACGAACCGGATGAAGCTCGTCCGGGCCGCCACCACGGCGGACACGTACTCGACCCCCGTCGGCACCGCGCTCGCCGTCCCGGCCGCCGGCGTGCTGCGGAACGACACGGGCACCGGCCTGACGGTCACGAAGCACACCACGCCGGCCAGCGGCACGCTGACCATGACGGCGACCGACGGCAGCTTCTCGTACACCCCGGCCGCCGGCTTCTCCGGTACCGACCAGTTCGACTACACCGCGACGGACGGTGGCGGGCAGAGCTCGACGAGCACCGTCACCATCACGGTCACGCCGGCCGCCACGGACGACGCGTTCAGCGTGCACGCCGGCTCGACCGTCACCGCGACCGCCGCCGACGGCGTGCTCGCGAACGACCGCGGCTCCCGGCTGACCGTGACCGGCAACACCGCGCCCGCGCACGGCTCCCTGACGCTCGACGCCGACGGCTCGTACTCGTACACACCCAGTGCGCGGTTCTCCGGCCAGGACTCGTTCACCTACACGGCGGAGGACTCCGCCGGCATGACGATCGCCGGCGCCGTCAGCATCACCGTCCTGCCGACCGCCGAGGCCGACACGATCGCGGCCACCGCCGGTGAGACCACGACCGTCGCGGCACCCGGGCTGCTCGGCAACGACCTCGGCTCCGGCCTCACGGTCACCGGCACCACGACGCCCGCGCACGGCACCGTCACGGTCGCGGAGGACGGCACCACCGTCTACAAACCGGCCCCGGGGTACTCCGGCACGGACAGCTTCGACGTCACCATCACCGACGGCAACGGGAAGTCCGACACCGTCACCGTGACCGTCCGCGTCGCGCCGAAGGCCGTCGACGACACCGCCACGGTGGACGCCGGCCGCTCGGTCAGCACGACCACCCGGGCGGCGGGGGTCCTCGGCAACGACTCCGGGGACCGCCTGCGCGTGACGACCTCGACCGACCCGGCGCACGGCACCCTGGTGCTCGACGCCGCCACGGGCACGTACACCTACACGCCGGCCGACGGGTTCTCCGGCACGGACCGCTTCGACTACACCGCTGCGGACGCCACCGGCGCGACGACCTCGGCCACGGTGACGATCACGGTCCGACCGTCCGCCACCGCCGACACGGCGACCACGCCCGCGAACCGACCCGTGACCGTCGACGTCCAGGCGAACGACCACGGCAAGGGCCTCACCACGGCGGTCGTCACCCAGCCGGCGCACGGCACGGTCGCGGTCGGGACCGACGGCACCGTGCAGTACTCGCCGGCCGCCGGGTACTCCGGCACCGACTCCTTCACCTACGCGGTGACCGACGCCGCCGGGCGGACCACCGACCCCGTGGCCGTCACGATCACGGTCACACCCGTCGCCACGGCCGACACCGCCGGCGGCAAGGCGAGCCAGACCGTCACCATCCCCGCCGCCACCCTCCTCGGCAACGACTCCGGCACCGGCCTGACGGTCACGAAGGTGACCGGTGCCGCGCACGGCAGCGCCACCCTCGGCGCCGACGGTTCCGTCGTGTACACGCCGGAACGCGGGTTCTCGGGGACCGAGACCCTCACGTACACGGTGACCGACGCCTCCCGGCAGTCGACCACCGCGACCATCACCGTCGTCATCGGCCCGATGGCGATGCGCGACAGCGCGACCACCACCGCCGGGTCCATCCTGACCGTGTCGGAGGCGGACGGCGTGCTGGCCAACGACCGCGGCTCCGACCTGACCGCGAAGGTCGACCAGGTGCCGGCGAACGGCACGCTCGTGCTGCGGGCCGACGGCTCGTACACGTACACGCCGGCCGACCGCTTCTCCGGCAAGGAGACCTTCACCTACACGGCGACCGACGGCTCCGGCAACCAGGCGACCGGGCTCGTGACCATCACCGTCACGCCGCGTGCGGGCGACGACACCCTCACCACGGTGGCGGGCCAGGCGCTCGTCGTGACCTCGGGAGCCCTGACCGGCAACGACTCCGGCGTCGGCCTGACCGTCACCGCGGTGTCGGACGGGGCGCACAGCACCGTCACCCTCGGCACCGACGGCTCGATCACGGTCACCCCGGCGGACGGCTTCTCCGGCACGGACACCCTCACCTACACGGTGACGGACGCGAACGGGTCGACCAGCACCGGGACCGTGACCGTCATGGTCGCCCCCGTGGCGAAGCCCGACTCCGGCACGGTCCGGGCGGGGGAGACCCTGGCCCGCACCACCCGCGCGACCGGTGTGCTCGGCAACGACTCGGGCACCGGCCTCACCGTCACGAGCCACACCGAGCCGACCTCCGGCGTCCTCGTCCTCGACCCGGCCACCGGTGCGTTCCGGTACACGCCCGTCGACGGCTTCTCGGGCGACGACGCGTTCGCCTACACCGCCACCGACACCGCCGGCACCCCGGTGACCGCCGCGGTCCGCCTCGTCGTCACCCCGGTGGCGCAGGACGACACCGCCACGACCTCGGCGAACCGGCCGACGACCATCGCCGTACAGGGCAACGACTCCGGGTCCGCGCTCCGCACCGCCCTCGTCACGGAGGCGACGAACGGCACGACCGTCGTCGAGCGCTCCGGCTCGGTCACCTACACGCCCGTCGCCGGGTTCTCCGGCACGGACTCCTTCACCTACCGGGTGACCGACGCAGCCGGGCGGACCACCGACCCGGTGACCGTGACGATCACCGTGCGACCGGTCGCGATGGCGGACACCCTCGGCACCGCATCCGGTCGCCCCCTGACGGTCCCGGCGGCGACGCTCCTCGGCAACGACTCCGGCACCGGTCTCACGGTCACGAAGGTTTCGGGTGCCGCCCACGGTACCGTCACCCTCGCTGCGGACGGCTCGGTCGTCTACACGCCGGAGCGCGGGTTCTCCGGAACCGAGACCCTGACGTACACCGTGACCGACGCCTCCGGGCAGACAGCGACCGCCACCGTCATCGTCGTCGTCGGCCCGATGGCGATGCGCGACAGCGCGACGGCGACCGCCGGTGCGACGCTGACCGTGTCGAAGGCGGACGGCGTCCTGGCGAACGACCGCGGCTCCGACCTGACCGCGGCGGTCGACCGGGCACCCGCCCACGGCGACCTCGTGCTGCGGGCCGACGGTTCGTACACGTACACACCCGCCGACGGCTTCTCCGGACGTGACACCTTCACCTACACGGCGACCGACGGCTCCGGCAACGTGGCGACGGGTGTCGTCATGGTCGTCGTCACGCCCACCGCGGGCGACGACGTCCGCACCACTCCGGCCGGGCAGCCGGTGACCGCGACCTCGGCCGCGCTCACCGCGAACGACTCCGGCACCGGACTGGTCGTCACCGGCGTCACGAACGGTGCGCACGGCACCGCCACGGTCGCCGCCGACGGCTCCGTCACCTACGTGCCCGCAGCCGGGTGGTCCGGCCGGGACACCGTCACGGTCACCGTGGCCGACGCCGTCGGCGGCACCGCGACGAGCTCGCTGACCATCACGGTCACGCCCGTCGTCGCCGCCACCGACACGAGCGCCACCGCCGACGGTGAACTCGTCGTCCCCGCCGACCAGGGCGTCCTGCACGGCTCCACCGGCACCGACCTCGAGGTCACCGACCACACGACGCCCGACCACGGCACCGTCGAGGTCGACCGGGACGGCTCGTACACGTACACGCCGAAGCCCGGCTACTCCGGCCCGGACACCTTCGACGTGACCGTGACCGACGGCTCCGGCACCACCACGACCGGCACCGTGACGATCACCGTCGTCCCGAAGGCCGTCGACGACACCGCCACCACCACGGCGTCCACGCCGGTCGCGGTCGACGTCACCGGCAACGACTCCGGCACCGCGCTGCGGGTCAGCGGCGTCGGCACCGCAGCGCACGGCACCGCGAGCGTCACCGGTGCGGGCACGGTCACGTACGTCCCGGCCGACGGGACCTCGGGCACCGACACCTTCCGGTACACCGTCGTCGACCCGACCGGAGGCACCGCCTCGGCGACCGTCACCGTGACCGTCACCCCGACGGCCGTCGACGACGCCGTGAAGACCCCCGCCGGCACGCCGGTCGCGATCGCCGCGTCGACGCTCCTCGGCAACGACTCCGGCACCGGCCTGACGGTCACCGGACACGGCGACGCCCGCCGCGGCACCGTCACCACCGGCACGGACGGCGGCCTCGTCTACACGCCGGCGGCCGGGACCTCCGGGACCGACCGGTTCGAGTACCGGGCGACCGACGCCTCCGGGCAGACGACGACCGCCACCGTCACCGTCCTGGTCGGCGCCGTCGCGGTCGACGACTGGAGCACCACGAAGACGAACGGCGTCGTCCGGATGTCCGCCGCCAGGGGCGTCCTGTCCGACGACGCCGGCAGCGGACTCTGGGCGTCGCTCGACCGCGCACCGCAGCACGGCAGGCTCGCGTTGGAGAAGGACGGGTCGTACGAGTACACCCCGACGGCGAACTGGTCCGGCCGTGACTGGTTCACCTACACGGCACACGACTCCGAGGAGAACACCGCCGTCGCCCTCGTCGCGATCGACGTCACGCCGACCGCGCTCGACGACGCCGCGCGCACCGGTGCCGGTCGCCCCGTCACCGTGCGCGGCCCCGGCGTGCTCGGCAACGACTCGGGCACCGACCTGACCGTCGTGTCCGTCGGCAGCGCGGCGCACGGCACCGCGACCCTCGCCGCGGACGGCACCTTCGTCTACACCCCGGCGAAGCGGTTCTCCGGCGTCGACACGGTGCCGTACACGGCGCAGGACGCCACCGGACAACGCACCGAGGCGACCGTCACCGTGACGGTCGGCGTCACCGCGACCGACGACGCCGGTGACACCGTCGCCGGCACGCCGCTCACCGTCGACGCCCGACACGGCCTGCTCCGCAACGACGACGGCACCGGGCTCTCGACGAACCTGCACCGGAAGGCGGCGCACGGCACGGTCCGCGTGCACGCCGACGGGTCGTACGTCTACACGCCGTCGGCCGGCTTCACCGGGACGGACACCTTCGCCTACCGCGTGACCGACGCCTCGGGGCAGACGACCACCGCGACCGCGACCATCCGGGTCGTCGCCGCAGCGGTCGCCAGCGACGACGCGCGCACCGGCAGCACGGGTGAGCCCGTCACGATCGACCCGCTCGAGAACGACACCCCGACCGGCGGAGCCACGTTCGACACCGACACGCTGCACCTGCTCGACCCGGCCACCGGACACATGACCGACCGCTTCACCGTGGACGGATCCGGCACCTGGAGCGTCGAGGACGGTGCGGTCACCTTCACCCCGGAGGGCGACCACCACGGCACCGTCACGGCGGACTACACCGTGCAGGACAGCGCCGGGCAGGTCGTCACCGCGACGATCACCGTCACCTACCCGACCGGGCTCGCCGCCGTCGCGCACGTCGCGGAGCTCGCCTTCACCGGCAGCACCGGACTGCTCGGGCTGGGGCTCGGGGCGCTCGCCCTCGTCCTCGCCGGTGCGGCGCTCCTGCTCCGGCGGCGGGTGGCCGCACCGGTGGTGGGACCGCGTCGCCGGGGGTAGGTCCGCAGCACCGGACGGGAGGCCCGGCCCACGTCAGCCGACAGGCTCGCGTGGGCCGGGCCTCCCGTCCGGCCCCGCCGGGTCAGGGGACCGGGTCGATGAGGTGCGGACCGTCGTTCCGGACGCTGTTCACCGTGCGGGCGACCTCGTACTGCTGCAGGCCCGCCGCGACCTCGAGCGACTCCCGGTCGAGCAGGGCGAGCAGGTCGTCCGTGCCGGCACCCTCGCCGAGCCAGGCGTCGTAGCCGTCCGGGGTGAGGAACGCCGGCATGCGGTCGTGCACCTCGCCCGGGGCCACGTGGGCGCCCCGCGTGATGATCGCGAGTGACAGGCGCCACTTGTCCGGGTCGTCCTCGGGCTTGGTCGGGTCCGGCCACGCGCTCACCACGCCGGCCATCGCCAGTGCACCGCCGGGCTCGTGCACGAAGTGGGGTTCCTTGCCGTCCTCGCGCACGACCCACTCGTAGTAGCCCTGCGCGGGGACGATGCACCGGTTCGTGGCGAACGCCCGCTTGAACATGCCGCTCGTGGCCACGGTCTCGATGCGGGCGTTGATCGGCTTCGGGCGCTGCTTGGCGAAGTCCTTCGCCCAGCTCGGCACGAAGCCCCAGCTGATCTGCGGGAGCTCGCGCTGCCCGTGCCGCTGCCGGACCGCGTACACCGGGTCGGTCGGCGCGACGTTCCAGCTCGGGGCGAGACCGGAGTGCACCTCGCCGGTGTCCTCGTCGACGTGCTCGGTGCGCGCGGCGAGCTCCCCGACGAGCTCGGGCAAGAGGTCAGCGGTGGTGTCGGAGACGACGAAGCGGCCACACATGCCACCAGTGTGCCCGGCGCCGCCGACGTCGGTGCGGGCTCAGCCGGGTCCGCTTGACTGACCGCCGTGCAGACCCTCATCGTCACCGCCCACCCCGACCCGGACTCGCTCACGGCGGGCATCGCCCGACAGCTGCAGGCCGCCCTGCACCCCGGCGAGGTCGAGCTCGTCGACCTCGCCGCCGAGGGCTTCGACCCGCGCTTCGGCCCCGCTGACCGGGACGCCTACCGCGGCACCGGGACGCTCCCCGCCGACGTCGTCCGCGAACAGCAGCGGCTCGACACCGCCGACCACGTCGTGCTGGTGTTCCCCGTCCACTGGTGGTCGATGCCGGCGCTCATGAAGGGCTGGATCGACCGCGTGTTCGTCAACGGGTGGGCGTTCGACATCGACCCCGCCGGCGGGACGCGGCGGAACCTCGGGCGGCTCACCGTGCACCTGCTGCCGGTCGCCGGTGACGCGGCCGGCACGTACGAGCGACACGGCTACGAGCAGGCGCTGCGGACGCAGATCGAACACGGGATCGTGGACTACTGCGGGGCGGTCCGTGGGGCGACGGCGTTCGTGTACGAGTCGGAGCAGGACGACGACGCGGCCCGCCGAGCCCTGGTCGACGACGCCGTCCGGCGGATCGCACGGGCCGTCACCGGTGCTGCCGGCGCCGTCGGTGCTGCCGGCGTCGCCGACGGTCAGAGTACGGAGTAGCCGGCCGGCAGGGTGCCCCGGCCGGTCAGGGCGGCGAGCAGCAGGGGGCCGTCGCCGCGGTGCGCCCCGACCTCGGCGAGCAGCACGGCGGCGGCGACCACCGCTTGCTGCGGCGGGGCGAACGGGACCGAGGCGCCCGCTGCGGCCGCGGCGCGCGTGATGTCGCTGCCGTGCACGACCAGTTCGACGATGCGGGTACGGAGGTACTCCTCGACCGGCAGGCGGAGGCCGCCGACCACCGAGATGCGGGCACCCGTCGGGACCGCCGCGAGAGCAGCCAGGGCCTCGTCGCGAGCGGCCGTCACCGCGGCCTCCGGGTCGGTGCCGAGCGCTGCTCCGGCGGCGACACCGCGCGCAGCGACCTCGTCCGGGTCGGTCGCCGTGCCGGTGGCGGTCTCGAGGTAGTCCACCGCGTCGGAGAGGTCGGTCACGGTCGTCGAGGTGCGTCGGGACTCCAGACCGGTCCGGTCATGGTGGAGCGCCGTGGCGTACGTCGCCACCGTGACGAGCGCCCGGTTCGTGTGTCCGACGAGCGCGCGGAGGTCCCAGACGCCGAGCGCTGGCGAAGCCCAGAGCGCTGGGTCCTCGGCGGGGGAGGGCAGCGCGGTCACCAGGTCGACGAACGACGACGCGGTCGGGGCGAACAGTGCGCGGATGTCCATGGGCTCATCCTGCCGCGGCCGTCACCGGGCGGGGGTCAGACGTCGGGCAGGCCGACCTTCGACCCGGACGGGAACCGGTTCCGGCCGGTCGGGGTGGTCGATCCGGGCTCTGTCGGCGGGAGGGCAGCGGCGGCACGGTGGGCGCGCTCCGTCCGGCCGAGCCGGAGGATGCGGTCGGGAACGAGTCCGAGGTAGCCGAAGACCCACAAGAACGCGAGCGCAGACCGGCCGCCGAGCAAGAAGAGCGCGATGCCGGCGAACGCGAGTCCGATGAGGCCAGGAGCTGCCCGCATCACGTCGACGACGAGTGTCCGGCGCACCAAGGCAGTGTCGTTGAGGACGGCATCCCGGTCGTCGGGCTCGATGTCGGGCATCCGCCGCCCGAGGTACCGCTGCACCGAGGCCCGAGCGATCCGCATCGTGTCCGGCCGCACCTGGTACCCGTTGATCGTCGCCAGCGGTTCGTCCCTGCGTCGCATCGGGAAGCACGACACCGTGATGAGTCCGGCCGCCAGCGCCCCCAGGACGACGATGAGTGGGGACAGCCCCGGACCGGCGTCGATCCAGCCGGTCCCTGCGTCGGTCACTGCGAGCAGCACCCCGATGGCGACCGCGACGACGACGCCGACCAGCAGGGCGCGTCGGAGCCGGTCGACGGACACGTCCTGCCGGAACCGCGCGCGGAACACCTGCCACCCGAGTCGGTACACACCACCTGTCTACCGCTCAGGCCTCCTCGGCGGACGCTCGGTGCAGCGACGAGGTCAGGCAGTCCCGGTGCAGCGACGACGTCAGGCCGTCGTCCTCGGGGACGAGTCGGCCAGGCGCAGGACCGTCCGCCTCGGCAGCAGCGGCGCGATGCGACTGGTCCGCGTGTTCGCGTTGCCCGAGACGGCACTGACCGGGGGCGTCGACTTGTCGAGGGCACGGAGGGCCGCAGCGACGACCTGCTCGGGCGTCTCGAACCGCACCCGACCTTCGTCGGTGCCGGAGTTCCGGTAGAACTCGGTCTTCGTCGGACCGGGCGAGAAGGCCATGACGGTGACCCCGGAGTCGCGCAACTCGTACGCCAGCGCTTCGGTGAACCGCAGGACGAAGGCCTTCGAGGCTGCGTAGACCGCCATCCCCGGCGTCGGCATGTAGGCCGTGAGGCTCGCGACGTTGAGCAGCACGCCGCGGCCGGCGGACACGAGCCCGGGGAGGAACGCGTGGCACACGTCGACGACGGCGTCGATGTTGACGGCGAGCTGGTCCGCGAGTTCGGACGGCGTGCTGTCCACGAAGTCGCGGGTCAGACCGATGCCCGCGCAGTTCACCACCGTGTCCACGCGGACGCCCAGCCGGGCGAGCTCGGCGAGGAGGCGCGTGCCGCTCGACGGCTGCGTGAGGTCGAGCGGCACGACGGTCACCACCCGACCGTGCGCAGCCCGGAGCGACTGCGCCAGCTCCTCGAGGACGTCGGCCCGGCGTGCGACCAGCACCAGGTCGGCTCCGCGCGCGGCCAGGGCACGGGCGAACTCCCGACCGATGCCGGAACTCGCGCCGGTGACGAGGGCGGTCGTGTTGCGGTGGTCCATGCACTGCTCCTTCGGGGGCGACGGGTTGACGGGTGTAAACCTATGCGCTCGGTTGACGGGTGTCAACCAGCCCGTTGTGCGACAGTGGCTCCATGACGAACGCGTCGCGTACCCGCACGGGCGACCAGCTGCGCGACGACCTCCTCGCAGCCGCGACGGATCTGTTGTCGCAGCGACTGGCCGTCACCCCGCCGTCCCTCAGGGAGACCGCGCGCGCGTGCGGTGTCTCGGCGACCGCCGTGTACCGGCACTTCCCGTCGCAGCAGGCGCTGCTCATCGCCGTGGCCAGCCAGAGTCTCGCCGCGCTCGCCGCCGCGATCGAGGACTCCGGCGCGAGCGCGTCGACCGACGACCGCGCCTCGGCTCTCCGGCGCACCGCGAGCGCGTACGTGACGTGGGCGGTCGCGAACCCCGGGGCGTACCAGCTCTTGTTCGAGGGGCGGGACCTCCTGGAGGACCCGGCGCAGATCGAGTCCGGGATCGACCGACTGCAGAGCCGTCTCGACGCCCTCCTCGTCGGCCTGCCCGCGGGGGACCGCGACGAGCGGTTGCAGGCCGACCTGCTCTGGATCTCCCTGCACGGGCTCGTCGTCACCCGTATCCGGAAGACCCGACAGCAGTGGGAGCGCACGGTCGTCGAGGACGCCACCGCGCTCGTCGACGCCTTCATCGGCTGAGCCGGGCCGCCGCACACCCCCGTGCGCCGCCAGCACCCGGACACGCCCGACGCCGTGCACCAGCGGAACCGGTGAGCAGCCCGCGGCCGGGCCTCCTCAGCGATCGTCCAGCGACGGTCGATGACCTGGGCTCATGACTCTCGACATCGTCTACACCGCAGCCGCCCACGCCACCGGAGGCGGCCGCGACGGACACGTCCGCACCGAGGACGACCGCATCGACCTCGACACCCGCCCGCCGAAGGAGATGGGCGGCAGCGGTGAGGGCACGAACCCCGAGCAGCTCTTCGCCGCCGGGTACGCCGCGTGCTTCCTCGGCGCGCTGCACGTCGCCGGCAAGCAGCTCGAACTCGACACCACCGGCGCCGAGGTCTCCGCCGAGGTCAGCATCGGCGGCAACGGCGCGGGCGGCTTCGGTCTCGCGGTCGAGCTCGACGTCTACGCCCCTGCGGTCGAGGGGTCGTCGCGGCAGCGTCTGGTCGAGCTGGCGCACACCATCTGCCCGTACTCGAACGCCACCCGCGGCAACATCACGGTGACGCTCTCGCTCGTCGACTGAGCGCCTGGCGGTGCTCGCCGCTCCCTAGGCTGGAGCGGTGAGCACCGAGCGCTGCCCCTGTCTGAGCGGGAACCCCTACGACGAGTGCTGTGGCCCCCTGCACTCCGGCGCGCCCGCCCCCACCGCCGAGCGGCTCATGCGGTCGCGCTTCTCCGCCTTCGCGCTCGGCCTGCCCGCGTACCTGCTCGACAGCTGGCACCCGAGCACGCGCCCGGCGACGCTCGACCTCGACCCGGCGCAGCGGTGGACGCGGCTCGACATCGTCGCGGCCCGGTCGGGAGGCCCGTTCGACACCGCGGGCACGGTCACGTTCCGCGCGTGGTGGCGCACCGACACCGAGCGCGGGACGCTCGAGGAGACGAGCGAGTTCGTCCGCGAGGCCGGGCGCTGGTACTACATCGACGGCGTCGTGGCCTGACCGACCACGCTCGAGCCGGTACCGGGCGGGACGGGGGCGCCTGCGCGAGACGCCGCCGGATCGAGCGGCGTCTCGATCACTCGGCGGCGTCGAAGACAGACGGGGGCGTCTCGCGGCACCGCGCGCAGCGGTCGCGTGCAGTGGCCGCGCGTCAGCCGATCGTCGGCGGCAGTCCGACGGCGGCGCGCATCGACCGGCGGACCTCGGCCTCGTCGGGCAGCAGCTCGTCCTCGTCACCCGTCAGGAAGAAGCGGATCTGTCCGACGGCCTGCTCGCTGAGCATGTCGAGGCCGTTCAGCACGCGGCCCCCCGCCGCGTTCCACGCCGTGGAGGCCCGGGTCGGCCACGGCTCGTAGGCCACGTCGAACAGCACCGCGTCCGGACCCGACGGCACGAGGGGCAGGTCGTCCGCGGCGCCGCCCGGGAGGGTCGACACCACGAAGCCCATCGGCCCGGCGGACGACAGGTCGTCGAGCGGATGCACCTCGAGCGTCACGCCGAGCCGGGCGGCGAGCATGACGAGGTCGCCCGCCTTGCCGGTGTCGCGGAGGAACACCCGGACCAGGGACGCCCCGAGCCGCAGGGACGCGGTGAGGGCGCTCGCCGCGGTGGCTCCTCCACCCAGGATGGTGGCCTCGCCGGGGACGTGACCGAGTGCGGCGACCGGCCGCACGAGCCCGGCGACGTCCGTGTTCGCGCCGGCGAGGACGACCGAGGACCCCTCCTGGCGGAACGCGACCGTGTTCGCGACCCCGAGCTCGTCGACGAGCGGGGTCGTCCGGTCGAGGAGCGGTAGCACCTCGCGCTTGAGCGGCATCGTCAGACTGAGGCCCCGCCATTCCGGACCCAGCCCCGCGACGAACGCGGCGAGTTCGCCGGACGCGATCTCGTGCCTCCCGTACGAGAAGGGGAGACCGAGCACGTCGTAGGCCGCCGCGTGCAGCGCGGGGGAGAGCGAGTGGGCGATGGGGGAGCCGAGCACGGCGAGCTGCGTCCGGTCGGCGTCGGGGAAGGTCGGGGCCACGCGCGCAGCCTATCCGCGGGGCCCTCACCAGGCCTCCCGGAGGAGGAGCGCTTAGGTTAGGCTACCCTTCGTGATCCGTACCTCCCTCCCCAAGCGCCGCCTCGGGCGCGTGCTCGCCGCGGCCGGTGCCGTCGTCGCCGCCACCCTGGTCCTCTCCGGCTGCTCGTCGTCGAGCACGCCGTCCTCGTCCGACTCCTCCGACGGAGGCTCGTCGGACGGCGCTTTCCCGGTCTCCATCACGACCGGACTCGGCACGACGACGATCGACTCCGCCCCGAAGCGCGTCGTGGCCCTCGGCTGGGGCGACGCGGAGACGGCACTCGAACTCGGCGTGCAGCCCGTCGGCGCCAGTGACTGGCTCGCCTTCGGGGGCGAGGGCGTCGGACCCTGGTTGAAGGGTGCGTACGACAAGGCCCCGAAGATCATCGAGACGCTCGAGCCGAGCTACGAAGAGATCCTCAAGCTCGATCCCGACGTGATCCTCGACGTGAAGAGCTCGGGCGACAAGGACCGCTACGACAAGCTCTCCGCCATCGCCCCGACCGTCGCGATCCCGAAGGGTGGCGAGAACTACCTCGCCTCCACCGAGGAGCAGGTCGACATGATCTCGAAGGCGCTCGGCAAGGAGAGCGAGGGCAAGCAGCTCCTCGCCGACCTCGACGACTCGTACGCGGCAGCGCGTGAGGCGCACCCCGAGTTCGACGGCAAGACGGCTGCGATCGGCGCCTACACGTCCGAGGGCTTCGGCGTGTACGCCTCCCGCGACAGCCGGGCGACCTTCATGCAGAACCTCGGGTTCACGATCCCGGAAGCGATCGACGAGGCCGCCGGCAAGGAGTTCTCGGTCTCGCTGTCGAACGAGAACCTCGATCTGCTCGACGCTGACCTGACCGTCGTGCTGCCGATCTACGTCGAGGCGTCGAAGGCGTCGTCGGACCCGCTCTTCAAGAAGGTGCCGTCGGTCGAGGCCGGGCACGCCATCGTGATCGACGACTCGGACGTCTCGACGGCGTTCTCGCTCGGCACGACCGCGGCGATCGAGTGGGCGCTCGAGCGCCTGCCGGACGAGTTCGCGGCGAAGCTGGGCTGACGGCTGACGGCGGTCGGCGCTGGAGAGCGGCCTGCTGGCGCCGACTGGCCCTGCTGGCGCCGACCGGCCCTGTACGACGAGAACCGGCTCGAACCGCGGAACGACGCGGTTCGAGCCGGTTCGTGTTGGGCCGTGGCCGTGGCCGGGGCCAGCGACCGCAGGCGCGGGGGCGCCGCCGCGCGCGGTCAGGCGCCGAACGTCGACGCGAGGAACGCGAAGAGCAGCGCGATGAGCGGGAACGAGCCCTGCACGAAGGCCGAGTTCAGGTACTTCCGACCGGTGCCTGCCAGGACGACCGCCGCACCGAGCATGCTCGCGCAGGCGAAGACGACGAGGGTCCACCCCGTGGCGCCGTTGCCCGCCAGCACCAGCACGACACCGAGGACCGCGCCGATCGCGAGGAACAGGTTGTAGAAGCCCTGGTTGAAGGCCAGCGAGCGGGTGGCCTGCGCGTCGGCGTCCGAGGCGATCCCGAAGATGCGGCGGACGCGGGGACTCGTCCAGGCCACGGACTCCAGGAAGAAGATGTACACGTGCACGAGGCCCGCCAGGACCGCGAAGACGCCGGAGATCGCCAGCAGAACCGTCATGCAGCCATCATCTCAGGAGTGGAGGTGTGCTCTGGTCCGCCCCTCGTCGCGTCCGCGCTCGGTCAGTAGGCTCGGGGCATGAACGAGGCCCCGAGCACGAACGACGAAGACGCCGTCGCCGAACTCCAGAGCATCCGGCAGAGCATCGACAACATCGACGCCGCCGTGATCCACATGCTCGCCGAGCGCTTCAAGTACACACAGCGGGTGGGGTACCTCAAGGCCGCGGCGGGGATGCCGGCAGCCGACCCCTCACGCGAGCAGATCCAGGTCGCACGGTTGCGGTCCCTCGCTGCCGAATCGCACCTCGACCCGGCGTTCGCCGAGAAGTTCCTCAACTTCATCGTCGCGGAGGTCATCCACCACCACGAGCGCATCGCGGTCGGCGAGCTGTGAGCCTGCCGGGGCAGCACCTGCCCGAGCTGCACCTGCTCATCGGGTCGTACACGGCCACCGGCGGGGGGAACGCGACCGGCATCTCGATCGTCGGGTCGAGCGGTGCCGGCGCCGACGGGCCTGCGCTCGTCGCGTCGACCGTCGCCGTGCTGGACGACCCGTCGTTCCTGGCCGTCTCGGGGGACCGCGTGTACGCCGTCTCCGAGACCACCGACGGCGGGGTCCACGCCTTCCGCCGATCGGGTTCGTCGCTCGAACACCTCTGGGACGCATCCGCCGGTGGTGACGCGCCGTGCCACATCCGGGTCGACCCCGCCGGCGCGCTCGTCGTCACGACCTACGTCTCCGGCACCGTGACGGCGGTCTCGCTCGAGGCGGCCGAGTCGTACGCGGCCTCGGTGTCGGCCAGTGACGGGATCGTCGGCGGGCCTGGTGCCGCAGTCGGGGCCGGGGCCGGGGCTGACGGCGCCGGTACTGCCGCCGGACACGGGGTCGCCGGGCGGGGGACCGGGGTGTCCGCCGTGCTGCCCGACGCGGCCGTCGCGACCGAGGTCCTGCCCGACGCGACCGGTCCCGACGAGGACCGTCAGGACCGCCCACACGCGCACCAGTCGACCGCCACCCCGGACGGCACCGTCCTGGTCGCCGACCTCGGGGGCGACGCCCTGCACGAGTTCCGGGTCGCAGCGAACGCGACCTCGGTGTCGATCGAGCCCCTGCGGGTGCACCACGTCGCACCGGGGGCGGGGCCGCGGCACATGGCCTGGTTCGACGGGGACCTGCTCGTCGCCGGGGAGCTCGACGGTCACGTGTACCGGATGCGACGGGACGGGTCGGGGTCGTTCCGTGAGGTCTGCACGGCCGCCGCCTTCGACGGGCCGGTCGAGACCTCCCTGCTCAGCCACATCGAGGTCGACGAGCACGGGCTCGTCACGGTCGCGGTCCGGGGCCGCGACCAGATCGTGGTGCTCGACGCATCCGACGGCGGGCTCCGGGTCGTCGGGGCAGCGTCGGCGGGCGGCGTGTGGCCGCGGCACTTCGCGCGGGTGCCCGGGTACCTGCTCGTCGCGAACCAGATGTCGGACGCCGTCGCGGTGCTCCCCGTCGGCGACGACGGCGTGCCGGGCGAGGCGGTCGCGCAGATCGCCGTGGGCAGCCCGACCTGCATCGTGCCGCTCTGACCCGGGCTCGGGCGGGTCAGGCCGAGCAGCCCCGACCGGGGTTCACCCCGGTCAGGCCTGGTGGACCGGGACCTCGACGAGGTTCTCGAACGGCCGACCCTCGGCGAACGCCGACACCTGCCGGCGCACCAGGTCGAGCGATCGCGGCACGCTGAGGTCCGTGTTGCCCCCGACGTGCGGCGTGAGCACGGTGTTCGGCGTCGTCCACAGCGCATGACCGGCGGGCAGGGGCTCCGGGTCCGTGACGTCGAGCGCCGCCGACAGTCGGCCGGACCGCAGCTCGGCGACCAGGGCGTCGGTGTCCACGACCTTGCCGCGCGCCACGTTCACCAGGAGGGCGCCGTCGGGCAGCGCTGCCAGGATCCGCGCGTCCACCAGTCCCTCGGTCTCGTCGGTGAGCGGCGTGATGAGCACGAGTACGTCGGTGGTGCGGGCGAGCTCGGGCAGGTCACCGAACGCGTGCACCTGCCGGCCGTCCTGCTCCCGTGCGGTCCGGGCCACCACGGTCACCTCGGTGCGGAACGCCTCGAACCGTGTCGCGATGGCCGAGCCGATCGCACCGTAGCCGACCACGGTCACCCGACGGTCGGCCAGGGAACGGGTCTCGCGCGAGTCCCATCGCTGCTCGGTCCGGTCGAACTGGAACGCCGAGATCTCGCGGAGGGACGTCAGTGCGAGACCGACCGCCAGTTCGGCCGTCTCGTCGTCGTGGATGCCCCGGCCGTTCGCCAGGTGCGCGTGGCCGGGCACGTGCGGGATCGCCCACTCGTACCCGGCGCTCGGCAGCTGCAGCAGCTCGAGGTTCGGCAGGTCGTGCACGTACTGCCACCGGTGCCGTCCGCCGAAGTAGAACGGCAGGAAGGCGATGGCGACCTCATCGGCCCGGGGGTGCGGCGCTTCGACGTCCCAGACGTCGAGTTCGATGCCGTCCGGCACCGGGCCGAACCGGTCGACCAGTTCCTGGAAGGGCAGCGTGACGATCGGCACCGTGCTCAGGCGTCCGTGCGGGGCGAGAACGCGCCGTGGTCGTCGAGCGGCCCACGACCGATGTAGCCCTCGGTCACGTTCTCCTGGATGACGTCACCGAAGTGCGACGGCAGCGTGGCGCCGTGGGCACCGCGGAGCTCGTCGATCGTCGCCTCGAACGCACCCTGGACCTCGAGGGAGCCCGACGCCGCATCCGTCACGCCGATGCGCAGGACCGGGTAGCCCCGACCGTTGCACAGGCCCTGGAAGCGGACGTCGTCCTCGCGGCGGACGGTCACGATCACGCGACCGGTCGACTCCGAGAACAGCGCGGTCGCGGTGTCCACGCCGTCACGGGACTCGAGCTCGTCGAGCACGACGCGGGCGCCGAGCCCGAAACGCAGGACCGACTCGGCGAGGGTCTGGCCGAGGCCGCCGTCCGCCAGGTCGTGCGCGCTCGTCAGCAGCTGCTCGTCGGCAGCGGCGGCGATGAGCTCCGCCAGTGCCTTCTCACGCTGCAGATCCACCGCCGGCGGGCGTCCGCCGAGGTGCCCGTGCACGGTGCCGGCCCACGCCGAGCCGTCGAGCTCGAGGCTCGTCGTGCCGAGCAGGTAGATGTTGTGGCCGTCGTCCTGCCAGCCCGAGGGGATGCGCTTGGCGACGTCGTCGATCACGCCGAGCACACCGACGACGGGCGTCGGGTGGATCGGGGTGTCACCGGTCTGGTTGTAGAACGACACGTTGCCACCGGTGACCGGGATGCCGAGTTCCATGCAGCCGTCCGCGAGGCCTTCGACGGCCTCCGAGAACTGCCACATAACCTCGGGGTTCTCCGGCGACCCGAAGTTCAGGCAGTCGGTCACCGCGGCGGGGACGGCGCCGGTGACGGCGACGTTGCGGTAGGCCTCGGCCAGGGCGAGGCGAGCGCCCTGCTTCGGGTCGAGCTGGCAGTACCGGCCGTTGGCGTCCGTCGCGATGGCGACGCCCAGGCCGGTCTCCTCGTCGACGCGGATCATGCCGCCGTCGTCGGGGAAGGCGAGCGCGGTGTTGCCGAGCACGTACGTGTCGTACTGGTTCGTGACCCAGCGCTTGTCCGACAGGTTCGGGGACCCGAGCAGCTGCAGGAACTGCGCCTTGAGCGCGGGGCCCGTCTCCGGACGGTCGAGCGACTCGGCGCCGTCGGCCTGCAGCGCGTCGATCCACGTCGGGTAGGCGACGGGGCGCTCGTACACGGGGCCGTCGACCGCGACGGTGCGGGGGTCGACGTTGACGATCTCCTGGCCCTGCCAGTCGATGACGAGGCGGCCGGTACCGGTGACCTCGCCGAGGACGCTGGTCTCGACCTCCCACTTGCCGACGACCGCGAGGAACGCGTCGAGCTTCTCGGGGCGGACGACCGCCATCATGCGCTCCTGGCTCTCCGACATGAGGATCTCCTCTGCCGTGAGCGACGGGTCGCGCAGCAGGACGTCGTCGAGGGAGATGTGCATCCCACCGTCTCCGTTGCTCGCGAGCTCGCTCGTCGCGCAGGAGATGCCCGCGGCGCCGAGGTCCTGGATGCCCTCGACGAGCTCCTTCTGGAAGAGCTCGAGGCAGCACTCGATGAGGACCTTCTCGGCGAACGGGTCACCCACCTGGACGGCCGGGCGCTTGGTCGGGCCGCCCTCGGTGAAGGTGTCGGACGCCAGGATCGACGCACCGCCGATGCCGTCGCCACCCGTGCGGGCACCGAAGAGCACGACCTTGTTGCCCGCGCCGGAGGCGTTGGCGAGGTGCAGGTCCTCGTGGCGGAGGACGCCGACCGCCAGCGCGTTCACCAGCGGGTTGCCCTGGTACACCGGGTCGAAGTAGGTCTCGCCGCCGATGTTCGGCAGGCCGAGGCAGTTGCCGTAGAACGAGATGCCACCGACGACCCCGTGCACGACGCGAGCAGTGTCCTCGTGGTCGATCGCACCGAAGCGCAGCTGGTCCATCACCGCCACCGGACGGGCACCCATCGAGATGATGTCGCGGACGATGCCACCGACTCCCGTGGCGGCGCCCTGGTACGGCTCGACGTAGGACGGGTGGTTGTGCGACTCGACCTTGAAGGTCACCGCCCAACCGTCGCCCACGTCGACGACACCGGCGTTCTCGCCCATGCCGACCATGAGGTTCTTCTTCATCTCCGGCGTGACCTTCTGGCCGAACTGCCGGAGGTAGTTCTTGCTCGACTTGTACGAGCAGTGCTCCGACCACATGACGGAGTACATCGCGAGCTCGCCCGAGGTGGGTCGGCGGCCGAGGATCTCGCGGATCTTGGCGTACTCGTCGGCCTTGAGCCCGAGTGCCGCGTACGGCTGCTCCTTGTCGGGCGTCTCGGCGGCGTCCTGGACGGTGTCGGGCTTCGGGCGGACGGGCGTGGTCACGGTGTTGTCGTTCCCTGTCACTGGAGTCGCGGGCGCTGGAGTCGCGGTCACTTGACGAGCGCGCGCTCGATCACGGAGGTGAAGAAGGTGAGGCCGTCCGTGCCGGAGGCCATGGCAGCGCGGGTGTCCGGGCCGAACCCGGGCTCCGTGGCGTGCTCGGGGTGCGGCATGAGGCCGACGACGTTGCCGCGCTCGTTCGAGACACCGGCGATGTCGTCGATCGACCCGTTCGGGTTGACGCCGACGTAGCGGAACACGACCTGGCCGTTGTCCTCGATGCGCTTGATCTCGTCCGCGTCGGCGACGAACCGGCCGTCGGCGTTCTTCAGCGGGATGGTGATCTCCTGCTGCGCGTCGAAGCCGGAGGTCCAGGCGGTGTCGGCGTTCTCGACACGGAGCACCTGGTCGCGCCGGATGAACTGCTGGTGGGCGTTCCGGGTGTGTGCTCCGGGGACCAGACGGGCCTCGGCCAGCATCTGGAAGCCGTTGCAGATGCCGAGGACCGGCATCCCCTTGCCCGCGACGTCGATGACCTCGGCCATGATCGGGGCCTTGGCGGCGATCGCACCCGCACGCAGGTAGTCGCCGTAGGAGAACCCGCCGGGGAGGACGATCGCGTCGACACCCTGCAGGTCGTGGTCGCCGTGCCAGAGCGCGACGGGCTCGGCTCCGGCGAGACGGACGGCGCGCTGGGCGTCGCGGTCGTCGAGCGAGCCGGGGAAGGTGATGACGCCGATGCGCATCGTCACTCGACCACGCTGACGGAGACGACGTCCTCGATGACGGCGTTCGAGAAGACGTCGACCGCGATCTCGCGGACCTCGGCGAGCTTGGCGTCGTCGACGGGACCGTCGACCGACACCTCGAATCGCTTGCCGATGCGGACGTTGGTCAGGTCGTTCTTGCCGAGGCGGGCGAGGGCGTTGCCCACCGCCTTGCCCTGGGGGTCGAGGATCTCGGCCTTCGGCATGACCTCGACGACGATCGTTGGCACGTGTTCACTCCAGCACAGGGGTCGGGTGGGGACGAGAACAGTCTAGGTGCCGCTCGGGACCGGCCCCAGCGCTTGTGGAGAACCGTTCGGCGACGTACTATTCCAACTCGAACATTCCGCTTCGATCATCCTGTACGGCCACTCATCTCCCGGAGGCACGGTGCCGGACCTCACGCCGCTCGCGTACGCGGCGCTCGGGCTCCTCAACGAGGGACCCGCGCACCCGTACGAGATGTTCCAGACGATGGTCCACCGGCGTGACGCCCGGAACGTCAAGGTCCGCCCCGGCACGCTCTACCACCAGGTCGGACGGCTCGTCGACCTGGGCTTGGCCGAGGCCGTCGGGACCGACCGCGGCGGCAACCGGCCGGAGCGCACGACGTACGCCATCACGGACCAGGGCAGGACGGTCCTCCACGACGGGCTGCTCCACCTGCTCGCCGAGCCCGCCGACGAGTACCCGGTCTTCCACCTGGCCGTCGCCGAGATCGAGAACATCTCGCTCGCCGAGGCGGTCGCAGCACTGACCGCGCGGGCCGCCGCGCTGGAGGGCAGGCGGGCCGACACCGACGAGATCCTCGGCGTCGTGACCGCCAAGGACCTGCCGGAGCGCTACTGGCTGGACGTGTCGTACGTCCGTGCCATGCTCACCGCGCAGATCGAGTGGTTGCACACCACCGTCGAGCGCATCCAGCGCGGCGACGTCCCCTGGGGTGGTCCGGACGCCGGAGCCGACGCCCCCGCAGACACCACGATGAACAGCAACAGCAAGGACACCACTCGATGACATCCGCCTCCACCGTCGCCGACCTGGAGCACGGCAAGAAGCCGTGGCCAGCGCTCTGGGCGCTCGTCGTCGGCTTCTTCATGATCCTGGTCGACTCGACGATCGTCTCGGTCGCGACGCCGACCATCTCCCAGGCCCTCGACGCCGACATCAACGCCGTCATCTGGGTGACGAGCGCGTACCTGCTCGCGTACGCCGTCCCGCTGCTCATCACGGGCCGGCTCGGTGACCGCTTCGGCCCGAAGGTGCTGTACCAGGTCGGCCTCGTCGTGTTCACCCTCGCCAGCCTCTGGTGCGGACTCGCCGGCTCGATCGAGGTGCTCATCCTTGCCCGCGTCGTGCAGGGCCTCGGTGCCGCGATGATGACCCCGCAGACGATGGCCGTCATCACCCGCATCTTCCCGCCGCAGAACCGCGGTGCCGCGATGGGCCTGTGGGGCGCCGTCGCCGGTGTCGCCTCGCTCGTCGGCCCGATCCTCGGCGGCCTGCTCGTCGACGGCTTCGGCTGGGAGTGGATCTTCTTCGTGAACGTCCCCGTCGGCGTCGTCGCGTTCGTGCTCGCGCAGAAGTTCGTGCCGTCCTTCGCCACGAACCGTCACCGCTTCGACCTGCTCGGCGTCGTGCTGTCCGCGGTCGGGCTCTTCCTGCTCGTCTTCGGCATCCAGGAGGGCGAGACCTACGACTGGGGCACCATCACCGGTCCGATCTCCGTCTGGTCGCTCATCATCGCCGGCATCGTGGTCCTCGCCGCGTTCGTCGTCTGGCAGGGCGTGCAGAAGGGGGAGCCGCTCCTCCCGCTCGGCCTGTTCACGGACCGCAACTTCACCCTCGCCAACGTCGCGATCACCGCGGTCGGCGTCGCCATCGCGTCCTTCGCGCTGCCGATCATGCTGTGGGCGCAGGACGTGCTCCGGTTCTCGCCGACGCAGGCCGCGCTCCTCCTGGTCCCGCAGGCCGTCCTCTCGGCCGCGCTCGCGCCCTACGTCGGCAAGCGGCTCAACATCTGGAACCCGCGCTGGGTCGCATCGTTCGGCCTCGCCTGCTTCTCCGGCGGACTGTTCTGGTTCGGCGCGCTCATCGCCGCGAACGCCGACTGGGGTTGGGTGCTCCTGCCGAGCGCGCTCCTCGGGCTCGCGAATGCCTGCATGTGGGGACCGCTCTCCGTCTCCGCCACGCGCAACCTGCCGCCGCGTCTCGCCGGCGCCGGCTCGGGCGTCTACAACACGACCCGTCAGATCGGTGCCGTGCTCGGCTCCGCCGGCATCGCCGCCCTCATGGAGGCCCGTATCCGCGCGGAGTTCCCGAGCCAGTCCGGTGGGTCCGGGATCAGCGCCGAGCAGACGGGGTCGCTGCCGGGCTTCCTGCTCGACCCGTTCTCGCGGGCGATGGGCCAGTCGTTGGTCCTGCCGGCCGTCGTGCTCATCGCGGCGATCGTCGCGGCCCTGTTCCTGACCAAGCCGAAGCAGACCGTGGCGTGGAAGCAGACCGGGTCCGTCGCCACCCAGCCGGACGGGGAGCAGGCCGGCGCCGATCAGGCAGGTGCCGGTGCGCACGAGCACGTCGGCGCGCACGCCTCCGCACCGGCCCCGGCGACCGCCGCGGACGAGCCCGCCGCCGACGACCACCACGGCAGGCACGTCGGCGCGTAGTCGCCCCCGTTCCGCTGGCCGCCGGCCGTCGGTCGCCGGCCACGCCGGTCACGGACCGCGAGCCCCGGTCCCTCGCTCGAGGGGCCGGGGCTCGCGTCGTGTCCGCCGTGCCGAGCAACGCCCGCCGCCGCTCCCGGCTCACCGTCCGGCAGCTGCCGGCCGGGCTCGTCGTCCCGGAGACCGCGGTGGGCGTCAGTGCTCTCGGGACGGGAGGCCCGGCCCGACTCCGGTGGACGAGGACCCGGACACGGTCGCCACGCCCCGGGTCGGCACCGTGCGCGTCAGCAGCCACACACCCGCCGGGATCAGGACGGCACCGACGAGCGCGATCGGGAACGACAGGTGCAGTTGCATGACCGCGAAGGCCGGGCCGATCGTGCAGATGGCTGCGACCGCGAGGACCGGCCAGGTCGGGCGGTCGGACCCCGGAGCCAGGCGGGGGAGCGGCCGGTCGGAGCGGCGGACCGCCCGCGCCACGCCGAGCGCCGTCGCGAGGAGCACCACGACCGCGAGCACCCGCGTCGCCCACCACGTCCCGGAGCCGGGCTCGGGGAAGGGCAGCCCGACGAGCAGGCCGATCCCGTTGAGCAGGATGAACAGCGGCAGGTGCCAGAGGTAGATCGCCATGCCGTCCCGACCGAGCAGGAACACGACGGCCTGCGCGGGACGGGCCTGCATGAGCCTCGTCAGCGGCGCGTGCACGACCTGCACGAGACAGGCCTGCCCGACGGCGAGGAACGCCAGCGGGAGCATCGGCGGGTTGAGGTCCTGCAGCATGTCCGGGGCCCAGAGGCCGACGGAGGTCAGGGGCACGAGCAGGCCGTACGCGGACCCCGCGATCCCGAGCAGCACCAGGCGCGACCGCCGGGCGAACCAGCCGTCGACCCACAGGAACCCGAGCTGCTGCGCGAACAGCCACACCGGGCCGAGGTTGAGGAGCCCCACCTCGGCGACGCCGGTCGCCAGGCGGACCGAGTCGACGACGGCGGCGAGCACGAGCAGCACGACGAGGGTCCACCAGGGCGCGCGTGCGTGCAGCCGGGCCATGAGGGGGACGCAGCACTGCGTGATGCCGTACGCGGCGAGGAACCAGAGCGGGGACCCGATGCCGAACGCGAGTTCGTCGAGCAGCTCGGCCGGGGTGCTGACGGCCGTGGCGACGCCGAGTCCGACCGCGAGCACCACGAAGAGGGGGACCGCCGGCCGGAACAACCGCACGAGCCGGGTCGCGACGTAGTCCCGCGCGGGGCTGCCGGAGGCATCCGTGCGGGCGACGGTGCTGCGCCATCCCATGGCGCTCGCGAACCCGCCCACCACGAAGAACAGCGGCATCACCTGACCGATCCAGGTCGCGCCGACGTACCAGGGCAGCTGCTGCAGGGGGCTCGTCACCCGGATCCCGGCGGCATCGGACGCGACGCCGACCATCGTGACGTGCACGACGACGACGATGACGACGCAGGCCGTCCGGATGAGGTCGACGACCAGGTCCCGCTGCGCGATGGTCCCCCGGACGTCCTGAGCGGTGTTCGCCGACGCTGCGTCGGCCTGCTGCATGGACATGGCTGGACGCTACCGGCCGTTCCTACCGTCCCGAGCGATGCTCAGCTGATCGCGACCGGATCGTGACACATCGTATTCCGCACCGCGTACGTGTCGTGGCCGCGGGGACGGGCCGGCCGTGTACAGTGAGCGTTGTCTTGAACGCTGCAAGAGAAGGGCTCCGCATGGTCGACGACACCGAACTCCTCCGCGGGGCCGGACTCCGGGTCACCGCGCCGAGGCTCGCGGCACTCCGCGCGATCGAGTCGTCGCCGCACACCACGGCCGACGACCTCGTCAGTGCGCTCGCGGCCGAACTCCCGACCACGAGCCACCAGGCGGTCTACGGCGTGCTGAACGCCTTGACCGGCGCCGGGCTCGTCCGCCGTATCGAACCCGCCGGCAGCCCGGCACGGTACGAGCGCCGCACCGGGGACAACCACCACCACATCGTCTGCACCATGTGCGGCGCCATCGGTGACGTGGACTGCGCCGTCGGCCACGCGCCGTGCCTGACCCCGTCCGAGACCCACGGCTTCGCGGTCACCACCGCCGAGGTCACCTACTGGGGCATCTGCGCGCAGTGCGCCGCTGCCGAGCGTGACGACACGGCGGAGGCTGCCGCGTCCGCCGTCGCGCCCAGCGCCACCGCCGTCGCACCCAGCGCGAGCTGAGCGCCTGCGCAGCACGGGCCTCCCGGCAAACCCGGGACGTCCGCTGTGCCCTGCCCAGCGCCGTACCCAGAAGACCAACCCGAGCCACCCTGACCGAATCAACCGTTCCACCGAGGAGGAACCGTGTCCGACCAGAACACGCCCACCACCACCAACAGCGGGGCTCCGGTCTCCAGCGACCAGCACTCCATGGGTGTCGGGGCCGACGGCCCCATCGCGCTGCACGACCACTACCTGGTCGAGAAGCTCGCCCAGTTCAACCGGGAGCGGATCCCGGAGCGCGTCGTGCACGCCAAGGGCGGTGGTGCCTTCGGTACCTTCACCGTCACCCACGACGTGTCGCAGTACACGCGCGCCGCGTTCCTCCAGCCCGGACAGACCACCGAGATGCTCGCGCGGTTCTCGAGCGTCGCCGGTGAGCAGGGCTCGCCCGACACCTGGCGCGACCCCCGCGGCTTCGCGCTGAAGTTCTACACGAGCGAGGGCAACTACGACCTCGTCGGCAACAACACCCCCGTGTTCTTCCTCCGCGACGGCATCAAGTTCCCCGACTTCATCCGCTCGCAGAAGCGCCTGCCGGGCTCCCACCTGCGCGACCACGACATGCAGTGGGACTTCTGGACCCTGTCGCCCGAATCGGCGCACCAGGTCACCTGGCTGATGGGTGACCGCGGCCTGCCCGCCAGCTGGCGCAACATGGACGGCTTCGGCTCGCACACGTACCAGTGGATCAACGCCGACGGCGAGCGCTTCTGGGTGAAGTACCACTTCATCACCGAGCAGGGCCACAAGACCCTGACGCAGGAGGACGCCGACCGCATCGCCGGCGAGGACGCGGACTTCCACATCCGTGACCTGCACGCCGCGATCGAGCGCCAGGACTTCCCGCGCTGGACCCTCAAGGTGCAGGTCATGCCGTACGACGACGCCGCGGAGTACCGCTTCAACCCGTTCGACCTGACGAAGGTGTGGCCGCACGCGGACTACCCCCTCATCGAGGTCGGCACGATGGAGCTCAACCGCAACCCGGAGAACTACTTCGCGCAGATCGAGCAGGCGACCTTCGCCCCCTCGAACTTCGTGCCCGGCATCGCGGCGAGCCCCGACAAGATGCTCCTCGCGCGCATCTTCAGCTACGCGGACGCCCACCGCTACCGCGTCGGCACGAACCACGCGCAGCTGCCGGTGAACGCCCCGAAGAACGAGGTCCACTCGTACTCGAAGGACGGCGGCATGCGCTTCGACTTCCAGAAGTCCGAGGTGCCGGTGTACGCGCCGAACTCGCTCGGTGGTGCCCACGCCGACCCGAACGCGACCGACGACGCGCCGGGCTGGGAGTCCGACGGTGCGCTGCAGCGCTCCGCCGCCACCCTGCACCCGGAGGACGACGACTGGGGTCAGGCCGGCACGCTCTACCGCGAGGTCCTCGACGACGCCGCCCGTGAGCGTCTCGTCGGCAACATCGCCGGGCACGTCTCGAAGGTGACGCGCGACGACCTCCGCGAGCGCGTCTTCGCCTACTGGACGAACGTCGACCCCGACCTCGGAGCGCGCGTGCGCGCCGCGGTCGTGCCGAGCGCGCCGGGCTCGAACGAGGACCCGGAGAAGGTCGCCGTCGAGGCGTAGCCGACGCTGGAACTGCCGGGAGGCGCGGTGCGAGTCGGACTCGCACCGCGCCTCCCGTCCGTGATCCGGCGGTCGCCGGGTGCCCCTGGGCGGAGCGCCGCCTGGTCGGGATGTTCCGCGCAGTGCCGTCGAGTAGTCACGGCCTGTCGTCCCGGGAGGTCCGATGCGACCGTTCCTGACCGCTCGGCGACCGCGGTCGGGCGCGTCGGGAGGGGGGCGATCAGACCTGCTGGCCGTTGAGCAGGATCGGGCCCTCCGGCCAGTCCTCGAGCCGGGCCGTCACGGGTCGGACCATCCAGCCGCCCTGCTCGGTCTCCACGACCCCGGCACCGTCCGCCGTGAACGCACTGAAGGTGCCGACCGCCTCCGGGAACTCGTGCCAGCCCATGTGCGCGTAGAAGGGGACCCGGTCCTCGCCCGCGCCGAGGAACCCGTACGGCACGCGCAGCCCGTCGAGGACGTCGTGCACGCGGTCCATCAGCTCGCAGCCGACGCCCGTTCCCTGCAGTCGCGGCGAGACGCCGACCAGGCCGGTGTCGCCGACCAGGACGTCCTCGCCGCCGACCGTGACGAACATCCGCCGGATGCCGACGTGCGCCAGGACGACGCCGTCCTCGGTCCGCCCGATGACCCGGCGTTCGGGCTGCATCCCCGCCCAGCTCCGGCCGCCGACGTACCAGTGCGACCAGTCCGGGAAGGCCTGCGCCAGCATCGCCGCGATCGCTTCGTGGTCGGTGAGCGTCAGCGCGCTCTCCTCGACCACCTCCCACCGGATGTCGTCAGTCATCCGACCATCCTGCCCGGCGAACCGCATCGTGCACTGACCGCCCGCGTATGTCGTGTACCGGGAAGTGGCATTCCGGGATCGCGTCGTTCTACGTTGCAGATCGGTCGTGGGTGGAGCAGTACCGAGAATCACTCCGCAAGTCGGCCATTCGACATTCGGCATGAGCCCTTGCGTCAGGCCGAGAACGCTCATGCATTACACATCACGCTGCGACGGTCGCGGCGATGGAGGGGAACGAACATGATGGTCTCGAAGCTGATCCTCGGAGTCGCGATCGTCGGGACAGTCCTGAGTGCTGGCGTCGCCGTCGACGCAGCGACGGCACCGGGGGCAGAGGCTCGGGCGTGCTGGGGACAGATCACGCAGTACGGCATGATCCGAGCGGCGTGATCAGCCGAGGTCGCTGGTGCGTCGTTGCGATCGTGGTCGCTCTCATCAGCACGGCGAGCGCGTGCAGCGCGTCGCGTACGGAGCGGGGCAGCGACGGGCCGATCTCCCTCCTCGGGGCGGGGCCGTGGGCAGATGAGTTCGCCACGGCGATCTCAGACGCCAGCGATTACGAGCCGGCCATCCTCGAGGACGGTGTGGTGACGCCGAAGGAACTGGCGGATGCGCAAGCCAAGATGCGGGAATGCATGGCTGAAGCGGGCTACGGGTCCCCAGAGGCGGTCCAGTGTCGCCTCGAGATGCTCGGACTCTGGCGGGAACCGTGAGTCGGAAACGCAGCACGACGGTCTCCGGCTCGCTCATCGGTCTCGGCAACCTCCTCGTCGCTGCGGCCGCTGCGGTCGGAGCGGTCGTCGCACTGCCGACGGATCCGCCCGCCGTCCTGCAGGCGGCGACCCCGGTCGAGACCGTCGCGGTCGCCGAGCGGACGGACCGCCCATTAGGTGGCGTCCGGTTCGGCGACCCGGGTCTTCACCGCGGCGGATCGGATCGACTGCCGGGCATGTTCGGCGCTCGTGGAGGAGCCGGACGTCCTGGCGGCCGGGGCACTCCGGAGGCTCGACGACGGCATGATGGTCTCAGCGCTCCCGGGGACCTCGATCTCGACCCACGAGGTCACGGCCGGGGCGACCGCGCTGTTCACCTCGTGTGGGGTGCGATCGGCGCCGTCCTGGCGCTCGCCGTGTCCGTGGTGCTGGTCCGGGGCCTCCCGTTCGGTGACGGATTGCCCGTCGTCGAGGGCGCCGCGCTCCTCTGCGGGCTCGGACTCGTCGGAGCGGTAACAGGAGGTGCGGCGGCCGTCCCGCTCGTCCGCGAGCGGGCGCTGCACCGCTACTTCCGCACCCGCTGACGCGAGCGGGCTCGGGACGCTGACGCGAGCGGGCTCGGGACGCTGACGCGAGCGGGCTCGGGACGCCGACACGAGCCTCCCGGCCGTGATCGCGACCCAGCCCGCCGGCCGCGCACCCGGACGGACCACGCGCGCCCCCAGCCGGGAGCCGCAGCTCGCGCCCGCCGACTCACCCGCGACCGGCGGTGGTCACCTCGATGCGGTTCGCCCAGGGGTCCTCGAACGCGACCGTCCGGCCGTCGTCCGCGGTTTGCACGCCGGCGTCCCGCATGCGCGCGGTGAGCGCGCCGAGGTCGTCGGCGGCCGGCACCTCGATGCGCACGAGGCCCAGCCCGAGGGCGAGCTGTCGGCGTCCGGCTCCGCGCGAGTTCCACGTGTTCATCGCCATGTGGTGGTGGTACCCGCCGGCGCTGACGAACAGTGCCTCCCCGCCCATCGCCGCGGTCGTGGCGAAGCCGAGCGTGTCGACGTAGAACGCCTTCGCGGCGGCGAGGTCCCCGACCGACAGGTGCACGTGGCCGACGCGACCCGGCCGGGAACCTGCGTGCTCCAGCGCCTCGGCCGTCAGGTGCTCCTGCAGGAAGGCGTTCGGGTCGAGGTACACGGTGTCCATGTCGACCGAGCCGTGCGTCCACGACCACTGCGTCCGGTCGCGGTCCCAGTACAACTCGACGCCGTTGCCCTCCGGATCGGAGAAGTAGAACGCGTTGCTGACCAGGTGGTCGGCGCTGCCGGTGAAGGACTGCGGGTAGCCGGTGGCGACGGAGTACAGCGCCGCGGCGAGGTCAGCCTGGGTGTCGAAGAGCACGGCGGTGTGGAACAGACCGGCCTGCCCCGGGCTGGCGTTCCGGAGCGACGGCTCGTGCTCGAGGACCAGGACCGGCACGGTGAGCCCTCCCGCGGCGTCCCCGGCCGCCGGGCGCCCGAGCACCACCCGACCGCCCTCCTGCGCGAGCACCGTCAGCCGGACGCCGTCCCGGTAGTACGCCGTCATGGCGTCGAGGTCGGCGACCCGGAGCGTGACGGCGCCCACCCCGGTGTCCGCGGCGAGGAGGTCCTGCGAGTGCATGCCCTCAGTCTGCGCCCGCTTCGGTGACACGTCAACGAGTTGTCACTTCGCGCTGAAGCCCCCGTCCGTCTTGAGCAGTTGTCCGTTCACCCACCCGCCGTCCGGCCCGCAGAGGAACCCGACGAGCGCCGCCGTGTCCGTGGGCATCGACGGCCGGCCGAGCGGAGTCTGGTCGACGGCCGCCTGCCGGATCTCGTCCGTCATCCATCCCGTGTCGTTCGGCCCCGGGTTGATGGTGTTCGCGCTGACCCGCACGTCCCCGAGTTCGATCGCCGCGCCGACGATCAGCCGGTCGAGCGCACCCTTGCTCGTGCCGTACGGCAGGTTGAACCCGACGTGGTCGCTCGTCAGCGCGATCACCCGGCGCCGGTCGAGCGGCGCGTCGGCTCCCTCGCGCAGTCGCCTCGCGTACGCCTGGACGACGAGGAACGGGGCGCGGACGTTCACGGCCAGGTGCTTGTCGAACGACTCGACGGTCGTCGTCGCGAAGTCGGAGTCCACCGACTCGCAGTGCGACATGACGACGGTCGCCACGGGCGCACCGGCTTCGGCCTCGGCGCGGCTGACGAGCGCGGCCGCCTGCTCCGGGTCGGCCAGGTCGACCGGGAGGCGCGTCACGGCGGCCCCCGCCGCCACACACTCCGCGACGACCGCGTCCACCCCCTCCGGGTCGGCACCCCCGTGCACCCGCTCGTCGTACGGCCCCCACCAGCTGATGGCGAGGTCCCAGCCGTCGGTGGCGAGCCGGATCGCGATCGCGGCACCGATGCCGGCCCGTCGGCCCACCCCGGTCACCAGGGCGAGTGGTCTGCGGTCGGTCATGTGGGCCTCCATCCCGACCGTGCAGCGGTGCGCGGTCCTGACCACCTTGGCATCACATCCGGGTGCTCGTCAGCCGGACCCGGCCGGGACGGGCCAAGATGGACCGATGCCCCCTGAACGCCGAGGCCGCCGACCGCGACCCCAGGACCTGCCCATCGAGCGCGCCCGTGACCGGCCGTGGCCGTCCCCCTCCGGCGCGATCGCCGTGCCGGCCGTCTCGATCGCGGTCGCGCCCGTCGCGACGGTCGTGGTGACGCCGTGAGCGAGACAGGTCCCTCGACCGCGAGCGAGCAGACCCGCCGGCGATCGACGACGCGGTTCCTGCGCGACCTGGTCGTGATCGTGGTGGCGGCGCTGGCCGTGTCCTTCCTGGTGAAGGCGTTCCTCGTGCGGTCGTTCTACATCCCGTCGGAGTCGATGGAGGACACCCTGCTCGTCGGGGACCGCGTCCTGGTGAACGAGCTCGTGCCCGACGTGATGTCGCTCGAGCGCGGTGACGTCGTGGTGTTCCGGGACCCGAACGCGTGGCTCGCGCCGGGGCAGGGCGAGGACCTCATCAAGCGCGTGATCGGACTGCCCGGGGACCGGGTCGAGTGCTGCGACGCCCAGGGTCGGCTGTCGGTGAACGGGCACGCGGTCGACGAGCCGTACGTGCGACTGCCCGCCGACGTCGATCGGGTGTCGGGCGAGGACTTCGCCATCACCGTGCCGGCCGGGCGCCTCTGGGTCATGGGTGACAACCGGTACGACTCCGCCGACTCGCGCATCCACGGCAACGTGCCCGTCGACGACGTGGTCGGTCGGGCGTTCGTGATCACGTGGCCGGTCGGCCGGTGGTCCGTGCTGTCCCGGTACGGCGAGGAGTGGGACGCGGTCCCCGACCCCGACCCCGGCCCCGGCCCGCGGTCCTCGATCCCGACCAGCGGTCCCGACCCCGACCCGAGCGGCCCCTGACCGCCGGTCGACGACCGACGGAGCCGGGTCAGCAGCCCGTGGCCGTGAGGGTCACGCGCGCGACGCGGTCCGCCACGACGGTCGTCCTCCCGGAGCAGAGGTCCCCGGCCCGGACGGTCACGTCTCCGAGCGGGATCCCGGCGAAGTCGGCGGTGTCGCCCGGGTAGACCTGCTGTCGTGCCGAGGGCTCGCCGTTCGGCAGGACGACCTGCACCCGGTACGGCCGATCGGCGGCATCGGGCGAGACCGTGACCGACACCCGCCCCGTCGGGTTCTGGACGCCCCCGCAGCCGGTGAGCGCGACGACGATGCCGCATCCGAGGGCGAAGGCGGGGACCACACGACGGAGCACCCGGTCAGGCTACGCGCCGGTCGCGGGGATGACCCGTCCACTGGGGGCATGCGTTGTGCGGAGCCCGGGAGGGCGTGTCCGGTATCCGCGTTAGCGTGGAGTCATGAGCACCGAGCACGTCGCACAGTCGATCCCCGCTTCCGCTCCCGGCGCGGCTCGGCGTGCCGCGGTCCTCGCCGCTCTCGACGTGATCGACGGCGGGCCCGAGGAACGGTTCGAACGCATCACCCGGATCGCCCGCGAGGCGTTCGGGGTGGCGGGTTCCTTCATCAACCTGGCCGGCGACGACCAGCTCTTCCACAAGTCGCAGCAGTCCGACCAGGTGTTCCCCGGGTCGACGCCGTTGCAGGACACCTTCTGCGGCCGGACGCTGCACCAGGACGGCCCCGTGGTGGTGCCGGACGCGCGTGCCGACCAGCGGTTCTCGGACCTGCCGATGGTCAACCTCGACCCCAACGTCCGCTTCTACGCCGGGGTCCCACTCCGGGTCGGAGCGGACGCCACGAAGGTCGGGACGCTCTGCCTCATCGACCCGAGTCCGCGTGCGCTCGACACGGACGACGTCGCCCTGCTCGAGGAACTCGGCCTCTGGGCGGAGCGGGAACTCGCCACCGGGCTCGACGTCGACCGGCTGCGCACCGTCCTGTCCGGCCTGCAGCCCCGCATGATCGACGTGCCGGGGTGGACCATCGGTGGGACGTCGATCCCGCACGGCATCGTCTCGGGCGACTTCCACGACTGGCGCTCGGCCGACGGCACGGTCGACCTCACCGTCGCGGACGTGATGGGGAAGGGCATGGCCGCCGGACTCCTGGCAGCGGGCATGCGCGGAGCACTGCTCGCCCGGTGCCACGAGGAGCCGTCCACCGCGATCGCCGAACTCGAGGAGCAGGTCGCCCCGGACCTCAGCGCCGCCGAGGCCTTCGCCACCCTGTTCCACGGTCGGCTCGACACCACGACCGGACACCTGGCGTTCGTCGACGCCGGTCACGGCCTCGTCCTGCACCTGCACGCCGACGGGACCGAGTCGGTCCTGCGCTCCGTCGACCTCCCGATCGGCCTCCACCCGGTCGGGATCGACCGCGCTGCCGGCGAACTCGTGCTCGAACCCGGTGACACCCTGCTGCTCGTCAGCGACGGTGCCCTCGAACTCTGGGACTCGACGCTCGCGTCCCTGTCCCGACTCGGGGCGCTCTACCGGGCGGCGCCGGACGTGACGACGTTCCTGGCCGGCGTCCGTGGCCGCGTGCTCGAGCACGACCCCGGCGACGACCTCACCGTCGTCGTCGTGTCGCGCGACGCCTGAGCACTCCGCCCGAGGTCAGGCGTCGAGGCGCTCGATCAGTTCCCGGTAGCGTGCCGCGGTCCGCTCGACGACCTGCTCCGGCAGGACGGGCGGCGTGCCGGTGCGGTCCCAGTTCGCGCTGAGCCAGTCGCGCACGATCTGCTTGTCGAACGAGTCCGTCCGGTTGCCCGACTCGTACGCGGCGGCGTCCCAGTAGCGGCTCGAGTCGCTCGTCAGGACCTCGTCGGCGATCCGGATCAGGCCGTCGGCGTCGCGGCCGAACTCGAACTTCGTGTCCGCGATGACGACCCCGCGCTGGAGGGCGATCGCCGCCGCCTCGGAGTACACGGCCAGCGACAGGTCGCGCAGCGCCGCGGCGTCGGCCGGACCGATGAGCTCCTCGGTGCGCTCGAACGAGATGTTCTCGTCGTGCTCGCCCTGCGGCGCCTTGTACGCCGGCGTGTAGATCGGTTCCGGCAGGCGGTCCCCGTTCGACAGGCCGGCGGGCAGCTCGACGCCGCACACGCTGCCGGTCTCCTGGTACTCGGCCCAGCCGCTGCCCACCAGGTACCCGCGCACGACGCACTCGACCGGGAACATCCGGAGCGGCATGACGTGCATGGACCGTGACTCGACCGAGGCCGGGACCGGCGTGGTCGTGCCGCTCGGGGCGAGCAGGTGGTTCGGGACGTCGCGGAGCTGGCCGAACCAGAAGCGGGACAGCCGGGTGAGGAGCTCGCCCTTGCCCGGGATCGGTGGTTCGAGCGCGAAGTCGTAGGCGCTGACGCGGTCGGAGGCGACGAGGAGGAGCTCGGTGGCACCGGCCACGTCCGCCGTGGCCGCGGGGACGTAGAGCTCACGGACCTTGCCCGACGAGACGTGCCGCCAGCCCTCGACGACGGGGGCGCTCATCGGGCGACCTTCGTGGCGATGTCAGTCCGGAACCGGCCGCCGGTGAGGGTGATGTCGTGCAGGCCCGCGTAGGCACGGTCGCGCGCTTCGGCGAAGTCGGATCCGGTGGCCACGACGCTGAGCACCCGCCCACCGGTCGCGACGAGTTCCCCGTCGAGGACCCCGGTCGCCGCGTGCAGCACCACGACCCCGTCCCGCGCGTTCGCGTCGTCGACGCCCGTGATCGTCCGGCCGGTCACCGGGCTCTCCGGGTACCCCTCGCTCGCGAGGACGACCGTCACGGCCGCCTGGTCGCGGAACTCCGGACGCGGGACCGAGGCGAGCTGCCCCGAGGCCGCGGCGAGCAGCAGGCCGCTCAGCGGCGTGGCCAGGCGGGGGAGCACGACCTGGGTCTCCGGGTCGCCGAACCGGGCGTTGAACTCGATGACCCGCACGCCCTGCTCGGTGACGATCAGCCCGCAGTAGAGCAGCCCGACGAACGGGGTGCCCTCGTGCTCGAGGCGTCGGACCGTGGGCAGGGCGACGAGCTCGGTGACCTCGTCGACGAAGGCCTGCTCAGATCCCCAGCGCTCGTCGAGCCACGGCAGCGGCGAGTACGCGCCCATCCCGCCGGTGTTCGGTCCGAGGTCGCCGTCGGCGAGCCGCTTGTAGTCCTGTGCCGGGGACAGCGCGCGGACGTCGTGCCCGTCGCTGAGGAAGAACAGCGAGACCTCTTCGCCGTCGAGGAACTCCTCGACCACGACGGGGCCGTGCTGCAGCCAGTAGGTGGCGTGGTCGATCGCCGCCTGGCGGTCGTCCGTCACGAGGACGCCCTTGCCCGCCGCCAGCCCGTCGGCCTTCACGACGTACGGTGCGCCGAGCTCGTCGATCGCCGCCACGGCTTCGTCGACCGTGCCGGCGGACACCGGCCGACCGGTCGGCACACCGGCTTCGGCCATGACCCGCTTGGCGAAGGCCTTCGAGCCCTCGAGCTGCGCGGCTGCCCTGCCGGGACCGAACACCGGGATGCCGCGGGTGCGCAGCGGGTCGGCGACACCGGCGATGAGGGGGGCTTCCGGTCCGACGACGACGAGTTGGACGTCGTTCTCGAGCGCGTACTCCGCCACCAGCGCGCCGTTCGTGGGGTCCAGCGACACCGTCTCGACGTCGGCGGCGATGCCGGCGTTCCCGGGCGCGGCCGTGATGACGTGACCGGCCTGCTCCGCCAGGAGGGCCGTGATGATCGCGTGCTCGCGGGCACCGGAACCGAGGACGAGGATTCGCACCCGATCACCCTACCGAGCCCGGGTCGCCGCCCGCAGTGCACCGGCTAGCCTGTGGAGATGCCGCCGAAGACCATCGACGACGCCGTGGGTCGGGCCGCGCTCGAGGCCGTCACCGCCGGCGCGACGGACCGCACCTCGGTCGCGACCGCCGTCCGCTGGACGTTGCAGCGCCTCGCCGAGGACGTGCCGGGCAACAGCGTCGAGGTCCGGGTCCCGCCGTTCGCCGCCGTGCAAGCCGTCCCGGGCCCGCGGCACACGCGCGGCACCCCGCCGAACGTGGTCGAGACGGACGCGACGACGTGGCTCGCGCTGGCCACGGGGCGGCTGCGGTGGGACGACCCGGAGACGACGAAGCGCGTCAGCGCCTCGGGCTCACGGGCCGACCTGGCGGCGTTCCTGCCCGTCCGGCTGCCCTGACCGACGGCGCGCGTCCGGGAGGCCCGATCCGCGTCGTGCTCGCCGGTGCCGGAACATCGTGCTCGCCGGTGCCGGACGACATCGGCGTCCCGAGGGGAACTAGGTAGGTCCTACCGATGTGCCGATGGCGCCGGCGTACCTACGCTGGGAGAAGTCGCCGGGATTCGGACCCGACCCGAACGGGTCCGAACCCGGCGACGCAGACAACGCTACGCGAAACCCGCCGACCTGTGTCAACAGGAGCGGCGAGTCGTGCTGCATCCCGCAACTTCTCCTGCGGTCCGCTCAGCACGTCCTGCCGGGCTCAGACCGTTCTGTCCCGGACGGCGGTCACACCAGTTCGGCGAGCTCCGACCGTGCGTGCAGGTCCCACTTCGAGAACACGCGCGACATGTGCGCGTCCACGGTCCGGACCGACAGCCCGAGCTGGTCGGCGATCCGTCGGTTCGAGTGGCCGCGAGCGGCGAGCTCCGCCACCTCGTACTCCCGCTTCGTGAGCGGCTGCTTCGTCCGCCCCGCGGTCACGGCCATCCCGCACGCGGCCAGCGCGGCCTGGGCGCTCGCGATCCACGCGCGATCGCCCGAGCGGAGCGCCGCGGCGTAGCCGGTGATCGCCGACGCGAGGGGACCGTCGACCCTGGTGGCGGCCTCCTCCATGCGCGCCAGGGAGGCGGTGGTGTCCCGACCGTGCAACGCGTCCATCGCGTAGTGCAGCGTCTGCGCGTACAGCACGTGCGTCCAGGCGCCCGAGGCCGTCCCGCGCAGGATGATCGTGTCCGCGCGCCGGAGTCCCGCGGGGTTGCCGAGCAGGGCCTCCGTCCAGGCGATCGTCGTCTCGATCTGGTCGCCGAGGATCCGCATGGCCCGGAGCGGCGTGCTGCGGGCGCGTTCCAGCGACTCCGCGGCCGCGTCCGGCGAGCCGGCGTACGCCTGCGACAGCGCCAGGCGCGACCACGCGTACGCGGCGAACCCGCCGGGGTCGGCGATCTCGTACCGTTCGCAGGCCGCCGTGAAGGCGGTCACCGCGTCCGACCACCGGCGCTGTCCGAGCGCCCGGTTCCCGATGCCGAACAGCTCCAGGGTGAAGTCGTACTTCAGGAACGGGTCGGACCGGCCGACCGGGACCTGCGTCAGCATGTCGGCGATGTCCCCGCGCCACACCTGGACCTGGTGCAGGACCGACACGATCTCCCCGACGCTCCAGGGCGAGTCCTCGAGGTGGACCATCGCGGTGGCAAGGCACGCCTGCGCGAGCCGGAGCGCGTCGTCGAGGCGCCCGCCGGTGCCCAGGGCCATCACGGCGACCGGGGCGATCGGCAGGAAGGACCGGGCGATCGTCGGTGAGTGCAGGACGCTGCTCCGCTCGAGCTCCTGCCGGACCTCGGCGAAGTCGCCGCCCCAGCCGAGGTGGGACAGTCGGAGGACGCGGAGCTGTTCGAACGTCCCCGGTCCGACGTGCCGGACGGCGATCTCGGTGAGGGCGACGGCGGCCGCGGTGTCGTCGTCATGGAACTGCCGGAGGTTCGCGAGGGTCTCGCAGGCCTCGACGACGGCGATGTCGTCGACGTCCGCCCCGGAGGTCGCCAGGCACCAGGCCGCTTCGGCGTCGACCCGTCCGGCCTCGCGTCCGCTGCTGTAGCCGTGCGCGAGCGAGCGCAGACAGTGCGCGCGGACACGCTCGGTCGGGGTGAGGTCCGACCCGAGCGCGGCGGACGTCAACGCGATGGCACTCTCGTGCTCCTGCAGGCCCTCGGCGACCCGGGCGGCGTCGAGCAGCTGGTCGACGGGTGGGACGACACCGCACTCGAGCGCCCAGAGCGTCGCGCGGAGCCGGGCGGCCGGTGGTGCACCCTCCTGCCGGTCGGTGCGGAAGGCGTTCGCCCGTGCGAACAGCGCGGTCCGCCGGGCGACGGGCACCAGGGCCCGGACGACCTCGCCGACGAGGGGGTGCGACGACCGTGCGACGGGACTTCCGGTGTCGGCGGAGTCGATCCGGACGAAGCCGAGGCCCACCGTCCGGTCGACGTCAGCGCCGTCCACCAGGGCCAGCAGCCGGGACAGCGGGATCGGGTCGGCGAGGGCCACGATCTCGACGACGTCGCGCAGGTCACCGGGGAGGCCCGCGAGCTCCGTCCGGTACATGTCGGCCAGGCTGTGCGACGCCGTGATCCGCCCGCGCCAGTACCAGCTCAGGGCGGTGTGCTCGAGTGCGCCCGAGGCGAGGCCGGCGCGGACGACCTCCCGCAGGTACAGCGGGTTCCCCTCGGTCGCGCGGTGCACCTGTTCGACCGAGGCCGGTTCGAGCGGCGCCCCGAGCGCCCGTCCGATGAGCGACGACGTCTCGTGGAGGTCGAGCGGCTCCAGGTCGATGCGCTCGAGCAGGTCGTCCTGCCAGAGGGCGCGCAGTGGTCCGGCGAGTGACGTGAAGTCCCGGCAGGTCAGCACGAGTCGGGCGCCCTGCTCGCGGACGAGCCAGGCGACGTACCGGGCGGAGAGCGCGTCGAGCAGGTCGGCGTCGTCGACGCGGAGCACGAGGTCACGCCCGTCCGTCCCGGCGGCCCGGCGCAGGCGCTCCTCGGCCGGCACGGGCTCGGTCAGGTCGTCGCCGAGCACGTCACCGAAGCGGTCGGAGACGGCGCCGAACGGCATCGACGACCCGGCGGCGACCGCGGTGATCGGCACGACGAGCGGCGCCGGCGCCGGTGTCTGGCGGACGACGCGGTCGGTCACACGGGCGGCGACGGTGGTCTTGCCGAGCCCGGGAGCGCCGACGAGCGCGACGCTCCACCGGTGCTCGCCGACGACGGCGACGGCGCGGTCCTCCTCGCGGCGGGTGAGGACCGGCCACGACAGCCGGGCGGGTGCGGTCGGTGGACGACGGTCGCCTGCTCCGGTCTCGTCGACCATGGCGCACCTCCGTCCTCGCTACTCCGCGGTACCCGCGGTGATGGACCATCATCTCGCGTCCGGGGGACGGACTACCGGGCGTGGCTCCTCCCAAGGTGGGGGACAATGGGGAGGTGAGCAACACCGACCGCCCCGACGAGCGTCCGGCCCCGGCGCCCGACGCGGTGACCACCCCGGACCAGGTCACCATCCGACGTGCCCCGCGCTTCAGCGTCTTCATCCTCGGCGGCGCCGTGCTCGGCTTCCTCGTGACCGTCCTCGTCGTGGCCCTCACCATGGGCATCGACCGCGGGGACCAGCAGGAGACCACCGGGTTCGCCGGCCTCGTCGGCTACTTCAGCCTCTACGGCGTCTCGATCGGCATGCTCGTCGGCGCGGTCGTCGCGGTTGTGCTCGACCGGGTCTCGACGCGCCGCGCCGCCCGGCTCACGGCGGAGCGGGTGGCGGTCGACCCCGCGCCCGAGACCGTCGACGGCGAGCTCGACGAGCCGGACGAGCGCCTGGATCGCTGAGCCCGCGGGGATCGGCAGGCGACGCAGGCGTTCCACCGTCGTGCGGCCTGCGGTCGCCGACGCGAGCAACCTGACGCACGCAAGGCCCGTCACCAGCTGGTGACGGGCCTTGCGTGCGTCAGGTGCCGACGTCCGTCGGGACGTCAGCTGAGCTGGTTCGCCTCGACCCAGGCGAGGTACTCCGGCGAGACGGACCCGGTGACGTACTCACCCGTGAAGCAGCTCATCTCGAGGTCCGTGACGTCGGACCCCTCGATGATCGCGTCCCGCATGTCACCGATCTCCTGGTAGATCAGGTGGTCGCTGCCGAGCACCCGGTTGATCTCCGGGATCTTCCGGTCGTGGGCGATGAGCTCGGCCCGCGTCGGCATGTTGATCCCGTACACGTGCGGGTACCGGACAGGCGGCGCGGCGCTCGTGAACGTGACCTCGTTCGCGCCCGCCGCCCGGGCCATCTCGACGATCTCGCGACTGGTCGTGCCGCGCACGATCGAGTCGTCGACGATGAGGATGTTCTTGCCCTTGAACTCGGAGGACATCGCGTTGAGCTTCTGGCGGACCGAGCGCTTGCGCTCCGCCTGGCCCGGCATGATGAACGTCCGGCCGACGTAGCGGTTCTTGTAGAAGCCCTCGCGGTACTCGATGCCGAGCTTCTGCGCGACCTGCATGGCCGCGGGCCGGGATGAGTCCGGGATGGGCATGACCACGTCGATGTCGCCGGTCGGGGCGTACTGCGCGATCGTGTCGGCCAGGCGGTTGCCGAGACGGAGGCGGGCGTCGTACACCGAGATGCCGTTCATCACGGAGTCCGGGCGGGCCAGGTAGACGTACTCGAAGGAGCACGGCACCAGGCGCGGGTCCTTCGCGCACTGCCGGGCGTGCATCGTGCCGTCCATCTCGATGAAGACGGCCTCGCCCGGTGCGACGTCGCGGACGATGTCGTACCCGCCGGACTCGAGCACGAGGGACTCGCTCGCGACGACCCACTCGCTCTTGCCGGCGTCGTCGAACTTGTGGCCGAGGATGAGTGGTCGGATGCCGTACGGGTCGCGGAACGCCAGCAGGCCGTGGCCGGCGATCGTCGCGATCGTCGCGTAGGAGCCCTCGACCCGCTCGTGCACGCGCTCGACCGCGTCGAACACCTGCCCGGCGTCGAGGTGGGTGCCGCGGACCTGGCCCTGCAGCTCGTGCGCCAGCACGTTCACCAGCAGCTCGGTGTCCGAGGTGGTGTTGAGGTGCCGACGGTCGATGTCGAACAGCTCCCGAGTGAGTTCGCGGGTGTTCGTGAGGTTGCCGTTGTGCACGAGGACGATGCCGTACGGCGCGTTCACGTAGAACGGCTGGGCCTCTTCCTCGTTCACCGCGGCGCCGCGGGTGGCGTAGCGGACGTGGCCGAGGCCCATCGTCCCGAGGAGCGCCCGCATGTCACGGGTGCGGAAGGCCTCGCGCACGTGGCCGCGGGTCTTGTGCATGTGGTGCACGTGCCCGTCGACCGTGGCGATGCCCGTGGAGTCCTGTCCCCGGTGCTGCAGGAGGAGCAGGGCGTCGTAGATGGATTGGTTTGCAGGCCCCTGCGCAACGAGGCCGACGATGCCGCACATTCGCGGGGTGCTCCAGACCGTAGGATCGGGTGGTACCGAACAAGTCTGCCATGCCCTGCGGAGGACGACGTATGCCCAACCCCTACGCCGAGGCCGGTGTCGACACCGCAGCCGGTGACCTGGCCGTCGAGCTCATGAAGTCCGCCGTCTCGGCGACGCACAACGCGTCGGTCCTGGGCGGGGTCGGAGGCTTCGCCGGGCTCTACGACGTCTCGTTCCTCAAGGACTTCGAGCGGCCGCTCCTCGCCACCTCGACCGACGGCGTCGGCACCAAGGTCGCCATCGCGCAGGCCATCGACAAGCACGACACGATCGGCCAGGACCTCGTCGGCATGGTCGTCGACGACATCGTCGTGGTCGGGGCGAAGCCGCTGTTCATGACGGACTACATCGCCTGCGGCCGGGTCGTGCCGAACCGCATCGCCGACATCGTCGCCGGCATCGCCCGCGGTTGCGCGGCGACCGGGACCGCGCTCGTCGGCGGCGAGACCGCGGAGCACCCGGGCCTGCTCGGTCCGGACGACTACGACGTGGCCGGTGCCGCGGTCGGTGCGGTCGAGGCCGGGTCGCAGCTCGGGGCGCACCTCGTGCAGGACGGTGACGCGGTCATCGCGATCGAGTCCTCCGGCCTGCACTCGAACGGGTACTCGCTCGTCCGGCACATCCTCGGGCAGCGCGGCATCGGGTACACCGACACGCTGCCGGAGCTCGGCGGCCTGGTGGGGGAGAGCCTGCTCGAACCCACGCGGCTGTACACGTCCCCGCTGCTCGAGCTCATCGAGCAGCACCCCGGTGCCGTGCACTCCCTGTCGCACGTGACCGGTGGTGGCATCGCGGCGAACCTGGCGCGCGTGCTGCCCGTGGGCTCGTGGGTCGAGGTCGAGCGCTCGACCTGGCAGCCGCTCCCGGTGTTCCGCGTGCTCGCCGACCTGGCCGGCACCCCGATCGAGGACACCGAGGGCACCTGGAACCTGGGCGTCGGCATGTTCGCCGTCGTGTCGGGGGCTGCGGCGGCCGACGTCATCGCGTCCCTCGGGGCAGCCGGTCTGCCCGCCTGGACGGTCGGCTCGGTGTCGACGAGTGCCCGCGACCTGACCGGGTTCGAGCAGGGCGCCAAGGGCGTCGACGGCGGAGCCGTGCGTCTCGTGGGGTCCTACGCCGGCTGACGCCCGCCCCCGCCCGCCGAGGCCGCGGCAGCACCCGGCCGCCGAGGTTCCGCAATCGCGGAACCTCGGCGTGCGAGATCCCGCGATCGTGGAACCGGGACGGTCGACCGACGGCGAGTCCTGGAACCCCGCGCGGCGGGCGGCAGCACGGGCGGAGCCGCGAGGCGGCACGTCGTGTGACCTCGGCCGAGCCCGGCGTGCCGGGCCGTGATGCACGTCGCCGGACGGCGGACCGTCCGGACACGACGAGACGCCGCGCTGCCCGGAGGCGCGCGGCGTCGTCAGACCGAAGGGTCAGGCGGACTTGTCGGTGTCCGACTGGTCCAGGTCACCGTCGTCACCGAACTCGTCGGCCCAGCGGTCGACGTAGTCGGGCTCGTCCGACTGTTGTGCGACGGAGAGTTCGCGTTCGAGAGCACCGTAGTTCGTGTCCGGGCTGAAGTACTTCAGCTCTCGGGCGACCTTGGTGTGCTTCGCCTTCTGACGGCCGCGCCCCATGCGTGACCCCCTCTGTGTCGGCTCGTGTCCGGTCTCGGCGGGCGAGGAGTGATCACCCGGGAAGAACAGACGGTTCGTGGTTTGAAATCTGTCGGCCACTTTACCATGTACCCCGTTGCCGGCTTCGCCCGGCGCGTCCGGAGCACAGCAGAATCGAGGGTGATGCGCACCGCCGTCCAGCAAGCCCGTGTCGTCGTCATCGGTGCGGGCCAGGCAGGCCTCTCGGTGGCGTGGCACCTCCAGCGCGCCGGCCTCAGCGCGGGCAGCGACCTCGTCGTGCTCGACCGTGCGCCGGGGACGGGAGGCGCGTGGCAGTTCCGGTGGGACGCGCTCCGTCTCGGTCTCGCGCACCGCGTGCACGACCTGCCCGGCATGCACGAGATGGGCCTGCGGTTCGACGAGGCCGATCGGTCGCGTCCGGCCCGCGAGGTCGTCGCCGAGTACTACCGCCGGTTCGAGGAGCACCACGACCTGCGGGTGCGGCGCCCGGTCGCCGTCACCGCGGTCCACCGCGAGGACGAGCGCCGTCCCGACGGGACCGCCGGTGCCCTGGTCGTCGAGACCCGAGAGGACGACGGCACCACCGGGGCGATCCGCTCGGAGGTGGTCGTCAACGCCTCCGGCACGTGGGGCACCCCGTTCGTGCCGTGGATCCCGGGCCGCGACGTGTTCCGGGGCCGCCAGCTCGACACGACGGGCTACCGCGACGCGGCGGACTTCACCGGGCAGGACGTCGTCGTCGTCGGCGGCGGGACGAGTGCGATCGGGTTCCTGCTCGAACTCGACGGCGTCGCCCGGTCGACGCGGTGGTTCACCCGTCGACCGGTGGTCTGGTCGGAGGACCGCGCCCTCGCCGTCGGAGCCGCGGTGTCGGCGGTCGAGGACCAGGACCGCGCGGCGAGAGCGGGGCGGACGCTGCCGAGCATCGTCAGCGGGACGGGCCTGCCGGTCACCCCACGGATCCGGCGCGGTCTGGCACGTGGGCTGCTGCAGCCCGAACCCATGTTCACACGACTCGACGCGGACGGGGTCGAGACCGCCACCGGCGAGCACGTCCGCGCCGACGCGGTGATCTGGGCGACGGGCTTCCGTGCGGACCTCCGGCACCTCGCGCCACTGCACCTGCGGACCGAGGCGGGCGGGATCGTCGTCGAGGACGGCCGTTCGGAAGCCGAACCCCGGCTCTTCCTCGCCGGTTACGGCCCGCAGGCATCGACCATCGGAGCGAACCGGGCCGGCCGACGCACCGCGCGTCAGGTGATGGCGGTGCTGGCCGCTGACGACACGGTCGCGTCCGCCTGACGACGGCAGGTGGGCGACCACCAGGGGACCGGCAGACGGCGGTCCGCAGGAGAGCGGACCGCCGTACGGCAACGTCTGTCCCTCAGGAACCGGAGCCGCGGCCCGTCTTCTCCTGCAGGCGCTCGATGTGCTCGGACGCCTCCGCCTTCGTGAGGTCGGCCGAGAGCTCCTCGCCGGCCTCACGCGCGAGGGTGTCGAGGTAGCTGCGCTGCGGGCCGGTCATCGGCTCGTCGCCGGTGACCCACTGCTCGGGGTCCTTGCTCGCGGTGGTCGACGGGTCCGGGCGCTCGCCGCCGAGGGTCTCCGGCTGGTTCTGGTCTGCATCACTCATGAGCGTGACGGTACGCCGCACCGCCGACGTCCCGCGCAGCACTGGCGTCCCCCGACGACCCGGGACGGACAATGGCCGCCACTCGGCGTGACCGGCCGGAGTCAGACCGGCCGGGGTCAGACCGGCCGGGGTCAGACCGGCGTCGCCGTGTACCGGACCAGGTCCCCGCCGACGTCGCTCGCCGCGATCGGCACGACCCGACCGCCCCGCTCGATCCACAGTGTGTTCGCCCGTTCGTCGAGCCGGTCCACCCGGTGCAGGGTGCCGCCGAGCAGGACGGACGCGGTCACGCGGACCCGCCCGGACGCGGGCCGGGGCGGCAGGCCGGGGACGTCGTCGGCGTACTCCGGGTACTCGCCGGGCGTCAGGACCGGTGCGACGGGTGTGGTCACGACCTCCACCCCGGTCGCCCCGGTGGCGGTGCGGGGGAGCGACTCCGCATCCACACCCGCACCGGCGGTGGCGCCGTGGCGACCCACACCCGCACCCGCACCCGCACCCGCACCCGCACCCGCAGTCGTCACGACCACGAGCCGCACCACCTGGTCCATCGGCAGCGGCACGTCCACCTTCGGTGACTCCGCCGACCCGGCCAGCGCTCGGAACGCCGGCCGACCGTCGGCGCCGAGGTGGGCCTCCTGGCCGTCGATCCGCACGCGACCGCGACCGCGTGAGTCGGCGTAGACGCCGGGCTCGAGCCCGGAACGGCGGGCCTCCAGGAGGCTCACCACCACCCGGTCCGGCCGGTACCAGTCCCGGAGCGTGGCCGGGTCGACCCAGCCGATGCTCGCGACCCCGCGCGCCAGTTCCGCCGAGTCGTCGGCCGCCCGCTCGTCGAGCGCGCCGAGGGGGTGCTCGCCGCGAACCGCGACGAGTCCGTCGTAGCGGCCGTCCGGCGAGACCGGCGGGCGGTGGTCGAGCACCTCGACGCGCTTCGGGACCTTGCCGCCGTGGCCGTCGAAGGTCGCGAAGGTACGGAGGTCCTCGGGAGCGGTCGTCATGGGGTCACATGGTACGACCGGGCACCGTCACGCGCGGTCATGGTCGGGCACCCGCCGTCCTCAGTGCTGGTCGTCGTGCGCGGACGGGACGGGCGGGGCGGTGGGGACGAGGGTGCGGACCTCACCGGTGCAGGTAGCAGGGTCGACGCCCTCCGCCGGGCCGGCCGGTCGGGTCGCGCGACGCGACGGCGTGCCGGTGTGTGCCAGCTTCTGCGGTTCCAGGCTGTTGCGCTGGGCCGAGCGGATGAGGCGGTCCTCCTCGGCCTCGGATCGGAAGACGCCGTGCGGCGAGCGACGGAGTGCCGGCCGGACGGGTTCGCCACGTCGGTCCTGCCCGGGGAAGGGGCGGGAGCGCTTGCCGTACAGCAGCTCCGACGAGTCGAGCAGCCACGGCACGAGGGCGACGGTGACGCCGTGCATGAGCAGGAGCTTCTTCCGGATGCGACGACCGCGGTGGTTGTGCAGCAGCCCCTCCCACCAGTGGCCGACGATGAACACCGGCGTGTAGACCGTGACGACCTCGGACCCGTGCTCGAGCCGGTGCGCCTTGATGTACTTGATGAGCGGCATCGAGATGTCGCGGTACGGGCTCGGCACCATCGTCAGCGGGACCTCGATGCCGTGCTCGGCCCACTGCTCACGGAGGCGGGCGGCCTCGGCGTCGTCGATGGCGACGTGCACCGCCTCGAGGTCGGCGTGCTTGGCGGCGATGGCGTAGTCGAGCGCCTTGAGGACCGGCTTCTGCAGCTTGTTGACGAGGACGATCGCGTGGTCGCCGGTGGCACCGAACTCGGTCTCGGCGTCCGCGGCGATCTCGTGCGAGACGTCGCGGTAGTAGCGGTTCACGCCGAGCATGAGCACGAACAGCACGGGCATGATCACGAAGACGAGCCAGGCGCCGTGGGTGAACTTCGTGATGGTGACGATGACGAGCACCACGAAGGTGAAGGTCGCACCGACCGAGTTGATGGTGAGGCTCCGGATGACCTGCGCGCGGTTCACCGGCTCACCGGCGGTCCCGGCGCGGTCCGCACGGAGCAGGCTCACCCAGTGCTTGACCATCCCGCTCTGCCCGAGCGTGAACGAGACGAACACACCGATGATGTAGAGCTGGATGAGGCTGGTGACGTTCGCCCGGTAGACGAAGAGCAGGGCGGCCGCGACGAGCGCGAGCACGATGACGCCGTTCGAGTAGATGAGCCGGTCGCCGCGGGTGGACAGCGCCTTCGGGGCGTAGGAGTCGCGCGCCAGGATCGAGCCGAGCAGCGGGAACCCGTTGAACGCCGTGTTCGCCGCGAGGAGCAGCACCGCCGCCGTGGTCGCCTGGATGACGAAGAACAGGACCGAGTTGTTGCCGAACGTGGCCGCCGCGATCTGGGCGATGAGGGAGCGCTGCGGTGTCGCGGCGCAGTCCGCGAAGCCCTGCAGGTCGCACGCGTTCTCGGCGTAGTGCACGCGGGAGACGAGGGCGAGCGTGATGAGGCCGACGAACAGCACGATCGCGATCCCGCCCATGAGCACGAGGGTCTGCTGCGCGTTCTTGATCTTCGGGCGGCGGAAGGCCGGGATGCCGTTCGCGATGGCCTCGACACCGGTGAGCGCCGAACAGCCGGACGCGAAGGCCCGGAGGAGCAGCAGGATGAAGGCCGCCTGCGTCGTGTGCTCGATGTTCTCGACGGTGTAGCCGGCGGACTCGGCCACGGGCGCGTCCCCGGCGGCGATCCGGACGAGGCCGGTCACGACCATCAGGAAGACGCTCGCCACGAACAGGTAGGTCGGGACGGCGAAGGCCTTGCTCGACTCGCGCACACCGCGGAGGTTCGCGGCCGCCAGCAGCACGACGAACAGGATCGCCAACTCCACGCGGAACGGGTTGAGCATCGGCAGCGCCGAGATGATGTTGTCGACGCCGGAGGCCACCGACACGGCCACCGTCATCACGTAGTCGACGAGCAGGGCGCTCGCGACGACGAGCCCGGCCTTCTCGCCGAGGTTCCGGTGCGCCACCTCGTAGTCGCCGCCGCCGGACGGGTACGCCTTGATGAGCTGTCGGTACGACGCGACGACCACGACGAGCAGCAGCACGACGAGGGCGGCCACCCAGGGTGCGAACGTCAGGAACGCCATCCCGCCGAGCAGCAGGATCATGAGCAGCTCCTGCGGCGCGTACGCCACGGAGGAGAGCGGGTCGCTGGCGAAGATGGGGAGCGCCAGGTGCTTCGGCAGGAGCTGCCCCTCGAGTTTCTCGGAGGGGAGCGGGTCGCCGATCAGTCGGGCTTTCAACGACCGGGTCTCGTTGGTCACGAGCGACGAACTTACTCAATCGGGGGGCGAACGCAACACCGGGAGGCCGAACGGTATTCCGCCGTGACCGAACGGATGGCGGCGACCCTTCCCGATCCGCTTGTCCGTGCGGATCGGGAGGGGTTGTCCGCCGGTTCCTGAAGGAACGGACAGGGTGGCGGATCAAGCCGGCCGGCGCGACGGGAGGCCCGGATCGCGTCCACCCCGTCGGCGCCGGCCATGCGGTCTCCCGCAGTCCTCAGAGGGACTTGCGCAGGGCCTCCAGACCGTCGCGGAGTCGCTGGACCGACGCGTCGTCGAGCGTCCCGCGGGCTGCGCGGCGCCGGAGGTCGGCGCGGAGCTGCTGCCGGAACACGGCGACGGCCATCTCGGCGTCGCGGAGTGTCCGGCCACCGGAACCCGGGACGGACGTCGGTTCGGCTCCCGCTGCGCCGGCGGGCCCGGCCGGGCCGCTGTGCTGCGCGGCGGCGAGGTCGGCGCGGAGTGACTCCATCGCGGCGCCCACCGAGGCGCGCACCCCGTCGGCCAGGGACTTCACGCTGTCCGCGACGCCGTCCTCGAGCTGGGCGACCTCGTCCGCACGGGCGTCGAGCTCGGCGCGACCGGCGTCGGTGATGGCGTAGACGGTCTTGCGGCCGTCCGAGGTCTTCGTGACCAGGCCGTCCTCCTCGAGCTTCGCGAGCCGGGGGTAGACGGTGCCGGCGCTCGGGACGTACGTGCCGCCGAAGCGGTCACCGAGTGCGGTGATGACCTCGTAGCCGTGCATCGGGTGGTCGGCGAGCAGGACGAGCAGGTAGAGGCGCAGGTGTCCGTGCGCGAAGACCGGGCTCATGCGGCGCCGCCCTGCTCGGCGGAGCGCTGCGCGGCGGAGTCGGAGCCGGGGTCCGTGCCCGGGGCCCCGCCCGTCGTCGCCGGCGGTCCGTGCACGATCGCGACGTCGCCGGAGACCGAGTTCACCCGGATGTCGACGTACGAGCCGGAGAGTTCCCCGTCGGTCCGCGTGTACGTCCCGCGGGTGCCGCGGATCTCGGCGTCGTCGAACAGCAGGCGGCCGGTGGCGGTGGCGATCGTGCTGGAGTAGGGCGTGCCGTGCTCGAGCCGGACGTCCACCGAGCCGGACACCGTGTTGACCTTCACGTGGTCGGGCGAGCCGTGCAGGTCGACCACGACGGCCGACGAGACGGCGTCCGCCGAGAAGCGACGGATCTCGCCGGTCGCGACGACGTCGCCCGAGACGGTGCGGAGCGTCACGGTGCCGACCTGGTCGCGGATGGTCGTGGTGCCGGACACCGCGTGCACGGCGACGTCGCCGATCACACCGTCGACGACGACGTCACCGGAGACGCTGTTGAGGACCGCGCCGCGCTCGGTGCCGGAGAGCAGGACGCCGGCGGAGACGACCCCGAGGTTCACCGTCACGTCGCGCGGGACGAGGATGCTGACGTCGGCTCGGGCGCCGCCGCCACGGAACGACTTCAGGAACCCGAGCGGGTCGTCCCAGCGCATCTGGGGGTGGTCGACCGTGAGGGTGTCGCCCTCGATCTCGACCTTGATCGGCTTGCCGGAGACCTGGTGGATCTCCACGCGGGCGGTCGGCTCGTCGTGGGTGACGACGTCCACCTGCCCGCCGACCAGGCCGACGCGCAGTGCGCGGACGATCCCGGTGTCGATGACCTTCGGCTCGTCGACGAGCCACTTCTCCTGTGCCATGCCGTCTCCTCGGTACGCGGGACGAGACACGATGTATCGCGTCTCGGAGCTCACGCTACATCGCGTTCCGTGGGTCCGCCAGGGTCAGGCGGAGACGTCCGGCGCTCCCTCAGCAGCCGGCGAGGCGGGAGCGGGAGCGGGAGCGGCCTGGGTGGCGGGACCGGCCGGGGCGGCAGGGCTCCAGGGGAACCGGCGGAAGAGCGGCATGAGCGGTTGGACCAGCGGCCCGATCGCGAACGCGGCGACCACCGTGCCGACACCGACGTCCCCGCCGAGCAGCCAGCCCGCGGCCACGACCGTGACCTCGACGACCGTCCGCGCCGCCCACACCGGCCAGCCGAACCGCTCGTGCAACCCGACCATGAGACCGTCCCGCGCACCCGTGCCGAGACCGGCACCGATGTAGCACGCCGTGGCGACTGCGAGCAGGGCGAGGCTCGCGACGAAGAGCAGGACCCGACCGACCAGGTCACCCGGCTCGGGCACCAGCCACAGGACCAGGTCGGAAGCCGGACCGATCGCCAGCGCGTTGAGGAGCGTCCCGATCCCGGGGCGCTGTCGCAGCGGGACCCAGAACAGCAGGATCACCAGGCTCGACACGACCGTGATGACGCCGAACGACCACGGCAGCACGTGCTCCAGACCCTGGGTGAGGACCGTCCACGACGAGACACCGACGACGGCCCGGACCTGGAGTGCGACGGAGGCTCCGTAGAGGAAGAGGCCGACGAGCAGTTGCACGAACCGGAGGGGGACGGCTGTGGAGCGGGGCATGTCTCGATGCTCGCCTCGATTGGCCTGCTGGTCGAGAGCCAATCCGACTACCGTGGACCCATGACGCCCGTCCTGCTCAGCGCCCGCTCCGCCGCCGTGCTCCTGACGCACTGGCGCGCCGGGTCCGCCGCCCCCGCCTACGAGGCCCTCGCCGACGCCGTCCGGGTCCTCGTCATCGACGGGCGCATCCCGCACGGCTCACGCCTGCCGGCCGAGCGCGGGCTCGCGAGCGCGCTCGGCGTCTCCCGCACCACCGTGGCGAACGCGTACGCACGGCTCCGGGACGACGGCTACCTCACCTCCCTGCGCGGCTCCGGCAGCGTCGTCCGCCTGCCGCTCGAGGGACGACCGGACCCGGAACAGCTCGGCGGCGTCGTGCCGGCGGACGTGCTCGACCTGCGGAAGGCCGCCCTCCGGAGCGCCCCCGTCGTGGCGGAGGCCGTCGAACGCGCGATGCGGCACCTGCCGGCGGCGCTCGCCGGGATCGGGTTCGACACCGTCGGCGACCCGGGTCTCCGTGCGGCGATCGCGGAGCGGTACACGGCGCGGGGGCTGGCGACCTCGCCGGCCGAGGTGATCGTCACCGTCGGTGCCCAACACGCGATCGCGCTGCTGGCGCGGGTGCTCGTCGGCCGCGGCGACCCGGTGCTCGTCGAGTCGCCGACCTACCCGCACGCGCACGAGGCCCTCCGCGCTGCCGGTGGCCGGCTGGTGTCGGTCCCCGTCGACCCGAGGGGCGGGTGGGACGAGGGCGTGCTCGACGCTGCGATCCGCCGGTCGGCACCGACGATGGCGTACGTCATGCCCGAGCTGCACAACCCGACCGGGGCGACCATGCCCGCGTCCACCCGGACCGTCCTGCTCGAGGCCGCCGCAGCCGTCGGCACCGTGGTCGTCGCCGACGAGACGATGGGGGAGCTCCGCATCGACGGCCCGTCCGCACCGCCGCTCGCCGCCGGGGCACCTGGCGAGGTCGTGATGGTCGGTTCGGCGGACAAGGTGTTCTGGGGCGGCCTGCGGATCGGCTGGATCCGGGCCGCGCCGGAGCTGCTGCACCGTCTGCTGCTCGCCCGACCGACCGGGGACCTCGGCACGCCGACCCTCGACCAACTCGTCGCGCGCGAACTGGTGCCGCAGACGGCGGCCGTCCTGGAGGCCCGGCGTCCGGCCCTGCGCGAGGGTCGCGACGGGCTCGTGGCCGCGCTGCGCACGCGGCTGCCGGAGTGGGACGTCCCCTCACCGGCCGGCGGTTTGACGACGTGGGTGGGGCTCGGACGACCGGTGTCGACCGCGCTGGTCCTCGCCGCGCGGTCGGAGGGCGTCGTCCTGGCGTCCGGGGGCGTCTTCGGGCCGGACGGCGGGTTCGAACGGTCCCTGCGCGTGCCGTTCACCGTCACCGGAGCGGAACGGGAACGGGTGGTGGAGGCACTCGCGCGGTCCTGGGCGCGGGTGGGCGGCGCGACCGTGGGCGCACGAGGGTCGTCCGCGGCGGTGGTGTGACGGCGGACGTGTCACTCCTCCGGTGGATGCCGATGCCCCTCCCGGGGGATGCGGTGACGGTCCCGCGCGCGCCAGCATCGAGACCATGAACAGCACCCTGTCCTCCGCCGGCGTGACCCGGAGCGCGTCGGCGACCCCCGACCACCTGTCCGCCAGCACGGTGCCGCCGCTGGCCCGGGTCACGATGGCGCTGACCGCGGCCGTGCTGGCCGGGGTCGCGACGAGCTTCGGGCAGGCGGTGCCCGGGCTCGCGTCGATGTCGAACGCGGCCGGTCCGTGGTTCGTCGTCGCCGTGCTGCTCGTGCTCGCAGCAGGGGTCGCCCGCGGCGGTGACCGGCCCCGGGTACGGACCGCGTCCGCGATGGTGCTCGGCGTCGTCCTGCTCGAACTCATGCACATCGGGTACTGGGCGGCGACGAACCTGCGCGGGTTCGTCGACACGCTGTCGATCACGAACTTCTGGGTCGTGATGGGCGTGCCCGCGGGGCTGCTCGCCGGCGCCGTCGTCGTGGCGCTCCGGTCGACGGATGGCCGCTGGCGTGGTGCGGCCGCCGGTGTGACCGCCGCCGTCCTCATCGGTGAGGGGAGCCGCGCACTGCTGCAGGTCGCAGCCACCACCGGGACGACCACCTGGGTCGTGCAGATCGTGGTCGGGGTGGCCGTCCTGGTGGCGGGCATCGCGTTCGCCCGGTCGCCGATCGGCCGCGCGGTCGCGCTCGGGACCGGCGTCGTCGGCTCGGTCGGCGTCTTCGTCGTGTACTCCGCGTTCGGCGCCGCCTGACCCGAGCCCCCCGAGCGGGTCCGCGCAACTGCACGTTCATCCACAGGATGCATGTCCGGTGGAAGTACGGACGACGCGGCTGCGAGGATCAGCTCGTGCACCTCCTCTCCGTCTTCAGTCTCCGGAACCGCGCCCTCATCGCCCTCGTGACGATCGTGGTCGCCGTCTTCGGTGGCGTCGCCCTGTCGAGCCTGAAGCAGGAACTCATCCCGAGTGTCGAGTTCCCGCAGGTCGCCATCGTCAGCGCCTACCCCGGCGCCACGCCGGAAGTCGTGTCCAACGACGTCTCGACGAAGATCGAGCAGGCGATCCAGGTCGTGCCCGACCTCGAGTCGACGAGCGCGACCTCGTCCACCGGGCAGAGCGTCGTCTCCGCCTCGTTCGACTACGGCTCGAACCTGGCCAGCGCCGAGGACAAGATCCAGACGGCGGTCAACGCCCTGTCGCTGCCGGACTCCGTGCAGACGCAGATCGTCACCGGGTCCTTCGACGACCTGCCGGTGCTCCAGGTCGCGATCTCGGCCTCCGGCAACCAGGAGGAGCTGGTCGACCGGCTGCAGGCCACGGCGATCCCCGACCTCGAGAAGCTCGACGGCGTCCGACAGGCCGACGTCTTCGGCAACCCCGGTCGTCGCGTCGTCATCACGCCGAACGAGGACGAGCTCGCGGCACGCGGCCTCAGCCAGACGGCGATCTCCGACGCACTCGACGACAACGGCACGCTCATCCCCGGTGGCACGATCACCGAGGACGGTTCGACCCTGTCGGTGCAGACCGGTGAGCGCATCGCATCGCTCGACGACATCCGCGACCTGCCGCTGACCAGCTCGTCGGGGTCCGGCGGTTCGGGTTCGGGCGACAGCGTCTCGGGCGGCGCGGCGACCGACGGCTCGGCTGCGGGTGCACCCGCTGCCGGCGCACCCGCTGCCGGCGGAACGACGACCGGTGGGGCGACCACGGGCGGGACGACGACCGGTGACACGACCGGCGCTGCACCGACCGACGGCGCGGCGACGCCCGCCGCGACCCCGACTGACACCACGCTCGGCGACGTCGCGACCGTGGCGATCGAGGAGTCCCCGCGCACGTCGATCAGCCGCGTCGACGGCGAGCAGGCCCTGACGATCTCGATCACGAAGACGCAGGAGGCCAACACCGTCGACGTGTCGACCACCGTGCGTGACGCGCTGCCGGAGATCGAACAGAAGATCGAGGGCGACCCGCGGTTCACCGTGGTGTTCGACCAGGCGCCGTACATCCAGCAGTCGATCGACTCCCTCGCCGAAGAAGGCCTGCTCGGCCTCGCCTTCGCCGTCATCGTGATCCTGGTGTTCCTGCTCTCGGTGCGGTCCACCCTCGTCACGGCGGTGTCGATCCCGACGTCGGTGCTCCTCGCGGCGATCGGCATGCAGGCGGCGGGCTACTCGCTCAACATCATCACGCTCGCCGCGTTGACGATCGCGATCGGCCGCGTGGTCGACGACTCGATCGTCGTCATCGAGAACATCAAGCGGCACATGCGCCCGGGCGTCGACCGTGGGCAGGCGGTCCTCGACGCCGTGCGCGAGGTCGCCGGCGCCGTCACTGCCTCCACGCTCACGACGGTCGCGGTGTTCCTGCCGGTGGCCTTCGTGGCGGAACTCGTCGGCGAACTCTTCCGACCGTTCGCCGTGACCGTCACCCTGGCGCTCGTGGCCTCGCTGCTCGTGTCGCTCACGATCGTCCCGGTGCTGGCGTACTGGTGGCTCCGCCCGCGGAAGCCGAAGCGGACCGAGGCCGCGGAGGGCGGAACCGCCGCCGACACCGCGCAGCCCGCCCACGCCGCGCAGGCCGCCGACACCCCGCCGAGCGCCCACGCCGGTCGTCGTGTCGAGGAACCGGCCGCCGTCGGCGCGACCCCCGAACGGTCACTCGCGTCCGCGGCGGACCTCCACGACGCCGACACCTCGGACCGTCTGCGGCGGGTGTACCTGCCGGTGCTGCGATGGGCCGTCCGGGCCCCGGTCGTCGTCGTCCTGTTGGCCGTCGTCGTCCTCGGCGGCACGGTCGCCGCGCTGCCGCTCGTCACGACGAACTACCTCGGCGACTCCGGGCAGAACACCTTCACGGTGACGCAGGACCTGGAGGCCGGGTCGAGCCTCGAGGTCCAGTCCGAGTCCGCGCGACAGGTCGAGCGCGAGCTGCAGGACGTCCCCGGCGTCGAGACCGTGCAGACCACCATCGGCACGAGCGGCCAGTCCATCCAGGCGGCCTTCGGCGGTGGTGGCTCCGCATCGGTGCAGTACGCGGTGACGACCGACGCCGAGGCCGACCAGCCGACCATCCAGGCCGATGCCCGCGAGCGTCTCGGGGCGATCGACGGCGTCGGGGAGATCACCATCGCCTCGTCCGGGGGCGGGTTCGGTGGCAGCAGCGACATCGAGGTGGACGTCACCGCCCCGACGCAGGCGCAGCTCGAGACCGCCTCGCGCCAGGTGCTCGAGACCATGCGCTCGGTCGAGGGCACCGCCGGGGCGACGAGCAACCTGTCGGCGGCGGAGCCGTTCCTCGCCGTCCGCGTCGACCGGGCGAAGGCCGCCGACCTCGGGCTCACCGAGACCCAGGTGGGCGGGCTCGTGGCCGCCGCGGTCTCGCCGCGCGACACCGGCAGCATCGAGATCGACGACGCGACACTCGACGTCTACATCGCGGCCGCGGAACCGCCGACCACGGTCGCTGCCCTGCGCGCCCTGGAGGTGCCGACGAGCACCGGGACGGTCCCGCTGACGGACGTCGCGACGGTGGAGCAGTCCGAGGGTCCGACCACCGTCACGACGACGAACGCCGCCCGCACGGCCACGATCACCGTGACGCCGGACGCGACGAACCTCGGTGCCGCCGTGCAGTCCGTCACGACGGCGGTCGACGAGTTGGACCTTCCGCGGGGTGCGAGCGCGTCCATCGGGGGTGTCGCCGCGAGCCAGTCGTCCGCGTTCTCCCAACTCGGACTCGCCGTCCTCGTCGCCGTCCTGATCGTCTACGTGATCATGGTCGCCACGTTCCGGAGCCTGCTCCAGCCGCTGATGCTCCTGGTCTCGGTGCCGTTCGCCGCGACCGGTGCGATCCTGCTGCAGATCGTCTCCGGCGTCCCGATCGGTGTCGCGTCGCTCATCGGTCTGCTCATGCTCGTCGGCATCGTGGTGACGAACGCGATCGTCCTCATCGACCTGGTGAACCAGTACCGGCGACGAGGCCTGCCGGTGCGGGAGGCACTGCTCGAAGGCGCCACCCGTCGTCTCCGGCCGATCCTCATGACGGCGATGGCGACGATCTTCGCGCTGCTGCCCATGGCGATCGGGCTCACCGGCAAGTCGGGCTTCATCTCGCAGCCGTTGGCGCTCGTCGTGATCGGCGGCCTGGTGTCGTCGACGCTGTTGACGCTCATCGTGCTGCCCGCGCTGTACGCCCTGGTCGAGGGGGCGCGCGAGCGGCGGGCGGAGCGGAAGGCGGCGGGCTTGCCGCCGGAGAGACGGTTCCGGTCGATGATCCGTCGAGTGTTCCGACGCAACCGGTCGCGGGCGCAGTCCTAGCGGCCGCGCGGGGGCTCAGCAGTCGCTGGGCTCCCCGTCCGCCGTGCGGAACCACGACACGAGCGCGCACGTCAGGGTGACCAGGAAGACGACGGCCCCGACCTGCGCCACGACCGACATCTGCCCGGTCGCGGCCCCGTACCCGGCGGACGACACCGTCACCAGGAACGACAGCCCGAGCAACAGTTCCACGGCTGTCCGGACACCCGTCAACGGAGCGGCGGGGGCGTACAGGGTGCGAGTCGACGGCGTCTGGGTCACCACGGAAGTCTGACGACGGGCTCGTCCGGACGGCAGTCCCGCTCCGGGTGGCACCCGCGCGGGGTACGGCGTCGCGACCGCACCACCGCGTCAGGCCGGGTCGGGACGGGTCAGGACGCGTCAGGCCCGGTCAGGACGGGTCGACGCAGGCTGCCGGGGCACGCGTCAGCGCAGGCCGTCGCGCAGGAACGCCGTCACACGTCGGCTCATCGCCCGGTCGAGCTGGGCGATCGAGTGCGCCGATCCCTGCACCGCCACGAACGTCACCGGCACACCGTGTGAGCGCAGGGTCGACGTGAAGCGCTGCGACTCCCAGAGCGGGATGAACTCGTCGGTCGAGTGCCCGATGAAGAACGGGGCCGTCTCCTGCGTCACCTGGTACTCCGGCGATGCCCGCTCGGCGGCTGGGCACGATCGGTACGAGGTGCATCCGAGGTAGAGCAGCTGCTTCCGCTGGAACGAAGCCGAGACCCCGTCGGCGCCGGTCGACCGGGCGGTCAGGTCGGTCGGGCCGCTGAGGTCGACGACGGCCCGGATGCGGAAGCCGTCGGCGTAGGCGCTCGACTCGTGGTCCTCGACGGCCAGCAGCGCGGCGAGGTTGCCGCCGGCGCTGCCGCCGAACACACCGACCCGGTCCGGGTCGACGTCGTACGTCTGCAGGGTCGTCGGTCGGAAGACGAAGTCGAGCGCACGCCGGACGTCGTCGAACCCGGCGGGGAACGGGTCCGTCGGGGCGAGCCGGTAGTCGACGTTGAACGTCACGAATCCCTCGGACGCCAGGAACTGGCACACCGATCGGTACGCCGCCGTGGCCTTGTCACCGTGCGACCAGCTGCCGCCGTGGACCATCATCACGGCCGGGCGCGAGCCGACCTCGACGCGGTCCGGTGCGGCGGAGGCCGGCGCCGTCGGCACCGTGGTCGGCGTCGCGGTGCTCTCGGCCGGACTGTCGGCGGGCAGGCACACGTCGAGTTGCTGCAGGGGGTCCTGCCCGTACGGCACGTCCTGGACGACGTCGATGCCGTGGTACTCCAGCGACAGCGGGTAGATGACCGGGTCGGCGGTGACGGTGGTGTTCCGGTCACCGGTCCCGTCGACGCTGCACGACGCCGCCACGCCGACGACCGCGACCGCGGCGACGAGCGCGAGCAGGGTGCGGCGGCCGGACTTCATCGCCAGCCACGGTACATGGGCAGCCGGGGGTGCCAGGATGGGCGCGAGACCCGCAGGAGGACCCGTGAGCCGTCAGAAGTCCTGGAACGCCGATCCCGAACCGCTCCTCCGAGTCGGTCCCGGGTTCCGGCTCGACACGGTCGACCCCGACTCGACACCGGGGTTCCCCGGTCGCAAGATCGACGGGCTCGAGGCGCTCGCCGCCGGTGCCTCCCGCCTGGCTGCGCTGCAGGAACGGCTCTGGGCAGCGGCGACGGCGGGGGACCAGCGCCGCGTGCTGCTCGTCCTGCAGGCGATGGACACCGCGGGCAAGGGCGGCATCGTCTCGCACGTGGTCGGCGCGGTCGACCCGAACGGCGTCCGCTACGCGGGCTTCAAGGCGCCCACCGCCGAGGAGCGCGAGCACGACTTCCTCTGGCGCGTCGAACGGCAGCTGCCGGACGCGGGCCAACTCGGTGTCTTCGACCGGTCCCACTACGAGGACGTCCTGGTCCAGCGCGTGCGCGGGTTCGCCGAGCCGTCCGAGATCGAGCGGCGGTACGGGGCGATCGTCGACTTCGAGCACCGCCTCGCCGAGCAGGGCACGACGGTCGTCAAGGTGATGCTGCACATCTCGAAGGACGAGCAGCGTGAACGGCTCGGCGAGCGTCTCGACCGGCCGGACAAGCACTGGAAGTTCAACCCGGGCGACATCGACGACCGCCTGCTGTGGGACGACTACCAGGACGCGTACCAGATCGTCTTCGACCGCACCTCGACGCCGCGGGCCCCGTGGTACGTCGTGCCGGCGAACCGCAAGTGGTACGCCCGTCTCGCCGTGCAGCAGCTCCTGCTGCGCGCCCTCGAGGACATGCACCTCTCCTGGCCCGCCGCGGACTTCGACGTGGCCGAACAGCGGCAGCGGCTCGCCGCGTCCTGACCGAGCCGCCGGCCGCCGGGAGGGCCGCCCGCCTCCGCCTCCGACCCCGCCAGGCCACAGGGCTGGTCTCATCGCGCCCGGTCGCGTATGCTCGATCGGTCGGCCTTCGACACCGCGGCCGCGAGCCGCGGACGTGTTTGGGTGTTGTGTAGTTCGAGGGCTGGAATCGCGTCGATCGACGTTGCGATGAACCCCCTCTCCACGAACCGCCCCCGCCGATGTCGCTGCCGGGCTGCGTGGTACGTCTGCACCCCGGAAAGAACACATGGCCCCGTACGACAAGGGCGCGAACTCCCGCGCCGACCGCTCCGACCGCACGCGCCACCCGAACGGCACCCCTGCCGCTCGCAGCGCCAAGCACCGCGGCTTCCGTGCCGCCGACCCGTCCGCTCCGCGCCAGAAGCAGCGCTGGGACGCCGACGAACGTCGCTCCCGTCCGTCCTCGGGCGAGCGCCCGAACTGGGAGCCGCGCGACAGCCGCGGCAGCCGTCCCGCGTGGGAGCCGCGCGGTGCGGGCCGTCCGGCCCGCGGTTCGGACCGCGACGAGCGTGCGCCGCGTCGTGACGCCGACGAGCGCGCGCCGCGTCGCTTCGACCGCGACGACCGAGCCCCGCGTCGAGACAGCGACGAGCGTGCCCCGCGTCGCTTCGATCGTGATGACCGTGCTCCGCGTCGCTTCGATCGTGATGACCGTGCTCCGCGTCGCTTCGATCGTGATGACCGCGCTCCGCGTCGTGACAGCGACGAGCGTGGGCCGCGTCGCTTCGATCGTGATGACCGCGCTCCGCGTCGTGACAGCGACGAGCGTGGGCCGCGTCGCTTCGACCGTGATGACCGTGCCCCGCGCTCGTTCAACCGCGATGACCGCGGGCCGCGTCGTGACGGCGATGACCGTGCCCCGCGTCGCTTCGACCGTGATGACCGTGCCCCGCGCTCGTTCAACCGTGACGATCGTGCTCCGCGTCGTGACGCCGACGAGCGTGGGCCGCGTCGCTTCGACCGTGATGACCGTGCCCCGCGCAAGTCCGATCGCAACGACCGGGCACCCCGCTCGTTCGACCGCGACGAGCGTGCCCCGCGTCGCGACGACGCTCCCCGCGGACACTTCGTCCCGGCGGACGACGTCAAGCTCGAGAAGCTCCAGGCTGAGTCCACCGTCGCGGCCGACGTCGAGGGCGTGACCTTCGGCGACCTCGGCATCGGTGGCAACATCTCCCGTGCCCTGGCCGAGCTCGGCGCGAGCAGCCCGTTCCCGATCCAGGCCGCGACGATCCCCGACGTGCTCGCCGGCAAGGACGTCCTCGGCCGTGGCCGCACGGGCTCCGGCAAGACGATCGCGTTCGGCGCCCCGCTCGTCGAGAAGCTCATGGAGCACGGCGGCGGCACGAAGCGCAAGATGGGCCGCGCCCCGCGTGCGCTCATCCTCGCCCCGACCCGCGAGCTCGCCCTGCAGATCGACCGCACGGTGCAGCCGATCGCCCGGTCGGTGGGCCTCTTCACGACCCAGATCTACGGCGGTGTGCCCTACGGCCGCCAGGAGGGTGCCCTCCAGCGGGGCGTCGACATCATCGTCGGCACCCCCGGTCGCGTGCAGGACCTCATGAACAAGGGGACGCTCGACCTCAGCGAGGTCGTCATCTCCGTCCTCGACGAGGCCGACCACATGTGCGACCTCGGGTTCCTCGAGCCGGTGCAGGAGATCCTCTCCGCGACGGCCGACGTCACCCCGCAGGGCAACCGGGCGCAGAAGCTCCTGTTCAGCGCGACGCTCGACACCCAGGTGGCGGCGCTCGTCGACGAGTTCCTGCACGAGCCGAGCGTGCACGAGGTCGCGGGTGAGGACCAGGCGTCCTCGACCATCGACCACCGCGTGCTCGTGGTCGAGCAGCGCGACAAGGACCGCGTCCTCGAGGAGCTCGTCGCCGGCGAGGGCAAGACCATCGTCTTCGCCCGCACGCGTGCCTACGCCGAGCGTCTGGCCGACCAGTTCGAGGACGCCGGCATCCGTGCGACCTCGCTGCACGGTGACCTGAACCAGTCGCGACGGACCCGCAACCTGCAGCTGCTCACGAGCGGCCGGGTGAACGTGCTCGTCGCCACCGACGTCGCTGCGCGTGGCATCCACGTCGACGACGTCTCGCTCGTCGTGCAGGCCGATGCGCCCGACGACTACAAGGCGTACATGCACCGCTCCGGCCGCACGGGTCGTGCCGGCAAGGAGGGCACCGTCGTCACGATCGTCCCGCGTGGCCGTCGCCGCAAGATCGAGGGCATCCTCGAGCACGCCGAGATCGAGGCGGACCTCGTCGAGAGCGGTCCCGGCGACCGCATCATCGCTGAGCTCGCCGCGCGCTGACCTCGGCATCTGACCGACATCGAAGGCTCGGTCCGCGCTGGCGCGTCGCTCTGAGCGGCGCGCGTACGGGAGGCCCGGTACCAGACGGTACCGGGCCTCCCGGCACCGCCGCCACACCGCTGGCGCGTCGTGTGCGGCCCGGCTGGTGGGGTCCAGCTCCCGTCCGTCGTCCACCCGCGGGACGAACAGGTGCGCGCACGCGCGACGCGATGCCGTTGCGCCCGTCGCCGGGGTTGCGTGTCGCGGAGGTGTCAGCGGTTGAAGAACAGCACCCCGCGCGCGTAGCCGGCCTGGCCGGCATGCTGGACGCAGTCGTCGAGGATGCTGACGAGGCGCACGCCGACGGTGACCGGCGGGTCGTAGTCCTCGTCGATGACGGTCTCGAGGTCCTCGGCCGACAGCGTCCCGAGGTACGACACGGTGCGTTCGTGCACGGCGGCGAGGTACCCGGTCAGGAGGTCGGCCGACGCGCGGACCCGGCCGACGTCGTCACGCGACATGCCGTAGCCGAGCGCCTCGGCGGGGAACGGCAGACCGAAGCGTCCGACCCAGCCGTCCGCGGTCCACACCTGTTCCGTGCCGGCGAGGGCGGCGATCTGGGAGTCCTGGCCGCGCGCGATGTGCCAGGCGAGCCATGCGAGGGTGTTCGCCCCGGCGGCCGGTCGGGATGCGAGCTGGTCCTCGGACAGGCCGTCGACGGCACGTCCGACCGTCTCGGGCACGCGGGAGAACGCTTCGACGAGGAGTTCGGCGGGAGTGGTCATGCGACCGACGGTACGCCGCTGTCCTCCACCGTCGTCCGGTGGCAGCCGGGCCTCCACGGGTCCCGCGTGGGCGCCCGGGATGTCCGCGGCGGCCGTTACCGTGGCTCGCATGCGGATCCTGCACACCGGCGACTGGCACCTCGGGCGCACCCTCCTGGGCGCGGACCTGCTCGAGCACCAGGCGGCGTTCCTCGACCACCTCGTGCAGGTCGTCCGTGACAGGTCGGTCGACCTCGTGGTCGTCGCGGGGGACGTCTACGACCGGGCGATCCCACCGGTCGAGGCGGTCCGCATGCTCTCGCACGTGCTCGAACGCCTGGCCGAGACGGCGACGGTCGTCGTGACTCCCGGCAACCACGACTCGGCGGTCCGACTCGGGTTCGGCGCCGGCGTGATGAGCGACCGCGTGCGGATCCTCGCCGAACCGTCGCGGCTGTCGGAACCGGTGCTGGTCCACACGTCCGACGGTGGCGGCCCGGTCGCGGTGTACGGGGTGCCGTACCTGCAGCCCGACATGGTGCGGTACGCCCTCGCGTCGGTGCCCGACGAACCGCTCGCACGCTCCCACCAGGCCGTCGTCGGTGCGGCGATGGACCGCGTGCGGAGCGACCTCGCCACCCGTACCGGGACCCGCTCGGTGGTCGTGGCGCACGCCTTCGTCGGTGGTGCGCTGCCGAGCGACAGCGAGCAGGACATCCGCGTCGGGGGTGTCGACCGGGTGGCCGAGTCCACCTTCGACGGCGTCGACTACGTCGCGCTCGGCCACCTGCACGGGCCGCAGCGCGTCGGAGCGGGGGAGCGCATCCGCTACGCCGGGTCACCGCTGGCCTTCTCGTTCGGCGAGCGGAACCACACGAAGTCGGTGACCCTGGTCGACCTCGGCATCGACGGGGCCGTGTCCGTCGAACTCCTCCCGACACCCGTGCCCCGGCGGCTCGTGGACGTGCGCGGCAGCATCGAGCAGATCGAGTCCGGGGCGTTCGCCGAGCACACCGACGCCTGGGTACGGGTCGCCGTGACGGACACCGTGCACCCCGAGCGCCTGTACGCCCGCGTGAAGGACCGGTTCCCGCACGCCCTCGCGATCACGCACGAGCCCGCCGACGCCCCCGACCGGTCGCCAGCGCGTGCCGTCAGCGCCACGTCCGACCCGGTGGAGGTCGCAGCGGACTTCGTCACCTACGCCACCGGTGGCGGCCCGGACGACGTGGAGCTCGCGATCCTCCGCGACGCCTACGAGTCCGCTGCCGCCGCGCTCGCCGAGCAGGGAGCACGCTGATGTACCTGCACCGCCTGGAGCTGCGTGCCGTCGGCCCGTACCCGGAACTCGTGTCGATCGACTTCGCGTCCCTCGCCGCGTCCGGGGTGTTCCTGCTCGAAGGGCCGACCGGGTCCGGCAAGTCCACGATCATCGACGCGGTCGTCTACGCGCTCTACGGCGGGCTCGCCGGCAGCGACGCCAGCACGGACCGACTGCACAGCCAGCACGCTGACCCGGGCGTGGAGCCCTTCGTCGACCTCGTCTTCGAGACGAGCGCCGGCGTGTACCGGGTCCGCCGCACCCCGCCGTACGACCGACCGAAGCAGCGGGGGAGCGGCACGATCCGTCAGCAGGCCTCGGCGCAGCTCTGGCGCCTCGCCGATCCGGCGGACCTGGTGGGCGAGCCGCTGTCCCACCGCGCGCCGGAGATCGGTGCCGAGGTCGCCCGGGGCGTCGGACTCAACCGCGACCAGTTCCTGCAGACCGTCGTCCTGCCCCAGGGCGAGTTCGCCCGCTTCCTCCGGTCCCCGGGGGAAGACCGGCGCAGGCTCCTGCAGTCCTTGTTCGGCACGGCGGTCTACGACCGGACCGCCGACGAGCTCGCGGCACGTCGCCGGACCGCCCTCGCGGACGTCGAGGCAGCGGACGCCCGGGTGCGGGACGCACTCGGCAGGTTCCGTCAGGCGTCCGGGGACGACGACGCCGACGAGTCGACCGCGCCCGACGTGGTGGTCGCGCTCCAGCGGGATGCCGCCGGACGGGAGCGTGCTCGTGCCGAGGCCGCGGTCGCTGCCGAGCAGGCCGTCTCCCACCTGCACGACGTGACTGCGCGCTCGGCAGCCGTCGACCGGCGCCGCGACCTGCTCCGCCGTCGGGACGCCGCTGCCGACGGAGCGCAGGTCGTCGCCGAGCACCGCACCGCCCTCGCACTGGCGGAGCACGCCGCCGTGGTCGTCGCGGTCGCCGACGGTGCGGCGTCGGCCGAGGACCGCCTGACGGCACTGGTCGGAGAGCGCTCGACGGTCCGCGACCGACACGACCTCACCGACCCGGCACCCCGTGCGACCCACGACCGACTCGTCGGGGTCCTCGCCGACGTGCGGCACCTCGTCGAGCTCGAGCGGACCCTCGCCGAGCGGGCGACCGCTGTCGAGACCGCCACCGCCGACCTCGAACGGACGCAGGCGCGGCTGACCGAGGCGGTCGCCGCACTCGCCGACCGACCGGACGAGCGCGCGGAGATCGTCGCCACCGCCGCCCGCGCGGCCGAGACCGCGGCCGACGCCGGAGCCGCCGAACGAGCGGTCGAGACGGCACAGGAGCTCGCTCGGCTGCTCGCCGCTCGTGACGCCGCCGCCGACCGCGCCGCGGCCGCCGCCACCGCCGTCGCGGAGTCGGCGACCGCCGCTTCCGCTGCCCTCGCAGCCGAGAACGACCTCCGTGCCCGTCGGATCGCCGGGCTCGCGGGCGAACTCGGCGCGGCGCTCACGCCCGGCGACCCCTGCCCGGTCTGCGGCGCGGTCGAGCACCCGGCGGTGGCCCAGCCGCAGGACGACCACCCGAGTGCCGAGCAGATCGATCGGGCTGCGGCGGCTCGTGCCGATGCCGAACGCGGTCTCGCCGCCGCGACGGCGGACCACGCCGTCGCGCGGGCGGAACTCGCCCGTCTGACCGAGGCCGTCGGTGACCACGACGACGAGTCCGTCGCACGGCAGCGCGATGATGCCGACGCCCGACTCACCGCGGCCCGTGTGGCGGCCACCGCCGTCGCCGAGCACGAGCGCCGACTGCAGGCCCACGACCGCGCGACCCGGGCGCTCGAGGTGGACCACAACGACCTCGTCACCCGGAGTCGGGTCCTCGCCGACCGGATCGAGAGGGACCGTGTCCGTCTCGACGAGGACGGCCAGCGCGTGCGTTCCGCCCGACACGTCGTGCTGGCGGCCGCGGGCGACGCAGCGGCCGGCGGGGCGGGGGCGGAAGCGCGGCGGGCAGCCGGTGCTGACGGTGACGGGGACGGGGACGGGGACGACAGCCTGGCCGCAGTGGTCGAGCGGGTGGACGCCGTGACGACGGTCCTCCGTGCCCTGGCCGACCTCGACGACCGGGTCACCGCGACCGAGCGCGACGTCGCCGACCGCAAGGCCGAGGTCGACGCCGCCGTGCAGGCGCAGGGGTTCACCGACGTCACGTCCGCACGGGCCGCCGCGCTCAGCCCAGCCGATGCGGGACGACTCCGTGCACTCGTCGTGGCGGCGGACCGGGAGCACGCCGTGGTGGAGGCCGGACTGGCCGACCCTGCCGTGGTCGCTGCCGCCGAGGACCTCGCAGCACTCGACGCCGCTGCGCCTGGCGTCGCCGTGCTCGACCTCGACGCTGCCCGGACCACTCGGGACGCCGCCGCCGACGCCCTCGACGACGCCACCCGGGCCGCGGCCGCCGGGTCCGAACGTGCCGCCGCTGCTGAGCGGTGCGCCGCAGACCTGGAGCGGGCCGTCCGGGCGCGGGACACGACGAGCGCCGAGAGCCGGGCGGTGGTCCGTCTCGCCGACATCGCCTCCGCCGCGCCGAACGCCAACCCGACGGGCATCACCCTCGGCACCTACGTGCTCATGCGCCGGTTCGAGGACGTCGTGGCCGCCGCGAACGACCGACTGCGGGCGATGCTCGCGGGACGGTTCACCCTCGAGACCTCCGACGAGCGGGAGTCCGGCACCCGAGCACGTCGGACCGGACTCGCACTGGCGGTCCGCGACCACCTCACCGACAGCACTCGGGACCCACGGAGCCTGTCCGGCGGCGAGACCTTCACGTTCTCGCTCTGCCTGGCGCTCGGGCTCGCCGACGTCGTGCAGGCCGAGGCCGGCGGGGTGTCACTCGGGACGCTGTTCGTCGACGAGGGCTTCGGCACCCTCGACCCCGAGACCCTCGACGACGTCATCGGGCAGCTGTCACGGCTGACGGCGGGCGGGCGCCAGGTCGGCATCGTCAGTCACGTCGAGGAACTCAAGCAACGGATCCCGGAGCGCATCGCGGTACGACGCACGCCCGAGGGCGGTTCGCGCGTCACCACCACCGTCTGACCGGGACGCGCCAGCGCCCGAGCAGCCGACGCTCAGGCCGTGCTCGCCCGGACCGGTGCATGCCCGGACCGGTGCGCGTCCGGCCCGGTGCATGCCCGGACCCGTGCGCGCCCGGTCCGGTGACATGAGCATCAGCGCACGTCGGGCCCGTGTCCGGCTGCGGTCAGGGCGAGTGCGGAGCGTCGACGGTGCCGTCGGGCGGCGGCAGGATGTCGGCGGCGATCCACGGGAACACCCACGTGAACAGCGCGAAGACGACGGCGGCCAGGAGCACGAGCAGCTCGAGCACCTTGAGGGCGGTGGGTCCGGGCAGGAGGCGCCAGACGAGGGGGAAGATCACTTGGCCGTCTCCGAGAGTTCCTTCGGCGTACCGTCCGACGCCTGCATCCAGTAGTCCATCTTCGCGTGCACGATGTACCGCTCGGCAGCCGACCACATGGGGTGGCAGGCGGTGAGCGTCAGCCAGCGGTCGTCGGCCGTCGGCTCGACCCCGGGCTGGTTCGGGACGGGGGCGATGGTCTCGATCTTGTCCGGCGTGACGATCTGGCTGTCGGTCACCTTGTAGACGTACCAGACGTCGAAGTCCTGCTCCGCGTCGGTCACGCGCACGACGATGGAGTCGCCGTCCTGCATCTCGGCGATCTGGTTCAGCGGCTTGCCGTAGGTCACGCGGTGGCCGGCGACGGCGAAGTTGCCCTCTGCTCCGGGCATCGCGGTGTCCTGGTAGTGCCCGAGCCCGATCGTGTTGAGGACCTGTTCACGATCAGTGCCCTCACCGATCGGTCGGGTGTAGTCCGCGCCGAAGCGGGGGATCTGCATCGTGCCGAACACGGTCGACATCCCCGGCGGCTCGGAGAGCACGGGGGCTTCGTCGCGGTGCTCGGTGCCGACGGCCTGCTTCGTCTCGGGCTGTTCGAGCGTCTTGACCAACTCGTTCTGCTCGTTCACGGCGACGACGTCGGTCCACCATGCGGTCCACACCACGTAGAGCCCGGTGCCCGCTCCGGCGATGATGAGGAGCTCCGCGAGGAGGGCCACGAGAGCCCCGAAGACGGTCTGGCGGGGACGCCGCCGCCGAGGCCGCTCGGCCTCGGTCGCGTCGCGGGCGTCGCGCCGCGACGGCAGCGTGTCGTGAGAGGTCACTGGGGCTCCGGTTCGTGTGGACGGCGCAGTAGGTCTATCAGACCACGGCGACGGCTGCCTGCGGGCATCATCCACAGGTCGTCCAGGCGTTACCGTGGGCCGGATGGAGTACGTCATCCGCCCGTTCCGTCCCGCCGACACCGACGCGGTCGTCGCGCTCTGGGAGTCCTGCGGGCTCGTCCGACCGTGGAACGACCCCCGCCGCGACATCGCCCGGAAGCTGACCGTGCAGCCGGAACTGTTCCTGGTGGCGACCGACCGGGAGGCCGTGGTCGCCGCCGGCATGGCCGGGTTCGACGGGCACCGTGGCTGGGTCAACTACCTCGCGGTGCGCCCGGAGGAGCAGGGCGGCGGGCTCGGTCGAGCGATGATGAGCGAGTTCGAGCGGCTGCTCACGGCGATGGGCTGTCCGAAGCTCAACCTGCAGGTGCGCGCCGGCAACGAGCAGGTCATGGCGTTCTACGAGTCGCTCGGGTACGCCCCGGACCACGCGGTCTCGCTCGGCAAGCGCCTGATCCCGGACGACGGCGGTCCTGCCCGTGACGCGAGTGTCGACGACACCGTCACCGTCAATGATCGCTGAGCGATCCTCGCTGGATCTTCAGGACAGTGCGAGTCCGACGGACGCTCCGAACGCGAGCACGATGCCCGTCGTCTGCAGTGCCGTGAGCCGTTCCCGGAGCACGACCCCGGCGAGCACGACCGTCCCGATCGGGTAGAGCGCGTTGAGGACGCTCATCACCGGCAGCGTCGACGGGTCGTCGCTCGAGTGCAGGCCCGCCTGGATGAAGACGTTCGCCAGGGCGTCGAGGACCCCGCACCCCACCACCGCCAGCACGAGCGCTCGGCCCGGCCGCGACCGCACGGCACCGACCGGGGCCCCGCCACCGGCCGCACCCACGGAACCGACCCCGCCACCGGCCGTGCCCACGGAACCGACCGCGCCACCACCGGCCGCTCCTGCGTCGTGTGCGGCGCCTCCCGGCCGGAGCCGTGCGACCACGACCGCCGCCGTGCCGAGCAGCACCACCTGCACGACCCGCGCCACCACGAGGGTCGCGACGCCGGCGTCGGGCGGCGACGCGTCGTACGCCAGGACGATCCCACCCAGGCCGCAACCCGCGGCGGCGGCCGTCACCACACCACGGGCGGTGAGGCGGGCACCGCCGCGGTCCGGCACCGCCGCGACGAGCACGACGGCCACCACCGCCACGACGAGCGCGACGATGCCGAGCGCGGACAGCACGGTGCCGCGGAGCAGTGCGACCGCGACCGGCACCACCGCGGTGAAGACCGCGGTGAGCGGCGAGAGGACGCTCATCGGCCCGGTCGCGAGCGCCGCGTAGAGGAGGAGCACCCCGGCCCCGCCCGACACCCCCGCGACCGCGCCCCACAGGGCCGCCTCGGAGCCGAATCGGCCGCCGAGCAGGGCGAGTCCGACCAGGAGCGGGGCGACGCCGACGGCCGCGGCGACGGCGGTCACGGACACCGGCCGTGCCCGGCGGGACGCGAGCCCGCCGAGGAAGTCGGCGGCGCCGTAGACGACGGCGCCGGCGAGGCCGAGCAGCACGGTGATCACGGGTCCCATCCTGCCCGGACCGGTACCCTGCACGGCGTGAGTGTTCCCTACCACCGGTTGCCCCGTGTCGACGCGAACTGGCGGTGGTGGCGCCCGCTCGTGGCGCTGGCGGTGTTCCTCGGCTTCTACATGCTGTCGCAGATCGTCATCGGGATCGCCTACCTCGTGCCGATCGCGACGCAGCGCGGCCCGGAGGGGCTGGACGACCTGCTGACGAAGCTGTCCGAGGGGGCGCTCGACCCGACGGACCCGCTCGTGTTGTCGATGTCGCTCGTGTCCCTCGTGGTGCTCCTGCCGGCGATCATGCTGTCGACGAGGATCGCGCGGCTCGGTCCGTACGGGTTGCTGTCCTCGATCCGGCTGCGGGTCCGGTGGGGCTGGCTCGGCTGGTGCCTGCTGCCGCTGCTGGTGCTCGGGATCGTCATGTTCCTGCTCCAGTCGTGGGGCATGTTCGCGTTCGACGGCGGTCTGCACTGGAACACCGCCGCGATCGGTCAGTCCACCGTGTCGGTGCAGACGCTGACCGTGACGATCCTGCTGGTCGTCCTGCTCGTGCCGTTCCAGGCAGCGGCCGAGGAGTACGTCTTCCGCGGGTTCCTCATGCAGACCATCGGCTCGTGGATCCCGGTGCGGGTGGTCAGCACGGTCGTGGCGGTCGGGGTGTCGACCGTGCTGTTCGCCGTCCTGCACGTGCCGAACGGCTACAACATCTGGGGCATCCTCGACGTCGGCTCGTTCGGGCTCGTCGCGGCGGTCATCGTGCTCCGGACCGGCGGGCTCGAGGCGACGGTGCTCCAGCACGCGCTCAACAACATCATGATCTTCGTGCTGCAGGCACCGGGATGGTCGGAGATCGACCTGACCGGAGAGGGCTCGCAGGGGACCCCTGCCGGGTTCCTCGTCACCCTCGCGACCTCGCTCGGCTACTGGGGACTCATCGAGCTGATGGCGCACTGGCGCCGCCTGGACCGTCGGTTCCCGGGGCAGGAAGCCCCGCGGTTCCACGGACCGGCACCGCGCTGGGCCGGCGGGCGGCAGTGGCTCCGGCCGGGAGGCCCTGGCTGGTCGGGTGCGCCGGCGCTCGGCGACGGGTCGGTCACCTCCGGCGACCCGGCGCTGGTCGGTGTCGGTGTCGGTGTCGGTGCCGGTGCCGGTGTCGGTTCCGGCGCCGGTACGGGCGCCGGTGCTCGGTCGTCCGTGTCCGCGCCCGCACCCGCCTCCGGTTCTGAGGAGGGGGCCGGGGCTGGAGCTGAGGCTGTCCCTGTGGAGAAGTCCGGTGGTGTCGGACCGCGGCCGTAGGCTCGTCGCATGAGCACCACCGCGCCCGCGCCCGAGTCGGCGGGCACCCGTTCCGCCGCCCTCGACGTGCTGCACCGGGTGTGGGGGTACGACGCCTTCCGTGGTGAACAGGCCGCCATCATCGAGCGCGTCGTCGCCGGCGGGGACGCGCTCGTGCTCATGCCGACCGGCGGCGGCAAGTCGCTCTGCTACCAGGTGCCCTCGCTCGTCCGCGACGGCATCGGGGTGGTCGTCTCGCCGCTCATCGCCCTCATGCAGGACCAGGTCGACGCGCTGGCCGCGAACGGTGTCCGGGCCGCGTTCCTCAACTCGACGCAGGGGCCGGACGAGCGTGCGCGGGTGGAGCGGGACGTCGTCACCGGGCAGGTCGACATGCTCTACCTGGCACCCGAGCGGCTGAAGATCGAGTCGACCCGCGCGTTGCTCGACCGGGCCCGGATCGCGCTCTTCGCCATCGACGAAGCGCACTGCGTGGCGCAGTGGGGGCACGACTTCCGACCGGACTACCTCGAGCTGAGCGTCCTGCACGAGCGCTGGCCGACCGTGCCCCGGATCGCGCTGACCGCCACCGCGACGCCGCAGACCCACCGCGAGATCTCCGCCCGCCTCGGACTCGACGACGCCGCGCACTTCGTCGCGGACTTCGACCGGCCGAACATCCAGTACCGGATCGAACCGAAGACCGGCGCCCTGCAGCAGCTCCTCACGTTCATCCGGACCGAGCACAGCGGGGACGCCGGCATCGTGTACTGCCTGTCACGCAACTCGGTCGAGCGCACCGCAGCGGCCCTGGTCGAGCAGGGCATCGCCGCCCTGCCGTACCACGCTGGTCTCGATGCCCGGGTGCGGGAGCGCAACCAGGCGCAGTTCCTCCGCGAGGACGGCATCGTCATGGTGGCCACGATCGCGTTCGGCATGGGCATCGACAAGCCCGACGTCCGCTTCGTCGCGCACCTCGACCTGCCGAAGTCGGTCGAGGGCTACTACCAGGAGACCGGTCGTGCCGGGCGCGACGGTCTGCCCTCGACCGCCTGGCTGGCGTACGGCCTCAACGACGTCGTGCAGCAGCGCCGCATGATCGACCAGTCCGAAGGCGATGCGGCGCACCGACGGCAGCTCAGCGCCCACCTCGACGCCATGCTCGCCCTCTGCGAGACGGTCGAGTGCCGCCGCGTCCGCCTGCTCGCGTACTTCGGGCAGGAGTCCACCGCCTGCGGCAACTGCGACACGTGCCTGGCCCCGCCGGAGTCGTGGGACGGGACCGTCCCGGCGCAGAAGCTGCTGTCGACGATCGTGCGGCTCGACCGCGAACGCGGGCAGCGGTACGGCGTGGCACACCTCGTCGACATCCTGACGGGCAAGCAGTCGCCGCGGGTGCAGGAGCTCCGGCACGACACCCTCGCCACGTTCGGCATCGGGCAGGAACTGTCCGACGCCGACTGGAAGACGGTCGCCCGGCAACTCCTCGCTCAGGGGTACGTGGCGGTGTCGGGCGACGGGTACGGCACCCTCGTCCTCAGCCCGACGAGCGCCGACGTCCTCGCCGGCCGGGTCGACGTCCGGATGCGTCGCGACCCGGTGAAGGCCCCGCGCGCCGGTCGGTCCCGACGCAGCGCCGTCGTGTCCGACATGCCGCAGGAAGCCATGCCGCTCTTCGAGTCGTTGCGGCAGTGGCGAGCCGGTCAGGCGCGTGAGCAAGGAGTCCCCGCCTACGTGGTGTTCAACGACGCCACCCTGCGGGGGATCGCTGCCGTCAGACCGTCCGATCTCGACGAACTGTCCGAGATCTCCGGCGTCGGGGCGGCGAAGCTCGAGTCCTACGGGCGGGCCGTCCTCGACGTCGTGGCTGCCGCCGTCTGATCCATGCCGCTCGGGGCATGCTGCTCCGGAACCCGTCACTACACTCGGTACCTCCCGTCTGACAGGAGGCCGTGTGACCGGTTCGTCGAAGTCCGCCACCGTGCTCGGTCGTGCCGTGGTGGCGCCGCTCGCACGACTGCTCTGGCGGCCACAGGTCGTCGGCCGGAAGAACGTCCCGAAGCGCGGCGCGGTCATCCTCGCGAGCAACCACCGCTCCTTCATCGACTCCCCGACGATCACGCTGCTCGCACCCCGCAAGGTGTCGTTCCTCGCGAAGCAGGAGTACTTCACCGGCACGGGCGTCCGCGGTGCCATGTCCCGCGCGTTCTTCTCCGGTATCGGCGCGATCGGCGTCGAGCGCGGTGCGGGTGCTGCGGCTCAGCACGCCCTCGACCTCGGCCTCGCGCGGCTCGAGGCGGGGGAGGCCTTCGCGATCTACCCCGAGGGCACCCGGTCCCTCGACGGCCGCCTGTACAAGGGGAGGACCGGCGTCGCCTGGTTGGCGTTGACGAGCGGGGCCCCCGTGGTGCCCGTCGCCCTGACCGGCACCGAGGACGTCCAGCCCGTCGGCTCGCGGATGCCGCGGCTGGCCCGGGTCCGCATCGAGTTCGGGGAGCCACTCGACCTGTCGTCGTTCGGCGCCGCGAGTTCGGGACGGGCTCGACGGCAGGCGACCGATGCGGTGACGGCGGCGATCCAGGCGCTGAGCGGACAGGCACTGGCAGGTGCCTACAACGAACCGCCGGCGACGATCGTCGAGCGGGTCAAGCGCATGCTCCACCACGATGACCGCGGTGGCGAGGTCGAGCCGGACTGAAGCCGGGCCTCCCGTGCCGAAGTGGGTCGGCCGGCACATGGGCGAGCGGATCGGCGCCGTCGGCAGCACCCAGGGCACCCGGTGCTGCATCGCCGCCCCGGTGAGCCGGGTACCGTCGACCCCGTCGTGGCGCGGACGTCACGCGGTGAGGAGACCACGGTGCGGGTGTCGGTGTTGGGGACCGGAGCGATGGGGGCGGGTGTCGCGCAGTCGTTGCTCCGCGCGGGGCACGACGTCACGGTGTGGAACCGCACGGTGGGGCGTGCCCGACCGCTCGGGGAACACGGCGCGACCGTCGTCGACGACGTCGCCGACGCTGTCTCCGACGCCCAGGTCGTCCTGTTGACCCTGTTCGACACCGATGCCGTGGTCGACGTCCTCGAGCAGGCGGCCGGTGACGCCCCGCAGGACGCCGTGTGGGTGCAGGCGTCCACGATCGGCGTCGCCGGTACCGAGACCGTGGTGCAGCTCGCCGGGAAGTACGGGATCACCCTGGTGGAGGCCATGATGCTCGGCACGAAGGCCCCCGCGGAGCAGGGGAAGCTGACGATGCTCGTGGCCGGAGCCGATGCGCCGGTGTCCGTCGTCGAGCCCGTGCTCGACGCGGTGAGCGCGAAGGTCGTCCGCGCGGGAGACCGCGTCGGCGAAGGGACGGCGCTCAAGCTCGCTGCGAACGCGTGGATCGCGTCCATCACCGCCGCCACGGGACAGTCGCTGGCGATCGCCGCGGCGCTCGGGCTCGACCCGCAGCTCTTCCTCCAGGCGATCGAGGGCTCGGCGAGCGACTCCGCCTACGCCCACACGAAGGGGGCGGCCATGATCGCCCGTGACTTCCCGGCGCAGTTCGCGCTCGACGGGCTGCGGAAGGACATCGGCCTCATCACGGACGCGGCCCGAGGTGCGGGCGTCGACACGACCCTGCTCGACGCCCTCGGTCGGGTGTACGCCGAGGCGAGCGCTGCCGGGCACGGCGGCGACGACATCGCGGCGGTCGGCACAGCGTTCTGACGGCGCTCAGGGCCGACGGAACAACGCCCGGAGTCGGCGACCGAGACGCCCGACGGACTCGTCGTTCAGCGTGTTCGCGAGCATGAAGGCCTCACGCGCCGGATCAGCTCCGTCGCGGATCCGTCGCAGCGCCGCGTCGGCCCTGGCGCGGGCGTCGAGCTCGGCCGCGGGCATGTCGTCCTCGGGCTCGCGCATCTGCTCAGCGTACGCCGGGGTCGGTGTCGGCCCGGACGTCAGTCCTCGTCGTCGATCGCCGCGTTGTCGTCGACCGCGCCGGCCATCTCGCGCAGGAACGCGACGACGACAGCCATGTCCTCGGGCGGCAGGTGCTGCGCGACCTCGACGGCCCGGGAGTCCAGGTCACCGATGACGGCGAGGGCGCGACGCATCGACCGGCCCGTCGCGGTGAGGATGACCCCCCGGCGGTCGGCCGGGTCGGCGTGACGTTCGACGTGCCCGGAGCGGACCAGGCGGTCGACCAGCGCAGAGGTGGACGCAGCGGTGATCCCGAGTCGCTCGGCGAGCTCCTTCGAGTTGACGGTGCGGCCCGAGGTCTCGGCGTCGACGAGCACCCGCAGGGCCATCAACGCGTTCTCACCGATCCCGAGTTCCTCACGCACGCGACGCTGGGCGGAACTCTCGGCAGTGCGGTACCGACGCAGGGCGTTCAAGACGTCCACCGCGTCGACCCGGGAGTCCTCGCCGTACCAGAACCCCGGGGCTGTCGTCGTCACCTCGGAAGTCATGCTCTCAATGCTAGACGGTCTAGTTAGTTTGTCTAGCGAAGGGCGGCACATGCACGCCGGGCGTCCAGGGAACGAAGTCGGGACGTGCCTGCAACACCGGGGACCCCGATCGGAAACACCCCGGCAACGCGTGATCAGTAGGTTCGCCGCATGCAGGAGTCGACGTGCTGAACCGACTCGCGCGGAGCGTCCACAGCGTCGGGGGCGCTGTCGAGCGGACGGACGTCGTGGCGCGCCTGCTCGACGTACACCTCGCTCGGCGGGACCCGGCGGTCGAGAGCAGTGCGCTCGGTCGGAGCCTGCGCGGAGTCGTCGGCGCCGCGGTGCCGGAGGAGGACGTCGACCTCAGCCCGGCTGCGACGCTCGAGGCCCTGGCGTTGGACCGTCACGAACCGGCGTCCATCGCGGCTGCCGTGGCCGTGGCGCGCGACGATGCCCGGCGGGCACGGGACGTCGTCTCGACCGAGCTCTGGGACTGCCTCAACACGACCCGCTCCCGGCTCCCGCGCAAGATCGCCGGCGAACGGGCGCACGAGTTCCTCGGCTGGGTGCGGGAGCGGAGCGCCCTCGCGGTCGGGGTCGTCGACGGGGACGCCAGTCGCGACGAGGTGTGGGAGTTCTTCACCCTCGGCCGGTCGCTCACCCGGCTCACGGTCACGGCGCGGATGCTCGCCTCAGACCTGCTCGACCCGGGGTCGGCGGCGTCGTGGGCGACCGCCCTCCGTGCCTGCGGAGCGGGGGAGGCGTTCCACCGCGAGCACCGGCACGGCACCACCTCGGCGGAGGCCGCCGCGTTCCTCCTGCTCGACGCGCACAGCCCGCGGTCGCTGCTGTTCCTCGCGCGCCGGAGCGAGGAGTGCCTCGAGGACCTGGTGGGCGTGCACCTCGCTGCCGAGGTCCGTGCCTTCGGGGACGCCCGCGTCGAGCTCGAGACGGTGACGCCGGACACTGCGGTCGACGCGACCCGGTCGGCCGGGGCCCGTCTGGCGCTCGCGGCGGAGACGGTCACGGCCGCGCTCGACGCCCGCGTCTTCGCGGCCCCCGAGCCGGCAGGCTGACGGGGCCGGCACGCTGACGGAGCCGGCGCGGCAGGCGGCGGCAGACGAACGTCAGACGGCGCTGGACCGGTCGGCCACGACCTCGTCGTGCTCGAGGTCCCGGCGCACCGCAGCCCGTCCCGCCCGTGACCCGACCACGGGTAGCGACCGCGTCACGGCGAGGTGCAGACGGGTGTCGGCGTCGTAGCGGAGCCGGACGTGCTGGAACCGGACGAGCCACACGAGCGCGATCGCGAGCGCGACGAAGCCGGAGGCCGCCCCGACGCCGATCGCCCACCGCGGCCCCCAGGCGTCCGCGACCGCGCCGACGATCGGAGCACCGACGGGGGTCCCGCCGACGAAGATCGCCATGTAGAGCGCCATCACCCGGCCTCTCATGGCGGGTGTCGTGGTGGTCTGCACGAGGGCGTTCGCCGTGGTCATGAAGGTCAGGGACGCCAGGCCGACGAACGCGAGCAGGACCGCGAAGGTCCAGTACGTCGGGGCGAAGGCCGCCGCGGTGCAGGCGAGTCCGAACCCGCCCGCGGCGAGGGTGAGCGTGCGCATGCGCGGAGCGTCGCGCCGGGCGGAGAGCAGGGCGCCGAGCACCGAGCCGACCGCCATCACGGAGTTGAGGAGCCCGAACTCCCCGGCACCCCGGTCGAACTCGACCCGCGCCATGGTCGAGGTGAAGATCGGGAAGTTCACGCCGAACGTCCCGACGACGAAGACCATGCCGAGCACGACCACGATGTCGGGCCTGGTCCGCACGTACCGGAAGCCGGCGACGAGCTGCCCCTTGCCCCGCGCAGCCCGCGGTCGTTCGGCGAGCTGCTGCGGGTCGACGAAGCGCAGGGCGACGAGGACCGCCAGGAACGACCCCGCGTTGATGACGAAGACCCAGCCGGAGCCGATCGCGGCGATGAGGACCCCGGCCACTGCGGGACCGACGAGTCGGGCGGCGTTGAACGACGCGGAGTTCAGCGCGACGGCGTTCGACACGTTCTCGCCCGTCACCACGTCCGACACGAACGCCTGGCGGACCGGGGTGTCGAACGCGGCGACGACGCCGAGCGCGAGCGCGAAGCCGTACAGCGACCAGAGCGTCGCCGTGTCGGTGAGCACCATGACGGCGAGCCCGAGGCCGAGCAGCCCCATCGACCCCTGCGTGAGCATGAGCATCCGGCGCCGGTCGAAGCGGTCGGCGACCAACCCGGTCCACGGGAGCAGGAGCAGCTGCGGCCCGAACTGGAGTGCCATCGTCACGCCCACCGCGACGGCGTCGTCGTCGGTCAGCTGGGTGAGGACGATCCAGTCCTGCGCCGTGCGCTGCATCCAGGTGCCGATGTTCGACACCAGGGCACCGGCGAACCAGATGCGGTAGTTGCGTCCCGAGAGGGACCGGAACATGGCACTCACTGGGCGGCGAGCCTCCGCATGATGTCGTTGGCGGCGGCGAGCGTCCTCCGCTCGGCGGGCGTCAGGGCGGCGAGGCGTGGGGTGAGCCAGCCGTCGCGGCGCTGCCGGGTCTCGGCGACCAGGTCCTCGCCTGCCGTGGTGGGGCACAGGAGCACCTTGCGGCGGTCGTCACCGTGCCCGTCCTTCGTGATCAGGCCCCGCTCGATGAGCGCCGTGACGGTCTTCGTCATCGACGGCGGGGTGACACCTTCGTGCCGGCTGAGCTCGGCGAGGGTCATGGCGCCCTCACGGAGCAGCAGGGCGAGGGCGGAGAACTGGGCGTCGCTGACGGTCGTGTCGGACTTCTGCGCGCGGAGCGTCCGGGACAGCCGGTTGACGGCGATGCGGACGTCGGTCGCGAGCGGAGCACCGGCAGCGGAACGGCGACGCGCGGGAGTGCGCAGCGGGTCGGTGACGGTCACGGTTCGTCAGCCTAGCTCATTAGTTCAGCGAACGAATCAGTTGCTGCCTCGCTGCGTCGGACGGGCGTAGCATGGACGACATGGACAACACGTGTTGCCCATTGGACACGGGCCGGAAGGCGCGGGAGGAGCAGGACGCATGAACGGGTTCGCGGGCAAGGTCGCCATCGTCACCGGTGGCGGCAGCGGCATCGGCGAGTCGATCGCGAAGGAGCTCGCGGCAGCGGGCGCCTCGGTCGTCGTCACGGACATCAAGCAGGAGGCCGCCGAGCGCGTCGCCGCCGAGATCGAGCAGGCCGGCGGCACCGCAGCCGCCGTCTCCGCGAACTCGTCGATCGCCGCGGAGAACGAGCGGGCCGTCCGGTTCGCCGTCGACACCTACGGCGCACTGCACCTCGCCGTCAACAACGCCGGCATCGGCGCCGCCCCGCAGCCCATCGGCGAGTACGACGTCGAGGCGTGGGACCGCGTCCGTGCCGTCGACCTGGACGGCGTCTTCTACGGCCTCCGCTACGAGATCCCCGCGATCCTCGAGGCCGGTGGTGGCGCGATCGTCAACATGTCGTCGGTCCTCGGTTCGGTCGGCATCGCCAACAACGCCGCCTACGTGGCGTCGAAGCACGCCCTCGTGGGTCTGACCAAGGTCGCCGCGCTCGAGTACACCGCCAAGGGCGTCCGCACGAACGCCGTCGGCCCGGGCTTCATCGACACCCCGCTCGTCCGCTCGTCGCTGAGCAGCGACGAGCTCGCCGGCCTCGAGGCGCAGCACGCCGCCGGGCGCCTCGGCACCGACGCCGAGGTGGCCGCGCTCGTCCTCTTCCTGCTCAGCGACCAGGCGTCGTTCATCAGCGGCAGCTACCACCTGGTCGACGGCGGCTACTCCGCGCACTGACCTGCGGTCCGCGGGACGAGCCCGGACGGGAGGCCCGGCGGACGTGAGCAGATGCGCTCACGTCCGCCGGGCCTCCCGTCCGTCAGCCCGGCGCCCGCGTCACCCGGCGCCCGCGTCAGTGGGCCGACCGCGTCAGCCCGGCCATCGCGTCACCCGGCGACCGCGTCAGTGGGCCGACCGCGTGAGGATCGCGTCGTGCGGGAGCAGTGCGTGCACGCCCCAGGTGCGGTTGGCGACCTGGGTGACGCGCATGCTGACGGCGACGCTCGCCATGCCGAGCGCCTCGGCGCGTGTGATGTCGTGGGAGCCGGCGATCCAGTCGACCATCCGGTCGAGCGCGGTCGCGGTCGCGGCGTTCAGGTCCGCGTCGAACCCGAACGTGATGCGGCCCGCCGGGGTGTCGGCGTGGATGCCCTCGACCGGTGCCTCGTCGAGCAGGGTCAGGGTCATCGTGGTCGTCATGCCGCACTCGACCGCGGTGCCGGAGACCTCGCCGTCGCCCTGGGCCGCGTGGCCGTCGCCGACCGACAGCAGCGCCTCCGGGACCGTCACCGGCAGGTACAGCGTGGCGCCGACGACGAGTTCGCGACAGTCGATGTTGCCGCCGCCGAGGGGTCGCGGTGGGATCGTCGAGTGCTCGCCGGTCGCCTCCGGCGGGAGTCCGACGACGCCGAGGAACGGGGCGGTCCGCACGCCGAGCCCGAGCTGGTTGTGCGCGGTGCCCGCTGCCGGGTCGACGTCCCAGAGGAGCGGCCCGCGTGTGGACGGGTCGGCCAGGCCGAGGGCACGGTTCAACGGGGTGTCGACGCCGCCGGAGCCGGTGTAGCCCCAGCCGTCCGGTACCAGCTCGTCGAAGCGGACCGCGAGGACCTGGCCGGGACGGGCCCCGGCCACGGCGATCGGACCGAGCAGGCAGTGGCCCCGGCGGGAGGCGATGAGCGTCGACATCTCGACCCCCGGGGCCGGCAGGCGTTCGGTGTAACCGGCGGCGCTGAGGGTCTGGACCGTGACGGTGTCGCCCGGAGCGACGGTCAACACCGGTGGGCGCTCGGCGGTGAGGACGTCGACGGCGGTGTCGGGGGTGGTCTCGATGCGGTGGTGGGTCACCGGGTGATCATCCCAGGCGCGGCTCCGGGGACGTCGACACGAGACGCCGGTGTCGCGGCACGACGCCGGCGTCAGTGGAACTGCGGGATCGTCAGCCAGATGCCGTACAGGACGGCGGCGACGCACAGTGCGAAGCAGACGCCGGCGCCCAAGGAGGCGATCCTCGGCGTGGAACCGGAGCGTGGCGTCTCCTCGGCGTACTGGGTGCGCTCGCCGCCGGCGTCGGTTGGCTGCCCGGTCCCGAGCAGACGGAGACCGAGCGTGTAGAGCAGCACGACGGTCACGGCGGCGACGAAGCCCACTCCCGCGACGGTCGCGATGGCACCGAAGTCGATGTCCATGGGGTCCTCCCTCAGTTCCCGGCGGACACGGGCTCGCGCTCCGTGCTGCCCTCGCGGACGTCGTCCGCACCGATCGGCCTGCGGCGGGCCAGGACGAAGAAGGTCAGGCCGCCGACGAGGGCGAGCACCGCCACGACCACCAGCCCGATCGTCGAGGTCGACGCGAGCCACGTCGCCAGGCCACCGACGATCGCCGCGGACGGCAGCGTGATGACCCAGGCGACGACGATCCGGCCCACGACGCCCCAGTGCACGTCGGCGAGCTTCTTGCCGAGACCCGACCCGATGACCGAGCCGCTCGTGACGTGGGTGGTGGAGAGGGCGAAGCCCAGGTGTGAGGAGACCAGGATCGTCGCGGCCGAACTCGTCTCCGCCGCGAAACCCTGCGGGGACTGCACGTCGGAGATCTTCTTGCCGACGGTCTTCATGATCCGCCACCCGCCCATGTACGTGCCGAGGGCGATCGCGAGCCCGCAGGCCAGGACCACCCAGAGTTCGGGACCGGTGCCGGAGCCCTGGTACCCCGCGGCGATGAGGGTCAGGGTGATGACGCCCATCGTCTTCTGCGCGTCGTTCGTGCCGTGCGCGAGCGACACCAGCGACGCCGAGACAGTCTGACCGTGTCGGAAGCCGGTGGCGGCGCCGTGCGTGGTCGCGTTCTTCGTGATCGTGTACGCCAGGTAGGTCGCGACGAGGGCGATCACCCCGGCGATGACCGGCGACAGCAGTGCCGGCAGCACGACCTTCGAGACGACCGTGGCCCAGTCGACCGAGTCCAGGCCGGCGCCGATGACCGACGCGCCGATGAGCCCGCCGAACAGCGCGTGCGTGGACGACGACGGCAGCCCGAAGTACCACGTGGCCAGGTTCCAGAGCACGGCGCCGACGAGTCCCGCGAAGATCATCGTCGGCGTGATGTGGATGCCGTCCTGCCCCTCGCGGATGAGGCCCTGCGACACGGTCTTCGCCACCTCGGTGGAGAGGAACGCGCCGACCAGGTTGAGCACTGCGGAGATGAGGACGGCGGTGCGGGGCTTGAGGGCACCCGTGGCCACCGAGGTGGCCATGGCGTTCGCGGTGTCGTGGAACCCGTTCGTGAAGTCGAACACGAGGGCCACCACGATCACCAACACGACGGTGACGAGGACGTCCATGCGCGAGACGCTAGGCCCGTGCCGAGCGGTGCGCGTGAACGACGGATGAACAGGTGCGGCGTCTGCCAGGATGACGCCGTGCCCACCTTCTCCGCCGCACGAGGCGACTCCTCGTTCACCGACGCCCACGGTGTCGAGATCGTCTACTCGACCTGGCGTGCGGGTACGCCGAAGGGCATCGTGCAGATCGCGCACGGTGTCGGGGAGCACGGGCTCCGGTACGAGCCGCTCGCGCAGGACCTCGTGCGCGCGGGCTGGACCGTGCACGCGAACGACCACCGCGGCCACGGCCGGACGGGCCTGGCGCAGTGGGACGGCGACCACGGTCGGCTCGGCCGACTGGGACCCGGCGGGCTCCGGGCTGCCATCGCGGCCGTCGAGCAGATGACCGCCGTCGCGAAGGCCGACGACCCGGGGTTGCCCGTCGTGCTGCTCGGTCACTCGTGGGGCTCGCTGATGGCCCAGCGGATCGTGAACACCTCGTCGGAGCGGTACGCGGGAGTCGTCCTGTCGGCGAGCGCGCTGCGGGTGCCCGGTTTCATGAACGGCGGCGACCTGAACCGACGGCACGCGGCCTCCGGCCCGACGAAGCACGAGTGGCTCACGCGTGACCGTGCCGTCATCGACGCGGTCGGGATCGACCCGCTGGCGGTGGAGGCCGACGTCCTCGGTCTGTTCGGGCTGCCGGACACCCTCCGACTGCTCGGGTTGCCGCGGCGCAGGATCCCGCACGACCTGCCGATGCTCCTGCAGGTCGGGTCCGAGGACTCGCTGGGCGGGCCCCGGTCCGTCGAGCTCCTCGCCCGCGCGTACCGGCGCTGGGGACGCCTCTCCGACGTCACGGTCCGCGTGTACGCGGAGGCCCGACACGAGGTCTACAACGAGACCAACCGCGACGAGGTGGTCGCGGACCTCGTCGCGTGGCTCGACCGGGCGGTCGCGCTCCGCTGATCGGTCGGCCGGCTGGCCGGCCGCGGTGGACCGTCAGGACGCCGCTTCGGCCGGCCCGTTCGCCGCCGCCGGCGTCGCCGCGTCCGCCGCCGCCGCCGGCGTCGCCGCGGCCTGCGACGCCTCGTGCCGTCCGGGAGCAGCGGCGTCCGGCCGAGGCGCCGCCCCATGCAGGAACCGGCGCACCGAACCGTGGAACAGGACCGGGTCCCGGTTGAGCTCCGAGCCGTGCGGGCAGGGTGCGACCTCCACCAGGGTGGCCGCCGAGCCGGCTGCCGCGGCGAAGCGCCGGGAGGCGTCGACCGGCACGTCACGGTCGCCGACGCTGTGGACGAGGAGCAGTGGCACCCCCGCTGGTGGCGACGGGCGCATCCGTCGGAGCGGGATGGGCGCCCGCATGCCGGCGAGCCGGCAGAGTCCGGGGACCGTGAGCGCGACGGCTCCGAGCGCGCCGAGGAACCCGGGGAAACCCGCCTTCACGGCACCCCACCGGAGCGCGGTGAACCAGTCGAGGGCCGGGCACACCAGGACCATCGCGTCCACGCGGTCCCGCAGCGCCGAGTCGCGCGCCGCGTGCATCGCGATCGTCGCTCCCATGGACCACCCGACCAGGACGAGTCGTCCAGCGCCGTGGTCGACGGCGTACCGCATCGCGGCGTCGAGGTCGTGCCACTCCGTCGAGCCGAAGGTCGCCGGCAGCCCACGGTCGTCCTCGGCGTCACCGCGGTACCCGATCACGAGCGAGCTCATGCCGGCGGCGAGGGTGTCGGGGACACCGCGGAGGACGGCGCTCCGGCTGGAGTGGATGCCGTGCACGTGGATCGCCCACGTGGTCGATCCGGGCACCGGGAAGAACCAGGCGGCATGCTCCGAGCCGTCCGCCGTGATCGTGACCTCGGCGGCATCGGGTGACACGGCTGCCGGGTCGTCGATGAGGTACCCGGTCCAGAGCAACTCGTCGCCCTGCTCCGGCAGCACCGCCGGGGCGTCCAGCACGGCGCGACCGACCCGGTCGCCGTCGTCGGTGAGCACGTCGCCGAGCAGGATGCTGTGCTCGTCATCGCCGAAGTAGACCCGGTACACGCCGGGACACCGGGTCTGCTCGTCAGCCGGCACCGTGACGGTCGTCGGGGTCACCTGGAGCACGGGCACGGTCCGCTTCGGCCGCGGGTGCACGGCCTTGCGGGCGACGACCACACCCGCCGTCGTCGACGCTGCGAGGCCCACGACCCCTGCGGCCGCCACGAGACGCGCCGCGACGCCGATCAGGCCCACGCGCAGCCCCCGCCGGTGCATCGTCCGTCCGGTCTGCCGCTGTCCGGTCTGCCGCTGTCCGGTCTGCCGCTGCCCTGTCCGCCCACGCGACGAGCCTATTCGCAAACGGCGGGCGAGCCGGGGGCCTGTGGGGAACCGGTCGGTGAACGAGAGGACCCCGGCCTGTTGGGGGGAACAGACCGGGGCCGGGCCACTCGACCCATTGGGGGGAACGGATCGAGCGGCGACGCCCGAGGGTCGAGGGGGGTCTCACCCCAGGCGTGCCACTGACGGTACGCCCGCGCACCTGCGGCGGCAACTCGGTTCGTTTTCAGGTGTTCCGCCGAGGTGCCGGTGGCGCCCGCCGACGGACGGGAGGCCCGGTGCGGGGCCGCCACGGGCCTCCCGGAATAGGGTGGCCGCATGCACGGTGAGTACAAGGTCCCCGGAGGCAAGCTCGTCGTCGTCGACCTGGAGGTCGTCGACGGCAAGATCGACCAGTTCCGGCTGGCCGGTGACTTCTTCCTCGAGCCGGACGACGCGCTCCCGCTCATCGACCAGGCGGTGGACGGCCTGCGTGCCGACACCGACGCCGCCGGCATCGCCGCCGCCGTCCGGCACGCGCTGCCCGAGGACGCCGTCCTGCTCGGTTTCACCCCCGAGTCCGTCGGGGTCGCGGTGCGTCGGGCGCTCTCGCGGGCGTCGTCGTGGCGGGACTACGAGTGGCAGGTCGTCCACGAGGGGCCGGTCAGCCCGAACGAGCACCTCGCGCTCGACCAGGTCCTGACCGAGGAGGTCGGGGCCGGACGCCGCGGACCCACCCTGCGCATCTGGGAGTGGGACCAGCCGGCCGTCGTCATCGGGTCGTTCCAGTCGTTGAAGAACGAGGTCGACCCCGCCGGTGCCGAGAAGTACGGCGTACAGGTCGTCCGGCGGATCTCCGGCGGCGGAGCGATGTTCATGGACGCCGGCGCGATCATCTCGTACTCGCTGTACGTGCCGACCGATCTGGTGCAGGGCATGACGTTCGCCGACTCGTACGCCTACCTGGACGAGTGGGTGATCGAGGCGCTCAAGTCCCTCGGCATCGAGGCGTACTACCAGCCGCTCAACGACATCACCTCGACCAAGGGCAAGATCGGTGGCGCCGCGCAGAAGCGTCTCGGCACCGGGTCGCTCCTGCACCACGCCACCATGAGCTACGACATGGACGGCGAGAAGATGGTCGAGGTCCTCCGCATCGGCCGCGAGAAGATGAGCGACAAGGGGACGACGAGCGCCGCGAAGCGTGTCGATCCACTGCGCTCGCAGACCGGCCTGACGCGTGCCGAGATCATCGACCGGCTCATCGGTACCTTCACGAAGCTGTACGGGGCGACGGAGGGGCACGTCACCGAAGCCGAGCGACAGCGGGCGCAGGAGCTCGTCGACACGAAGTTCTCGACGCGGGAGTGGCTCGAGCGCGTGCCCTGAGCGGGCCGCGGCGGACGCGCCGAGACCCGGCCTGGCGGACAGGACTCGGTGTCCGGCCGGGGCGGAGTGTCCGTGGGGGCGAGGTGCGGCGATCGCGGTCGGTGCGGATCGCGAGGATCAGCCGCGCGGCGGATGTCCTCCGTCGATCGGCCACGTAGCGTCGCTGCCGTGGACTGGTTGATCTTCCTGGGGGCGGTGGCCGCTGCGGTCGTCGTGATGTGGATCGCCGACCGCGTGGGCTGGATCGACCTGTCGAACAAGTCCACGCGCGGGGGCGGGTCCGGTGGTGCGGTCGGGATGCTGGACGAGGTGTTCGCCCCGACCCGGCACGAGACGCAGACCGAGTTCGAGCGACAGGCGCGGCTGCCGCGGGAGGCGCCGACGCCGGCCCGCCACGACCACGACCTGCTCAGCGGGACCGTGCTCATCCGGGTGCCGTCGGTCGGCGCGCACTCGACGGCCGCGCACCGGGCCGGCACGCACGACCGCCAGTACTGACGGCCGCTGCCGCGGAGCGGTCCTGCCGCGGAGCGGTCCTGCCGCGGAGCGGGTCCCGCCGCGGAAGTCGGGCGGAACGCCGCTCGACGCCCCGGGGACCCGCGGTCCGCGCCGGGAGGTCGGGGGCGCGCCCGTCAGCGGGCGGTGAGCTCCTGGTAGTCCGGGTGTCGCTCGACCCAGGCTGCGACGTAGCTGCACTGCGGCACGACACGACGGTCCGAGTTCGCACGGACGTCGTCGAGCGCCTGCTGCACGAGCATCGACGCGTGTCCGCCACCGCGGTGCTCGGGGTCGACCTCGGTGTGCACGAAGCGGATCTCGTCGCCGTCGACCTCGTAGGCGGCGAGGCCGATGACGGTGCCGTCCTCGACGAGGGAGTACTGGTTCAGGTCGGTGTCGTTGCGGACTTCGAGACTCATGGTCCGGACGGTACCCCGGCCGCCCCGGAGCCGTCGGAGAGACGGCGCCGACCCGGGAACGCCGCCGGCACGGTGCGTGTTGCGGGGCTACTCGGCGCTGTGGTGACCGTGCTGGTGGTCGTCGTGCCCGGCGGGCGGGGCCGGGGTCGAGCCGGCAGCGTGGGCGCCGTGCTGCGTGCGGATCGCTCCGGTCACCGTCGGAGGCTCGTCCACCGGGCTCGACGCCGCGTGCGCGCCGTGCGTGGTCGCCTCCAGCCGGGACGCCCTGGTGCCGTCCGCGGGGCGTGCGGTGGCCGACTCGTCGGAGGCGGTCGGGCCTCCCGTCCGCTGCCGGGGCAGGACCGGGACATCCGCACCGCTGGCCGCCCGCGCCGAGCGCGGCTGCGCGGCGACGTCGGGCGAGGTCGGCACGACCGCCGTCGACCCGGTGTCCGGGGAGACGAGCGACCCGGTCCCCGCTGCGGCCTGCTGGGCGTCGACCGTCAGACGGTCGGCGTCCGCGCTCTTCCGGGCGGCGTCGGCCTGCTCCTGCAGCGCCGACGTCTTGCGGAGCGGCGGCACCTTGAAGAACCAGGTGAGGACGAAGGCCAGCAGGATGACCGCGAGGCCGACCCAGTACACCGTGACCGCGGAGTCGCTGAACCCGACCAGGAACGGACGGCTCAGGCGCTCGTCGGCTCCGTTGAGGAAGGACGTGTCGTTGGTGGACGACGTGCTCGCCGAGGTGCCGCCCGTGCCGTCGCGCAACTGGTCGACGAGCTTCGGCGCCACCGTGTCGACGATGTCCCGTCGCTGCGCGGCGTTCGAGTAGTCGACCTGCAGGGTGCCGTCGACGACCTCGGCGCCCGCCTTGGCCGCGGCGGTCTGCAGCGCCTTCTGCTCGGCGTCGCCCTTCGCGTCGGCGACCTGCTGGGCGATGAGCGTGTCGGCCGCCGCTGCGGAGATCGTGCCCGCGTCGACCTGCTGCTGCACGGCCGCGGTGACCTGCTTCGTCACGGCCTGGTCGGCTGCCTGCTTCGCCCGCACAGCGCCCCGGTCGAGACCGTCCTGGACGTTCTCCTTGACCGGGGTGACGATCGGGTCCCAGATCTGGTCCATCACGCCCTTGTTCGCCTCGGCGTTCGCCACCGCGGGGTCCAGGGCTGCGTTCAGGGCGCTCTTCAGGTCGGTCTCGTTCTGCAGGGCGCCGGTGATGTTCGTCGGCATCAGGCTGAACAGCACGGACAGCAGCACCGCGGTGCCCATCGTGCCGCCGATCTGGCGGAAGAACGTGGCGGCACTCGTGGCGACGCCGATGTCCCGCGGGGAGACCGAGTTCTGCGCCGCGAGGGTCAGGGTCTGCATGAGCTGCCCGAGCCCGAGGCCGATGAGGAACATGCCCGTCATCAGGAACCAGAGCGGCCGGTCCGCGGTGAGGAACGTCAGGACGGTGTAGCCGACGGCGGTGAAGGCGGTACCGGTGACCGGGAAGATCCGGTACTTGCCGGTGCGGGACACGATCTGCCCCGACGCGATCGACGAGATCATCAGGCCGAGGACCATCGGCAGCATCGCGAAGCCGGACTCGGTCGGGGTGACGCCCTTGACGATCTGCAGGTACAGCGGGATGGTCAGCATCGCGCCGAACATGCCGAAGCCGATGAGCACGGAGAGCACGGCCGCCATCGAGAACACGTGCGAGCCGAACAGCTTGAGCGGCAGGATCGCGTCGTCGCCCATCGCCCGCTCGACGATGACGAACGCGATCAGACCGAGCACGCCGATGCCGTAGCACGCGAAGGCGCCGGGGGAGTCCCAGCCCCACTCGCGGCCCTGCTCGGCGATGAGCAGCAGCGGTACGAGGGTCACGATGACGAGGGTCGCGCCCCACCAGTCGATGCGCGGCTTCCGGCGCTCACCGAACTTCGGCAGGTGCAGGAACGTCAGCACCATGAACAGCGCGATGATGCCGATCGGGACGTTGATCAGGAAGACCCAGCGCCACCCGGTGATGAAGAGCAGGTCGTCCGCTCCCGCGAAGACCCCGCCCACCAGGGGACCGATGACCGAGGAGATGCCGAAGACGGCGAGGAAGTACCCCTGGTACTTGGCGCGTTCACGCGGGGCGAGCATGTCGCCCATGATCGCGAGCGGCAGCGACATCAGACCGCCCGCGCCGAGGCCCTGCAGCGCGCGGAACCCGGCGAGCATGAGCATCGACGTCGAGAACGACGCGGCGAGCGAGCCGATGATGAAGATGCCGATGGCGGTGATGAACAGCGGTCGCCGGCCGAACAGGTCGGAGAGCTTGCCGTAGATCGGCGTCGTGATCGTCGAGGCGATGAGGTACCCGGTCGTCACCCACGCCTGCTGGTCGAGTCCGTGCAGGTCGTCGCCGATGGTGCGGATGGCGGTGCCGACGATCGTCTGGTCGAGGGCACCGAGGAACATGCCGGCCATCAGGCCGTAGATCACGAGCAGGATCTGACGGTGGTTCATCACGACGTCGGACGACGTCGAGGGGGCCGCGGGTGCGGTCGCGGTCTGTGTCATGTGCGGGACTCCCGAGGACTTTGCGCTGCGTGCAAAGTTACAACCGCCGCAGCAGCGCCGCGGCCCGGGAACGCGTTCCTGTGGACATCGGCAGCCGTCCACAGGGCGACGCGCGGCGGACCTGCGCTCAGGCGACCGCCTGCTCGAGGGCCTCCTGGAAGCGCTCGTCGACCTCGATGCGGAGCTCGCCGGTGTCCTGGTCGTAGGCCGAGACGGGGGAGACGTGACCGTGGCGGGAGAACAGCAGGTCGGGGCAGAGCACTCCGCCGGGGAGGCCGGCCTCGCGGTCGCCGAGGACCCGCACCAGGAGCCCGGCGAGCGTCTGGATCGCCTGCACGCTGTCGACGTCGCGGAGCGGGACGGCGAGCAGCAGGTGGCGGTGCGGGACCGCGAACACGGTGCCGAACGGCGCTGCACCGAACAACGCCGGCAGGTTCACGGCCTTCGACGCGGTGAACAGCGACTCGCCCTCGACGATGTGCACGCCGGGTGCGATCTCGGCGTTCGCGTCGACCGGCTCGGCGTCGGTGTTGAACCGGCCCATCGCCCACAGCTCGTCACTGCCGAGCGCGAGCTTCGGCAGGGTGGCGGTGGAGAGCGTGCTGACCATCGTCGGGTAGTCGACGCAGAGGCCGAGCACGAGTCCGGGCGCGAACGGCCGCGCGTAGGTGAGGTCGGTCGGGTCCGCGCCGTCCTCGGCCATGAGTCGCAGCCGGATCCGGTCGCGGAGCTCGTCGGCACCGAGTTCCTCGGGCGGCGGCTCGCGGTGCGCCTGCAGCATCCGGTCGAAGTGCGCCGCGACGAGTGCCGCGCGGCGGACCTCGTTCTCACCGCGCACCTGCACGGCGAGGTTCGCGAGCAGGTACACCTGGCCGTCGGCGCCGAGGAGCCGTGCGCGACCCGGGTCGTCCGCGGGACCGTCGACGGTCGTCTCGACGCCCCGCTCGGCCAGGGTCCGCTGCGCGAGCACGACGAGCGACGGTGCGTCACCCGCCGGCTTCCTGCGTCCGAACCACGGCATGTGGCCCAGCCTGGCACGGAACGTCCGGGGTGTCAGGCCCCCAGTGCGGCGTCGACGATCTCCTTGGCCTCGCGCTGCACCTGCTCGAGGTGCTCCTGCCCGACGAAGCTCTCGGCGTAGATCTTGTAGACGTCCTCGGTGCCGGACGGTCGGGCGGCGAACCAGGCCCGGTCGGTGACGACCTTGACGCCGCCGACGGCCGCCTCGTTGCCCGGGGCCTTCGACAGCTTCGCGGTGATCGGGTCGCCGGCCAGGGTCTCGGCGGTGATGGCGTCGCCGTCGAGCTTCGACAGGCGGGCCTTCTGCTCCTTGCTCGCTGCTGCGTCGACGCGCTGGTAGACCGGGGCACCGAAGCGCTCGGTCAGTTCGGCGTACAGCTGCGAGGGGGTCTTGCCCGTGACAGCGATGATCTCGGACGCCAGGAGCGCCAGGATGATGCCGTCCTTGTCGGTCGTCCACGCCGTGCCGTCCTTGCGGAGGAACGAGGCGCCCGCGGACTCCTCGCCACCGAAGGCCACCGAGCCGTCGATCAGGCCGGGGACGAACCACTTGAAGCCGACCGGGACCTCCCACAGGCGGCGGCCGAGGGACTCCGCGACGCGGTCGATGATGCTCGACGACACCAGGGTCTTGCCGATCGCCGCGTCCTCGCGCCACTGCGGACGGTGCGCGTACAGGTACTCGATCGCGACGGCGAGGTAGTGGTTCGGGTTCATCAGGCCGCCGTCGGGCGTGACGATGCCGTGCCGGTCGGAGTCGGCGTCGTTGCCGGTCAGGACGTGGAAGTCGTCCTTGCGGGCGACGACCGAGGCCATCGCGGACGGGCTCGACGGGTCCATCCGGATCTTGCCGTCCCAGTCGAGCGTCATGAACGACCAGGTCGGGTCGACGTCGGGGTTCACCACGGTGAGGTCGAGGCCGTAGTGGTCTCGGATGAGGTTCCAGTAGGGCAGCGACGCGCCGCCGAGCGGGTCGGCGCCGATCTTCACCCCGGCGCGCTTGATCGCGTCGATGTCGATGATGTTCTCGAGGTCGGCGACGTAGTTGTGCAGGAAGTCGTAGCCGTCGTGCGTGGCGTGCTCGGCGCGCTGCACCTCGGCGTTGCCACCGGCGATGATCGCGTTCGCCCGGCCGGCGATCCACGTTGTCGCGTCGCTGTCGGCGGGGCCACCGTGCGGCGGGTTGTACTTGAAGCCGCCGTCGCGGGGCGGGTTGTGGCTCGGCGTGATGACGATGCCGTCTGCGGTGTCGTCGTGCCCGGCGGTGTTGTAGGCGATGATCGCGTGGCTCAGGGCCGGCGTCGGGACGTAGCCGTTGTCGGCGTCGGCGAGGACGTGCACGCCGTTGGCCGCCAGGACCTCGAGTGCGGTGCGCTCGGCGGGGCCGGAGAGGGCGTGGGTGTCGCGGCCGATGAACAGCGGGCCGTCGGTGCCCTGCGCGGTGCGGTACTCGACGATCGCCTGCGTGATGGCGGCGATGTGCGTGTCGTTGAACGCGGTGTCGAGCGAGGACCCCCGGTGGCCGGAGGTGCCGAAGACGACCTTCTGCTCGGGGTTCGTCACGTCGGGGACCCGGTCGTAGTACGCGGCGACGAGGGCGTCGAGGTCGACGAGGTCGTCTGCGGTCGCTGGGGTGCCGGCACGGTCGTTCATGGACCCATCCTGGCATCCGGCGGGTGGATGCGTTCAGGGTCGTCGGTGGACGAGTCGAACGGTCGCCTGCCGGACGAGGAGCGAGCGGCCGCCATCCCGGACGAAGGGGGGCGTCAGGGAGTGCGACCGCTCGCGGTCTGGGGGGAGGGGTCAGGCGGTGCGGAAGGACCCGGTCGCCGTGCGGACCGAGCCGGTGACCGTCCGGGTGCTCGCCGTGGCGGTGCGGGGGTGACGGAACTGCGTGTCGACGAAGCGACCGATGCGGTCCGCGCGGACACCCGTGTAGGTCCCGATCGCGTCGGAGCCGTCCGTGGTGGAGGTGTACGTGCCGTGCTCGTCGCGCTGCCGGAGCCCGCTCACGAAGATCCCGCCGAGGGGGAAGGTGCTCATGGTGCTCTCCTCGCTGTCGTGCCGAGGTGTCGCGACCGTCGAGCCGACGGGTCCGCGACACCATCGACTGCTGGGCACCAGTCTACGTCCTTCTCTTGCATCATGCAAAAGAAGGATGGCTCAGGTGACGAGCTCGCAGAAGTGCCGTCCGCTGTCCGTCCAGCTCTGGCGCACGGTCAGCCCCGCGGCGGCCGCGTGCGCACGGAGTGCCCGCAGGCCGACCTCGGCCCAGGGGAACGCCGAGCTCGCGTGTCCGTCGGCGTCCGTCACCGTGGCGACGTAGGTGCGGTCGGCGTCGGCGTCGCGGTTGGTCTCGACGACCACACGGCCGCCCACCCGGACGATCTCGGCCGCACGGGCGAGCAGGGCCACCGGATCGCCACCGATGCCGATGTTGCCGTCGATGACGAGCGCGGTGTCCCAGTGCCCCTCGTCCGGCACCGGGTCGAATACCGAGCCCTGGACGGCCCGGCCGCCGGAGCGTCGGGCGATCTCGACGGCCTCGGCCGAGACGTCCACACCGAGGGCCGGCAGACCCATCCGCAGCGCGGCGACGAGCATCCGACCGGGCCCGCAGCCGAGGTCGATCACCGGACCGTCGGCCCCCTCGAGCAACGACACGTCGACCCGGTCCGCGGCGGCGCTCCACCGGCCGACGTCCATCGTGACGACCTCGTCCGGACGGTCGGGGTCGGTGAGACGGAGGCGGCCGTCGGACCGCAGCGCTCGGGCGTACGGCTCGTCGCCGCCGGCTCCGAAGGCCTGCGTGGTGCTGGTCGTGTCGGTCATCGGACACCTCCGGAGGTGGTGGCGGACTCGGCGGCCAGGGCCGCGGCGAACCGCGTGGTGGGTGCGAGGGCCGCGACGCGCTCCGCATCGGGCACCGTGTCGACGTCGAGCAGCTCGGCCAGGAGGCCCGTGTCGAGTCCCGCGGACCGCAACCGTGCCAGCTGCACGGCCCCGGTGTCGTCCTGCGACATCGGCACCCCGCGCAGCAGGTCACCGGTCGGCTCGCGCAGGTACAGCGACCAGAAGCCGCCGTCCTCGGCCGGTCCGAACCAGGCGTCCCGCTCGGGCCCGTCGAACACCGGGGCGAGCGAGGCGGCGGAGACCTGCGGGGTGTCCATGCCGACCAGGAGGAGCGGACCGTCCACGGTGTCGAACAGGAACCCGAGGCGCTCGTCGAGTCCGCCGCCGGGCTGGTGCAGGACGTCGAAGCCCTCGGCGCCGTCGGGCAGGACGTCGCCGTCGAAGAACAGGACCCGGCGGGCGGCCGGCAGCGCGTGCACGGTGGCGAGCGTGTCGGCCAGGCTCGCTGCGGCGACCCGGGCGGCACCCTCGGGGGTGAGCGCCGGGGTGAGACGGGTCTTCACCTTGCCGGGCAGGCACTCCTTCGCGACGACGGCGACGGTGATGCCGGTCGTGGGCGCATCGGTGCCGTGCTCGGCGGTCATGAGCGCACCTCGGCAGCGACCTGCTCGGCGGAGGTCTGCTCGGCGGTCTGTGCTCTGGCGACCCGCTGGCGGACGGACACGGGCGCGGCGGGGCGGTTCCGGGCCTCCCGGCGGTACTCGCGGAGCAGACGCGACATGTCCTTGACGGCGTTGACCGTGCCGCGGAGCGTGCCGGTGACCTTGCTGTCGCCGATGCGCTGCGCGTAGCCGATGTCCGACTCGTCGACGCGCCAGCCGGCGGCGTGCGCGGCGAGGACCATCTCGAGCGGGTAGCCGCTGCGGCGGTCGCGGAGGTCGAGCGCGACGAGGTCCTCTCGGTGCATGACCCGCATCGGGCCGAGGTCGTGGAGGCGGTACCCGGTCGCGCGGCGCATGAGGACGGCGAGCACGCGGTTCGCGAAGCGGGCGTGCGGCGCCCAGGCGCCACGGCTGGTCGGCACGCGGCGGCCGAGGGCCAGGTCGACCCGGCCGTCGGCGACGCGCTGGACGAGGGCGGGGAGCTCGGCGGGGTCCATCGACGCGTCGGCGTCGCAGAAGGCGACGTAGTCGGCCGTCGCTGCGGCGACACCGGCCGCACAGGCGGACCCGAACCCGCGGACCGGCTCCGTCACGACGAGGGCGCCGTGCGCGCGGGCGACGTCGGCGGACCCGTCGGTCGATCCGTTGTCGACGACGATGGCCCGGTAGCCCTCGGGCAGACGGCCGATGACGGACGGCAGTGCGTCCGCCTCGTCGAGGCAGGGGAGGATCACGTCGACGCTCATGGAGACCATTCGGTGCCCTCCGTCGGATCGACTGGTCGCGCTGTCGTCCTGGGGGTGCGGACCGGCGTCGGGGTCGGCGGCGGGCTGTTGCGTCATGCACTCGAGCAAACACGATCCCGGCTGTCGGGGGACGGGGAGCGCGTCCCCCGACGGCCGTCCTGCGCACGGCGTGCGGCGTGGCGGCGTGGCGGCGCTAGCGCACGGCCGCCCGGAGCGGCGCGGTCGCGAACTCCCGCATCCCGCGCGTGAAGTCCACCTGCGCACGCCAGCCCAGCTCGTCGGCGATGCGCGCCGAGGACGCCGTGACGTGGCGGACGTCGCCGAGACGGTACTCACCCGTCACCACCGGCTGCGGACCGTCCGGCCCCGCGATCGCCGCGGCCATCTCACCGATCGTGTGCACCGTGCCGGACCCGACGTTGAACGCCCGGAACGACTCGGCCGGAGCGGTCCCGGTCGCGTCGATCGCCGCCAGGTTCGCACCGGCGACGTCGTCGACGTGTACGAAGTCGCGGCGCTGTGCCCCGTCCTCGAAGACCCGCGGCGCTTCGCCCCGCGCCAACGCCGAGCGGAACAGGGACGCGACTCCGGCGTACGGCGTGTTCGCGGGCATGCCGGGGCCGTACACGTTGTGGTAGCGGAGCGCGACGGACCGGCCGCCGGTGGCACGCGACCACGACGAGGCGAGCTGCTCCTGTGCCACCTTCGTCTGCGCGTAGACATTCCGCGGGTCGAGGGCGGCGGACTCGTCGATGAGCCCCGGCAGGAGCGGACGGCCGTCGGGGCCGATCGGGTCGAAGCGGCCGGCGTCGAGGTCCTCGCGGCGGCGGGCCGGCGGGCGCATCGGCTCACCGTCGGCGGTGCTGTACGCACCCTCACCGTAGACGACCATCGAACTCGCGACCACGAGTCGGCCGATGTCCATCCGGTCCATCGCGGCGAGCACGTGCGCGGTGCCGGCGTCGTTGCTCGAGACGTAGTCGGGGGCGTCCTGGAAGTCGACGCCGAGGCCGACCTTCGCGGCCTGGTGGCACACCACGTCGACGTCGTGCAGCGCGGCGTCGAGGGCGACCCGGTCGCGGACGTCGCCGTGCACGAGCTCGATGCCCGCGGTGCGGTGTGCGGTCACGACGGCGTCGGGGTCCCCGTGCACGTCGGTGCGCAGGGAGTCGAGGACGCGCACCTCGTGCCCGGCGGCCAGGGCCTGGCGGACGATCGTCGAGCCGATGAAGCCCGCGCCGCCGGTGACGAGCAGCCGGGTCACGGCCGGAGCTCCATCACGCGGGCGGAGGCACTCGCCGGGACGAGTTCACGCGGGGTGTAGTCGTCGGGGACGGCGGCGACGATCGAGCCGATGGCGCGGACGATGACCTCGTTGGCTCGGGCCAGACGGTCCATGACGGCCTGGTGGGTGACCGGGGCCTCGGAGCTCGTGTCGTCGGCGACCGGGGCCAGGCCGGCATCGGCGTCGGTCACGAAGGACAGGTTCACCGTGCCGATGCCGAGCTCCGCGGCGAGCGGGACCTCGGGGGTCATCGTCATGTTGATCGTGTGGCCACCGGCCTCACGCATCCACACCGACTCGGCGCGGCTCGAGAACCGGGGCCCCTGGATGACGACGCACGTGCCGGTCGGACGGAAGGGCACGTCGAGCGCCGCGACGGCGTCGATCGCCGCACGGCGGAGCACCGGGTCGAACGGGTCGGCGAAGGAGAGGTGCTGCACCTCGTCCTCGAAGTAGGTGTCGGCGCGGCCCCAGGTCCGGTCGATGAGCTGGTCCGTCACCACGAAGGTGCCGGGGGCGTAGTCCGGGTGCAGGCCACCGACGGCACTCGACGAGACGACGGCGCGGACGCCCAGGGAGCGCAGCGCCCAGAGGTTCGCGCGGTGCTCGATGCGGTGGGGCGCGACCGAGTGTGCCCGGCCGTGGCGGGTGAGGAAGGCGACACGACGGCCGGACATCGTGCCGATGCTGATCGGGCTCGAGGTCGGTCCGAACGGCGTCGGCACGTCCACCTCGTCCGCGGTGCCGGGTTCGAACAGTTCGTACAGGCCCGAGCCGCCGATCACACCGATCGTCGTCGTCTTCTCGTTGTCCACAGGTCCTCCGGTCGTCCTCGGCGCTGGTCGGCGCCGTCGTTACGCTACAGATGCGGGCCAGGAACGGCCCGCGCGCGGTGCCGTCGTCCCCGTCGGCGCCACGTCAGGATCATTCGGAGGCGCGCGTGCGAACGATCGGTCGGCACCGGGACGCGGTCCGGGCGCTCGTGGGGCCGGCCCTGCCGACCGCGGTGTCGCCGGGGACGGTCGAGTCGTCATCGGTCGTCGCGCTGGCCGCCGGGTCCGCAGCCGGCCACGGGTACCGCGTCCTCGCCACCACCGTGCTCCCGCCGACGCCCCTGCCGGCCTTCGACAACAGCCAGATGGACGGGTTCGCCGTGCGCGCTGCCGACGCCGGGGCGACCGTCCGCGTGACCGCACCGATCCCGGCCGGCGTCGTGCCCCGGCCGCTCGAGCCGGGCACCGCGGCCCCGATCATGACCGGAGCGCGGATCCCGGTGGGGGCGGACGCCGTCTTCCCGGTCGAGTCCACGCCAGCCGGGTCCTTCCCCGCCGCACTCGGGTCCGACCACGTGCCGGTACCGATCGACCTCGTGCCGGGGTCCTTCGTGCGTGTCGCCGGCTCCGACCTGGCCGCAGGAGCTCCGATCGCCCGGGCCGGACAACCCCTCACGCCGGCCGTGCTCGGGGCGCTCGCCGGTGCCGGGGTCACGACCGTCGACGTCCTCCGGCGCCCGCGGGTGCTCGTCGTGTCGACCGGCAGCGAGCTGCTCGATCCCGGCTCGACGGCCGACGCCGACCTCAGCGCCGGTGCCGCCATCGGCGATGCGAACGGGGTGGCGCTGTCCGCCGCGCTCGCCGAGGTCGGTGTCGACACGCGGCGGGTCCGGGTCCCCGATGACCCCGACGAGTTCCTCGGCGCCCTCGACGACGCCGTGGGGGACTGGGCGGATCTCGTGCTCACCACCGGGGGGATCAGCGCGGGGGCGTACGAGGTCGTCCGGCAGGCCCTCGAACCCCGCGGACTCGTCGTGACCTCGGTCGCGATGCAGCCGGGCGGGCCGCAGGCGCTCGGCACCGTGCCGGTCGCGGGACGATCGGTGCCGGTGGTCGCCTTCCCCGGCAACCCGGTCTCGGCGCTCGTCTCGTTCGAGGTGTTCCTCCGCCCGGTCCTCGCCCCTGCCGTCGGGCTGCCGGAGCACCGCCCGACCGTGGACCTGCCGGCCGCGGAGTCCGCGTCGTCGCCGGCGGCGAAGCACCAGGTCCGTCGCGGGACCGTCGTCGACGGCCGCGTCCACTTCGTCGGTGGGCCGGGTTCGCACCTGCTCTGGCACTACGCCGAAGCCACCCACCTCGTCCACGTCCCCGTCGGCACCACCAGCGTCGAGCCGGGCGACCCCCTGACCGTCTGGAGCATCCGATGACCGACCTGTCCCACGTCCGCGCCGACGGCAGCGCGCACATGGTCGACGTCTCCGACAAGGACGTCACCGCGCGGTCCGCGACCGCCACCGCCACGCTCGTCACCCGCCCCGACGTCGTCGAACGCATCCTCGACGGCTCGCTGCCCAAGGGCGAGGTCATCGGCACTGCCCGCATCGCCGCGATCATGGCAGTCAAGAAGACCTCCGACCTCATCCCGCTCTGCCACCCGCTGCCGATCGCCGGGGTCGAGGTCGACATCTCCGGCGCGGACGACCGCGTCGTCATCGAGGTCTCCGTGCGCACCACCTCCCGCACCGGCGTCGAGATGGAAGCCCTCACCGGCGCGAGCGTCGCCGCGCTCACCGTCTACGACATGGTGAAGGCGGTCGACAAGACGGCGTCGATCACCGACGTCCGCGTGCTCGAGAAGCACGGCGGACGTTCCGGCGACTGGAGCGCACGATGAGCGGCTCCGGCGTCCCGGACCGGGGGCGCGCCTCCGTCGTCGTGGTCTCGACCTCGGCCGCAGCGGACCCTGCCCTCGACCGCACCGGGCCCGTCATCGCCGACTGGCTGCGTGAGCGGGCGTTCGACGTCGGTGAACCGGTCATCGTCGCCGACCGTGGTCCCGTCGCCGACACGCTCGCCGCGGCCGTCACGGGCGGCGCACGCGTCGTCATCACCACGGGCGGCACCGGCGTCACACCGACCGATCGCACGCCCGAGGCCGTCGCACCCCTGCTCGACCTCGAACTCCCCGGCATCGTCGAGGAGATCCGCCGACGGGGACTGTCCGGAGCCGGACCGACCGCGCTGCTCAGTCGGGGCGTCGCCGGCATCATCGGCGGCGGCACGTTCGTCGTCACGCTGCCCGGATCACGCGGCGGAGTCGCGGACGGCCTGGCCGTGCTCGACGGGCTGCTCGACCACCTGCTCGCCCAACTGCACGGCGACGGCCACGCTCCCCGGAGCGCATCGTGAGCGCCGGAGCCGCGGACCGCGTCGTCGTCGCGGACGTCGTCGACCGGGCCATCGCCGTGGACGAGGTCTCCCGCGTCGTCGCCTCCGACCACGAGGGCGCGGTCGTCACCTTCGCCGGGGTCGTCCGCGACCACGACGGTGGGAAGGGCGTCACCGCGCTCGACTACGAACGGCACCCGAGCGCCGGGGAGGTCATGGCGGAGGTCGCCCGGACGATCGCCGAGCAGCACCCGGAGGTCCGCATCGCCGTGCTGCACCGCGTCGGTGCGCTCGGCATCGGGGACGTGGCGCTCGCGGCGGCGGTGGCGTCCGGGCACCGCGCCGAGGCGTTCGCTGCGTGTGGGGCCCTCGTCGACCTCGTCAAGGAGCGGGTGCCGATCTGGAAGCACCAGCGGTTCACCGACGGGTCGGACGAGTGGGTGGCGGCGCTCTGACGCCGGTGCGTCGCATGGTGTTCGATCAGAACCGATGAGCATCGATCAGGATCTGGTGGCACGCCGGTGGGCGGCGGCCGACGCGGACGCGGAGCGGGTGCTCGCACACGAGCAGAGACTCCTGCGGGTGACGCCGTGGACGAGGTGGAGCCTCGGTCTCGGTCTGGTCGCGCTCCTGATCGCGGTCGTCGGGCTCTTCCTGCTGCCACGTGGGGAGGACGACGGCGCACACTTCACCATCGCGATGGTCCTCGCCACAGCGGCGATCGCTTCCGTCATCGTCCGCGCAGTCGTCACCACGCGCAGTCGACGTGACGTCGGCACCGCGTTCCCGACGGTGACGACGGCCCTGTCCGCGCGGGAGCGGCACGCCATCGCCCGTGCGGTGCGCGGGCGAGTCCGCGCACCGCAGGACCGACTCCGGATCGTCCGGGCCGTCGCCGTGCTCCGTGCGGCTCCCGACCAGGTCGAACGCCTGATCTGGTACTCGGCGTTCTGGTTCGCCCTCGCACTCGGGAGCTCGACCGCGGCCCCGCTCGGCGGCGCGCTGTACTGCGTCGCGGCCGTCTTCTCGGCAGGAGCTGCCGTGTACGCGTGGTTCGACGTCGCCCGGGTCCGACGTGCCCTCCGGACGTCACCCGCTCCATGGGACGTATCGGTGCCCGCCGCGTCCGCCTGACGAGACGGTGGCGGTACCAGACGCGGCGGCGACGGAGCCGCTGTGTCGGTGCTCACCACGCGCCACCGACCCACGAACACGGGCGTAGCGCCACCACCTCGCGACTCCCTAGTATCCGGACCATGGGAATCCTGCTGTCCGGCGTGAGCGTCGTCCTGCTCGTGTTCGCCCTGATCGACATCATCACGCGCCCCGACAGCGAGGTCCGAGGCCTGCCGAAGGTCGCCTGGATCATCCTCGTGATCCTGTTGCCGTTCGTCGGCAGCATCGTGTGGTTCGCGATCGGACACGACTGGAGCGCAGGGTCTCGGAACCACGGCCGCTACCTCGAGCCGAAGCGGCACGAGGACGGGTACGCCACGCTCGGCGCCGCGAAGGCCGCACACGGGGACAAGCGGGTCTCGAGCACGGAGCAGGAACTCGCCGAGCTCGAGCGTGAGATCGAGTACTGGGAAGCGCAGGCGCGCCTGAAGCGGGCGAAGGAAGCCGCTGGCGAGGGTGACCCGACCCCCGCGAGCTGAACCGGGCCTCCCGGCGCGCGCTGCCAGACTGATCGCATGCCCGACTCCCGCCCCTGGTCCGACGTGCCGGTCATCGACCCGCTGGACCGGCACTGGGACCTCATCGATGCCCGGACACGGGGACTGCCCACCCAGGTCGCCGCGCAGCGACGCGCTCGTCGCAAGCGTTTCGCCATCGTCGCGATGACGACGGTGCTCGCGCTCGTTGTCGGTCTGGTCATCGGGACGACCCGATCTGAGGAGACGTCCTGGCTGGACTCGTCGCGCGACCGACGATCCGACGCCGCGACCGTCTTCGGCGTCCTGATGTCACTGACAGGCGTCGCTCTGTGGGTCGTCGGTGTCGTGCAAGTGCTGCGGAAGGGCCGCTTCGCCGAGCTGTGGTCAGATCCTCTGTCCGGCATCCCGTGGCGAGATCGTCGTTCGATCGAACGGAAACTCAGGAGTGCGGCTCCGCCAGAGCCTGGACGAGCACCGGTCCTCCGGCGGCTGGCTGCGCTGCGCCTGAGGCAGACGGAATGGACGATCTGGTTCCTCGCGGGCTGGGTCCCCTTCGCTGGTGGCCAGGCGATCGCGTCACCGTTCGAGTTCTTCCGTTGGGTGCAGACCGGCGGTGTGCTGCTGTTCCTGGTGGTGTTCATGCTGTCTGTCCGTCAGCGGGCGCGATGGCGAGCATTGATCGAGGTGACCGAGCCCGACTGACCCGGCTCGGTGCGGGTGCGCCAGGGGAGCCGGGCAGCAGGAGCCGCAGTCGCCTTGCGGGGACCGAGGTGGCCGCACGGTTGGTTCGCGCGCGGTCGTGAGTCGCCTCCGCTCCGCCCTGGCGCAGAGCGCCCCCGCGCCCGCCTACCCTGGTCAGGTGGCTCATCTCCTCGGCGCCGAGAACGTGCATCTCGAGTTCCCCACCCGTGTCGTCTTCGACAGCGTGACCATCGGCCTCGACGAGGGCGACCGGATCGGCGTCGTCGGGCGCAACGGCGACGGCAAGTCGACGCTGCTCGCCCTCCTGGCGCAGCGACTCGAGCCGGACTCCGGCCGGGTAACGCACCGCCGCGGGGTGACCATCGGGTACCTCGACCAGCGTGACGTCCTGCCCGAGGGCATGACCGTCGGGCAGGTCGTCGTCGGCGACCTCGCCGAGCACGAGTGGGCGGGCGACCCGAAGATCCGCGACGTCATCGGTGGCCTCGTGTCGGACATCCCGTGGGACGAGACGGTCGACGAACTGTCCGGTGGTCAGCGTCGGCGGGTGGCGTTGGCGCGTCTGTTGGTCGGCGACTGGGACGTGCTGTTCCTCGACGAGCCGACGAACCACCTGGACGTCGAGGGCATCCAGTGGCTCGCCGAGCACATCAACCGCCGCTGGTCGTCGAACCAGGGCGGCATGGTCGTCGTCACCCACGACCGGTGGTTCCTCGACGCGGTGTCGACCGACACGTGGGAGGTGCACGACGGCGTCGTCGAGCCCTTCGAGGGCGGCTACGCGGCGTACATCCTGCAGCGCGTCGAACGTGACCGGCAGGCAGCGTCGAGCGAGCAGCGCCGGCAGAACCTGGCCCGCAAGGAGCTCGCGTGGCTCCGGCGGGGTGCACCGGCGCGGACGAGCAAGCCGAAGTTCCGCATCGACGCGGCCAACGCGCTCATCGACGACGTGCCGCCGATCCGCGACACGGTCGCGCTGTCCCAGATGGCGACGGCACGCCTGGGCAAGGACGTCGTCGACCTCATCGACGCGGGCGTGTCCTTCGACGGCACGATGATCATCGAGGGCGTCGAGTGGCGCATCGCCCCGGGGGAGCGGACCGGCATCCTGGGCCCGAACGGCGCCGGCAAGTCGACACTGCTCAACCTGGTCTCCGGCAAGCTCCAGCCGACCACGGGCCGGGTGAAGACGGGCAAGACCGTGCAGATCGCGGTCCTCGACCAGCAGCTCGCCGACCTCCAGCAGTTCGCCGAGGACCGCGTCCGCGAGGTCGTCGCCCGCAAGAAGACGAGCTACGTCGCCGACGGCAAGGAGATGACGCCGTCGCAGCTGCTCGAGCGGCTCGGCTTCACCTCGGAGCAGCTGTCGACCCCGGTCAAGGACCTGTCCGGTGGGCAGAAGCGCCGCCTGCAACTCATGCTCATCCTGCTCGACGAGCCGAACGTCCTCATCCTCGACGAGCCGACGAACGACCTCGACACCGACATGCTCGCCGCCATGGAGGACCTGCTCGACACCTGGCCCGGCACGCTCCTCGTCGTGAGCCACGACCGGTACCTGCTCGAGCGCGTCACCGACCAGCAGTACGCCGTCCTCGGCGGGCACCTGCGCCACCTGCCCGGCGGCGTCGACGAGTACATGCGCCTACGTGCCTCCGGCAGCGGTGGCACGACGGCGTCGGCGGCTGCCGCCGCATCGGCCGGGAGGCCCGACACCGCCGGTGCGTCCGCGGTCGCCGCCGCCTCGGGGTTGCGTCCGGCAGCGGGATCCGGTTCGGCTCCGGCCGCTGCGCCGACCCTGTCCGGCTCCGAGCGCCGCACGGTCGAGAAGGAGATGTCCGCCCTCGACCGCCGGATCGCCAAGCTCGGGGACGACCGGAAGAAACTGCTCGACTCGTTCGCGACGCACGACCAGTCCGACTACGAGGGGCTCGGAGCGCTGCAGGGGCGGCTCGCCGACCTCGACGCCGAGGTGGAGCAGCTCGAGGAGCGGTGGCTCGAGGTGGCGGAGCAGCTCGGGGTGTAGCCCGGGTGCGAACGGCACTGGCGGTCGGCGTCAGTCGCCGAGGCCGAGGATGAGGCGCCGCAGCAGTGCCGCCAGCTGGCCCCGCTCGTCGTCCGACACCCCAGCGAGGATCGCGCGCTCGGCCTGCAGCAGGTCCGCGATGGCCGCGTCCACCGCGCTCCGACCCGTCGGCGTCAACGACACGAGAACGCCCCGGCCGTCACGCGGATCCGTCCGGCGAGCGACGAGCCCGCGCGCAGCGAGGCGGTCCACCCGGTTCGTCATCGTGCCGCTCGTCACAAGGGTCTGCTGGAGCAGCACCTTCGGGCTCAGCTCGTACGGCTCGCCCGCCCGCCGGAGTGCCGACAGGACGTCGAACTCCCACGGCTCCATCCCGCCCGCCTCGAACGCCTGACGTCGGGCGCGGTCGAGATGCCGGGCGAGCCGGTCGACCCGTGACAGCACGTCGAGCGGCGCGAAGTCCAGATCAGGGCGCTCCCGTCCCCACGCCGCGACGATCCGGTCGACCTCGTCCTCTGGCGGCATCCGTCCATCATGGCGTGGATCGGCAGCGCACGACCAGTGCCGGGCACATGGGAGGATGGTCGGGCTCCTCCGGGAGCGTTCCGCCTTGGTGTAATGGCAGCACGACGGCCTTTGGTGCCGTTAGGTCCGGGTTCGAATCCTGGAGGCGGAGCGATGGACCGATCGGTCTATCGGCGGAATCGGTTCGGTGTAACGCCTACGGATGTAGCTGACCTCCAGGCTCTTCCTATCGCCGTACTCGCGCAGATCGGCAACCTGGAGGGGGCGCCCTACTGGGCCCGTGGTGTTGCGAACCGCCGCGTACTGGACGCCCGACTGGAAGCTGCCGAACGGATGGAAAGCCCCGATCTGCCGGCTTTGCGGGACATCAACGCGTCCGTCCACGACCAGAGCCACCTCGGCAAGCGGACGCTGATCGCCCTGACAGCTGATTCTCCGCCGCTCGCCGCCATCTCCATCGGCGACCTGGACACCGCAACGAACGTCAGGGACTGCTGCAGGTTTGGTTGACTCCTGACGGGTAGGAGCGTTGGCTCCTGCTGGAAGGATGTGCGCCATGGTGAAGGCGTATCCGGAAGAGTTCCGCCGTGACGTGAT
>NZ_QKTS01000008.1:0-150714 GCF_003234525.1 Curtobacterium sp. MCBD17_021 | reverse complement strand
AGTCAGGTGGGGGCGGTGCGGCGGGTCGGAGGCCGGCACGGCGTCTGGCGACGCCGGACGGTGTCAGTCGTCGGCGGTGTGGCCGGTCGGGCGCAGCTCGGCTTCACGCGAGCGGTACCCCTCGGCCACCGCGCCCGTGAAGGCCTTCGCCCGGGCGTCGACCTGAGCGAGGAGGTGCGCGGCGGACGGCGTCCGGCTGACGCGCTGCGCGGCGACGAACCCGATGACCACGCCGACGACGACGAAGAACAGCTGCTTCACGATGCCTCCCTCTCGCGCACGCCGGAGCGCGCGTCCGACAAGCGTAGCGCGGCGCCCCGACGGCCCCGGCCTCGGGACCGTCCGGTCTCCGCTGCCGCCTGCTCCCGCCTGCTCCCGGGAAGCAGAACGGCGGGCCGCCCTCCGAGGAGGACGACCCGCCGTTCACACAGGCGCTGGGATCAGCGGGCTGCGTAGTACTCGACGACGAGCTGCACTTCACAGGTCACGGGGACCTCGGCGCGCTTCGGGCGACGGACCAGGCGGGCCTGGAGCTTGTCGATCTCGACGTCCAGGTAGCCCGGGACCTTCGGGAGGACTTCCTGGTGACCACCGGCAGCGGCGACCTGGAACGGCTCGAGCGACTCGGAGCGCTGCTTGACGTGGATCAGCTGGCCCTCCTTGACGCGGAAGGAGGGGCGGTCGACGAGCTTGCCGTCGACGAGGATGTGACGGTGCACGATCAGCTGGCGAGCCTGCGCGGTCGTGCGGGCGAAGCCGGCACGGAGCACGAGGGCGTCCAGGCGGGTCTCGAGGAGCTCGACGAGGTTCTCACCGGTCAGACCGGCCGACTTGCGGGCCTCTTCGAAGACGATGCGGAGCTGCTTCTCGCGGATGCCGTACTGGGCGCGCAGACGCTGCTTCTCACGGAGGCGGACGGCGTAGTCGCTGTCCGCACGACGGCGCGTACGGCCGTGCTCACCGGGCCCGTAGGGGCGCTTCTCGAGGTAGCGGGCCGCCTTCGGCGTCAGCGGGATGCCGAGCGCGCGGGACAGACGGGTCTTGCTGCGGGTGCGTGACTTGGTAGACACAGGGTCCTTTTCTCTGTACTGAACTGAAGATGTCACGGGTCTCGGAGCGCGCACGCACCGACGGACCCCGTGACGGGATCCAGAGGGATGAGCCTGTGGGATCGGACGGCTACAGTCCGAACCTCTGCCCCCGTGCCGGACCGACGGACCGCTGAGCGATCTGACGTGTCCAGCACTGTGTCCTCGACGCAGCCGCACGCGAGGACCAGGACGTAGGCGCATCAACGATAGCAGCAACGGAGGCGGTTGTGGAGCCTCCTGGCCCGGTGCGTCGCCCGCTCAGTCGCCGCGGATGATGCCGCGCAGTCGGTCGAGACGCGGCCCGATCTCCCGCTCGAACCCGTTCCCGGTCGGCGTGTAGTACTCGGTGCCGTCGATCGCGTCCGGCAGGTACTGCTGGGTCGCGACCCCGTGCTCGGCGTCGTGGGAGTAGACGTACCCCTTGCCGTGCCCCAACCGCTTCGCGCCCGCGTAGTGCGCGTCGCGCAGGTGGTTCGGGACGACGCCCATCCGCCCCGCCTTGACGTCGGCGATCGCCCGGTTCACGCCGTTGTACGCCGCGTTCGACTTCGGTGCCGTCGCCAGGTACACCACGGCCTCGGCGAGCGGGATCCGCCCCTCGGGCATCCCGATCAACTGCACGGCCTGGGCGGCGGCCACCGCGATCGGCAGTGCCTGCGGGTCCGCCATGCCGATGTCCTCGGACGCCGAGATGATGATCCGGCGGGCGATGAAGCGCGGGTCCTCCCCTGCCTCGATCATCCGCGCCAGGTAGTGCAGCGCCGCGTCGACGTCACTCCCCCGGACGGACTTGATGAACGCGCTGATGACGTCGTAGTGCTCGTCCCCTGCCCGGTCGTACCGGAGCAGCGCACGGTCGACCGCGGCGGCGACGGTCTCGGCGTCGACGACCGGGACGGTCCCGTCCTCGCGCTCGTCGTCGTCCTGCGCGGAGACGGCCGACGCGGCGGCCGCCTCGAGGGCGGTGAGGGCCCGTCGGGCGTCCCCCGAGGCGAGCCGGACGATCGCGGCGCGGGCCTCGTCGCCGAGGACGACCCCGCCCCCGAGACCGCGGGCGTCCTCCACCGCGCGGTCGACGAGCATGCCGAGATCGGCGTCGGTGAGCGGCTTGAGCGTCAGGAGGAGCGAGCGGGACAGCAGCGGGGAGATGACCGAGAACGACGGGTTCTCGGTCGTCGCGGCGATGAGGATGACCCAGCCGTTCTCGACACCGGGCAACAGGGCGTCCTGCTGGGCCTTGCTGAAGCGGTGGATCTCGTCGAGGAACAGGACCGTCGTCGACCCGTAGAGGTCGCGGTGGGCGAGGGCCTTCTCCATCACCTCGCGCACGTCCTTGACGCCGGCGGTGACCGCGGACAGTTCGACGAACTCACGGCCGGACTGTCGTGCGATCGCCTGGGCCAGGGTCGTCTTGCCGGTGCCGGGCGGGCCCCAGAGGATCACCGACACGCCACCCGGGCTCTCGCGCGTGCCCGTCGCCAGCTGGACCAGCGGCGACCCGCGACCGAGCAGGTGCTGCTGCCCGGCGACCTCGTCGAGGCTGGTCGGACGCATCCGGACGGCCAGGGGCACCGATCCCTGCGCGAGCCCGGTCCGCCCGCCGGTCGTCGGCGCGTTCATCCGCGAGCGGTCTGGTGCCATGCCTCGATGGTAGGCGTCCGCACCGACGTGGTCGCCACCGGACGGCACCGGTCGGAGGTCGAGGGGTGACCCGCTACGCTCGCAGGCGACACCGCGACGAGAGGTCAGAAGAGCACCGTGGCACCGAAGAACCAGAGCCGTGAAGCCCGCGAGCGACTCCGTCTCTACCAGGCCAGGCAGGGCCTCCACGAGCGTCAGCGTCGACGTCGGGTCCGGGACAACGTCATCGGGGCAGCTGCCCTCGTCCTCGTCACCGCCCTCGCGACCGGTTCCCAACTCGTGCACGCGTCGACCGACGGCGACGACCGCGCCTCCGCCCCGGCCAGCGCCAGCTCCTCCGCCGCTCCCACGCCGTCCGCCAGCGCGACCGCCGCGAACACCGGCGACGTGCCGAGCGAGGACATCGCGGCGGGTGCCACCTGGACCGGCACGCTCACCCTCAACGACGACGTCGAACTCGGCATCGAGCTCGACGGGGCCGAGGCCCCGCAGGCGGCGAGCGTCGAGATCGACCTCATCCGCAAGCACTTCTACGAGGGCACGTCCTGCCACCGCCTCGCCGACAGCGACGACTTCCACTTCCTGCAGTGCGGTTCCGCCAACGGCGACGGCACGGGCGACGCCGGGTTCGAGTACGGCCCGCTCGAGAACGTGCCGAGTGACGGCCGGTACGCGAAGGGCACGATCGCGATCGCACGCGGTTCGTCGCCCTCGTCCCAGACCACGCAGTTCTTCGTCGTCACCGACGACACCACGCTCGACCCGTCGACCGGCGGGTACACGGTGGTGGGTCGGGTCACGAGCGGACTGTCCGACCTGGTCTCCGAGATCACCTCGAAGGGCATCGACGACGCCGGTTCCGACGGCACCGGGACGCCGAAGGTGGCGACCGAGATCACCGGCGCGACCATCGCGCAGGAGAAGTAGTCCACAGCGAAAGCGCACACGCCCGTCGCACGGGCCACCCGTGCAATAGGCTGACGACCTGACCGTGCCGACGGCGACGTCGGTGATGCACGACCACGATCGAGGCGAGACCTGTGGCATCTGACGAAGCAACGACCTGGGGCCGGGTCGACGAGAACGGGACGGTGTACGTCCGGTACGAGGACTCGGAACGGGTCGTCGGCGAGTACCCCGACGCGTCCGCCGACGAAGCCCTCGCCTACTTCGCCCGGAAGTACGCGGATCTCGAGGGCCAGGTGAAGATCGCCGAGCAGCGCGTCAAGGGCGGCGCGTCCGCGGGCGACGTCGCCCGCACCGTCGAGCACCTGCGGAGCCTGGTGGCGGACGCACGGGTGGTCGGGGACATCAAGTCGCTCGAGGACCGCATCGGCGCCCTCACCGACCAGGTGGGCTCCCTCACGAAGGAGCAGGCGGCGCAGGCGCAGCAGGCCCTGACCGAAGCGCTCGCGTACCGCACCGCGCTGGTCGAGGAGGCCGAGGCACTCGCGGCCGTCGACCCCGCCCGCGCGCAGTGGAAGCAGGTGACCGCGCAGCTCGACGACGTCTTCGCCCGGTGGCAGCAGCACCAGCACGACGGCCCGCGCATCCCGAAGAACGACGCGAACGACCTGTGGAAGCGCTTCCGCACCGCGCGGTCCACGGTCGACCAGCACCGCCGCGCCTTCTACTCCGAGCTCGACGCGCAGCACCGCGATGCCCGCGCCCGCAAGCAGGAACTCGTGCAGCAGGCCGAAGCGCTCGCGCCGCGCGGCTCGGACGCAATCCCGGCCTACCGCCAGCTGCTCGACGAGTGGAAGGGTGCCGGGCGCGCCGGCAAGCGGCACGACGACGCGCTCTGGGCCCGCTTCAAGGCCGCCGGCGACGTCCTCTTCGAACAGCGGCACGCCGAGGCGTCCGCCGAGAACGAGGAGTACTCCGCGAACCTCGAGGCGAAGCTGGCGCTGCTCACCGAGGCCGAGCCGATCCTGCAGATGCAGGACCGCGCCGCGGCGCGCAAGGCGCTGACCGAGGTCCAGCGCCGCTGGGACGAGATCGGCCGCGTCCCGCGTGCTGACGTCCGGCGCGTCGAGGACCGCATCCGCGCGGTCGAGGACCACGTCCGGGGGCTCGAGGACCAGCACTGGAAGCAGTCCGACCCGGAGCGCAAGGCACGCCAGACCGGGCTCGCCAGCCAGCTCGAGGGTGCGATCGCGAAGCTCGAGGCCGAGCTCGCCGACGCCGAGGCGAGCGGGGACGCACGCCGGATCAAGGACGCCCGCGAAGCACTGGACGCTCGCCGGATCTGGCTCGACGCCCTGGGCGGCTGACGCAGCAGCGGATGTGCGGATGCCCCCGCGGCCGATCGGCTGCGGGGGCCTCCGCGCATCGGGCACCGGGCACCGGGCACCGGGCACCGGGCACCGGGACGAGCCTGGTTCGCGATCGGCATCGACCTGACCGGTACCGCGTCACCACACGACGCCACTCCTGGTGGCGGCCCCGGTCAGGCGGAGACGGGCATCCCGAGCAGCGAGCGGATGTCGAGGTCGTCCTGTCGCATCTGCGCGGCCAGCTCGTCCATGCCACCGAAGGCGACCATGCCGCGCACGTACGCCACGAACAGCACCGAGATGGTGTCGTCGTACAGGTCGAGGTCCACGTCCAGCAGGTGCGCCTCGATCTGCTTCTCCGGCACGCCGACGAACGTCGGGTTGTTGCCGACCGAGACGGCAGCCGGGTACGTCACGCCGTCGTGCAGCACCCGCGCGGCGTAGACACCGTCAGCGGGGACGAACCCCTCGCAGGCGGGGTCGAGGTTCGCGGTGGGGTACCCCATGGCGCGACCACGCTGGTTGCCGCGCACGACCACGCTCCGCACGGCGTGCTCACGGCCGAGCAGCCGTGCGGCCTCGGCGACGCGACCAGCGCCGAGGAGCTCTCGGATCCAGGTGGAGGAGACACGCCGCTCCCCCTCGGGCCGGACGTCGTCGACCAGGTCCACGTCGTCGATGAGCTCGACCTGGAAACCATGGCGTTCGCCGAGTTCGCGGAGCAGCGTGACGTCACCGGCCCCGCGGGCTCCGAAGCGGAAGTCGCTCCCGACGAAGACCAGCTGGGCGTGCAGCGCCCCGACGAGGATCTCGGACACGAAGGACTCGGCGGACTTCGACTGCAGCTCGGGGTCGAACCGGAGGAGGAGGGTCGCGTCGACGCCCACGTCCTCGAGCAGTTCGCGGCGCTGCGCGGCGCTCGTCAACGCGGGTGGGACACGCTGCGGATCGATCACGTTGAGCGGGTGCTGGTCGAACGTGACGACGGTGGAGACGAGTCCGCGTTCACGCGCGGCGTTCTCGAGATGGGCGATCACGGCCCGGTGCCCGACGTGGACACCGTCGAACTTCCCGATCGTGACGGCGCTCGGCCCGAAGTCGTCCGGCACGTCGCCCAGGTCGTCGTAGAACTGCATGGTCGACCCCTTCCCGGTCACTCGGCGGGCCCCACGTGCTGGTCGTCCAGCGCGGCACGCTCGGGAGCCGCCCCGCCGACGGCGGCGATGCGATGGTGTTTCCGGAGCCACCAGAGGCCGGCGATCGGGAGCACGAGCGGCGCGAACGCGTAGCCCATGCCGTAGTACGACCAGATCGTCAGGTCGGGGAACAGCTGTCGGTCGAGCAGCGACAGGGTCCCGACGACGAGGACGCCCGTCATCTCGAAGACGATCGTCACACACGCCACGCGGTACCAGGACCGCCCGGGGACGATGAGGGCGACCATCGCCACGATGTACACCACGGCCGCGACCGCGCTGAGCGTGTACGAGAACGGCGCGAACGCGAACTTCTCGGCGATCTGCACGACACTCCGACCGGTCGCCGCCAGGGCGAGGATGCCGTAGACGGCGATCAGGACCCGGCCGACGCCCGTGGCCAGTGAGGACACCTTCGGCGCCGAGGTGCGCTCGGCTGCGGTGCTCGCCGAAGAGGTGTCACCCGCAGAGGACTTGGTCGCCACAGCCTCGATCCTACCGATCACCGCACCGCTTCCGAGCACGGACGACGTGCGGTCGTTCGTGACGCGGGTCAGTTGAGGGCGAACCAGATCTGGTACATCCGGTAGACCATGACGGCGGCGGTGAACGCGCCCGCGCCGAGGACGACCGTGCTCCACCGGCTGCGGTCGACGAGGGCCCAGACGATCGTGGCCGGCGGCACGAGGACGACCGAGACGGCGTACACCCAGAACTCGAGGACGTTGCCCTGCGGCGGGTTGCCGGCCGCAGGGGCGACCAGGGAGACGACGAGTTGGACCAGGAGCAGGAGTTCGACGAGCGCGAGCCCCCCGACCGTGTAGTCGTTCGGCTTCCGGCCGACGAGACCGAGGACGACGGCCGCGACGCCGATGACGCAGGCGATCGTGAACTGCACCCACATGAACCACTCGATCATGCGTTCGCTCCTGCAGCCGTGGGGAAGTTCGTGATGACGCGGAGCTGACCGCGCCGGACCGCCACGAGGCCGACGAGACGATCAGCACCGGTGGCGATCGCCGCGACGGGCCCGTCCGAGTCCGGGTGGTCGACGGTGATCCGCTTGCCGTCGCCGAGGTCCTTCGCCTCGGCGCCGTCGAGTTGGACGACCGGGAACAGGCGTCGGGCGACGTCGACCGGTCGCGCGAGGGCGCCTCGGACGTCGACGGACTCGTCCTCGAGGTCGACGGCGTGGTCAACCGAGAACGGACCGACCACGGTCCGGCGGAGGGCGGTCAGGTGCGCGCCGGTCCCCAGGGCGAGGCCGACGTCGCGCGCCAGTGCCCGGACGTAGGTGCCGGACGAGCAGGACACGACGACGTCGAGGTCGGTCACGGGGACCTCCCGACCGTCGACCGAGACCACCCGGTCGGCCCGACCGCGGACCTCGAAGCGGTCGACGGTCACCCGGCGTGCCCGGAGCGTGACGGCTTCGCCCTTGCGTGCGAGGTCGTACGCGCGACGCCCGTCGACCTTGATGGCGCTGACGGTCGACGGGACCTGGTCGATCGGCCCGCGGAGCGCTGCCACCGCTGCCTCGATCGCCTGGTCGGAGACCGCTCCGGCGGGTGCTCCGAGCGCCGACACCGGATCGCCGTCGGCGTCGTCCGAGTCGGTCGCGACGCCGAGTCGGACCGTCGCCGTGTAGGTCTTGCCGAGCCCGACGAGGTGCGTCAGGAGTCGTGTGGACGGCCCGACGCCCAGGATCAACAGCCCCGTCGCCATCGGGTCGAGGGTGCCGGCGTGGCCGATCTTCTTGAGGCCGAGTCGGCGCCGGGCGATCGAGACCACGCGGTGACTCGAGATGCCCTGCGGCTTGTCGACGAGGAGGATGCCGTCGGGCGGGGTCACGAGCACCGCAGCAGCGTAGCAGCGTGACCGCACGCCGCGGTCGGAGGACCGCCAGGCGTCAGCAGGCGTCGTTCCACTCGCGGCGGGGGTGTTCGGGATCCGTGACGTCGAGCACCGCGGACGCGGCGATCTTGACGTCCGCGCGACGCTCGAGCCGCCCGGCTTCCTGCTCGACCCAGAGGGACCAACGCCACAGCGACCGTGTCCCCGCTGCGAGCAGCCCGGCACCGTGTACGACGAGTACGCCGTCCCCCGCCCCCGTGGTCCGGAACGGTGTCACGAGGTCGGCGCGGAGCGTGTCGACGTCGGTCGAGGGTGCGGCTGCGGCCATCGCGTGGACGCCGTGGCGCTCGAAGCCGGCCACGAGCGCGGCCGCGACGTGCTCGAGGTCGATGCCGTCCTGCCCGTCGACGGCGATGACGGTTCGGTTCGTCCCGACCTGTGCGATCACCTCACTCGCGATCGCGGCCATCGTGTCGGTCTCCTGCGGTGCCCAGCGTGCCATGGGACCACCGTAGGCTGTCGTGGTGAACGCGGGCCGAGCCTCCAGTCCGTCGGTGGACGACGCTGATCTCCACAGGCGGTCCGACATCGCGTCCCCCTTGCTCACCTGGTTCCGACACGAGGCGCGCGACCTGCCGTGGCGACGCCCGGGATTCCCGGCCTGGGGCACGCTGGTCAGCGAGATCATGCTGCAGCAGACGCAGGTCGCGCGGGTCGTGCCCCGACTTCAGGCGTGGCTCACGCGCTGGCCCACCCCGGCGGACCTCGCGGCCTCACCCCCGGCCGACGCGGTGCGGGCCTGGGACCGGCTCGGCTACCCGCGTCGTGCCCTCGCGCTGCACGCGGCGGCGACCGCCATCGCCGAGCGACACGGCAACGTCGTGCCGCGCGACGTCGACGACCTCCTGGCCCTGCCCGGGGTCGGGGACTACACCGCCCGCGCTGTCGCGGTCTTCGCGTACGGCGACCGGCACCCGGTCGTCGACGTCAACGTCCGCCGCGTGCTCGTGCGGGCCGTGCTCGGGCAGGGCGAGCCCGGACCGGCGAAGGCGAAGCAGGACCTGCCGCTCATGGAGTCCGTGCTCCCCGAGGACCGCGACGACGCCGCGGCCACGAACGCCGCGGTGATGGAGCTCGGGGCGCTCGTGTGCGTCGCCCGGGCCCCGGCGTGCGACGGGTGCCCGATCGCGGACCGCTGCGCCTGGCGCCTGGCGGGGTACCCCGATCACGACGGACCGCGGGCACCGAGACAGTCGCGCTTCGCCGGTAGCGACCGGCAGGTGCGCGGGTTGATCATGGCTGAGCTGCGCGCGAGTGAGGTGCCGGTCACGCAGGACGAGATCGCGCTGGTGTGGCCGGACGCCGAGCAGCGCGACCGCGCGCTCGCGTCCCTGCTCCGCGACGGTCTGGCCGAGGGCGACGACGCCGAGGGGTACCGGCTCCCGCGCGGATGAGACCGGCGCGCGACCACGCGCCGGTGCCCGTCACCACAGGCGAGGGCGCCGGCGCGTCGACGGGTCCGCGGCCTCAGCTCCGCGCGGGGTCTGCCCCCGCGTCGTCGTCTTCCTCGTCCTCGTCCTCGTCGTGCTTGTACGGATCGGCGTCGCCGGCGTAGGTGGCACCAGCCGACGCCGCCCGCACCTGCTCGTCGCGCATCTGGGCCTGCACGAGCAGGTCCTCCATGTGCGCCGAGGTCTCGGGCAGGGCATCGGCGATGAACTCGAGCGACGGCGTCAACCGGGCTGTGATGTTCTTCCCGACCTCGCTGCGGAGCATGCCGGTCGCGGCCTTGAGCGCCGCGGCGGAGTCCGCTCGCTCCTCGTCGGTGCCGTAGACGGTGTAGAAGATCGACGCGTGCTGCAGGTCGCCGGTCACGCGGACGTCGGTGATCGTGACGAAGCCGAGACGCGGGTCCCGCAGGCCCTTGTCGAGCCGACGAGCGACGACTTCCTTGATGCGGTCCGCCATCTTGCGGGCGCGCTGCGGGTCAGCCATGGGTTCCTCCTTGCGGAACGGGGTGAGGCCCCGCCCCTCCGTTCGGAGGGGCGGGGCCCAGGGGTACTCAGTGCGATCAGTCGCGCGGCTTCTCGACGAGCTCGGTGGTCTCGATCTCGTCGCCGATCTGGATGTCGTTGAACTTGCCCAGACCGATACCGGCTTCGAAGTCCGTGCGGACCTCGGTGACGTCGTCCTTGAAGCGACGCAGGGACTCGATGGCGAGTCCGTCCGCCAGCACCACACCGTCACGGATGACGCGCGCCTTGGCGTTGCGCGTGATCGTGCCGGAGCGGACGATGACACCGGCGATGTTGCCGAACTTCGAGGAGCGGAACACCTCGCGGATCTCGGCGACACCCGACTGGACCTCTTCGTACTCGGGCTTGAGCATGCCCTTGAGCGAGTTCTCGATGTCCTCGAGCGCGTTGTAGATGACCGAGTAGAAGCGGACGTCGATGCCCTCACGCGCGGCACGCTCACGGGCCTTGACGTCCGGACGGACGTTGAAGCCGATGACGATCGCGTTGTCGATCGTGGCGAGGTCGATGTCCGACTCCGTGATCGCACCCACACCACGGTGCAGGATGCGTAGCTGGACGCTGTCGTCCACCTCGATGTCGAGGAGCGACTGCTCGAGTGCCTCGACGGCACCGGAGACGTCACCCTTGATGATGAGGTTGAGCGACTCGACCTTGCCCTCTTCGAGTGCACGGGTGAAGTCCTCGAGCGAGATGCGCTTGCGGGCCTTGGCCAGCTGCGCGTTCCGCTGGGCGGCCTCACGCTTCTCGGCGATCTGACGCGCGGTGCGGTCGTCCTCGGTGACGAGGAACGTGTCACCGGCGCGCGGCACCGACGACAGACCCTGCACCTGGACCGGACGGCTCGGCGTCGCCGCGTCGACCGGCGTGCCGTTCTCGTCGACCATCGCACGGACGCGGCCGTACGCCGTGCCCGCCACGATCGCGTCGCCGACGTGCAGCGTGCCGGACTGGATGAGGACGGTCGCCACCGCACCACGGCCCTTGTCGAGTCGTGCTTCGATCGCGACGCCTCGGGCGTCCTTGTCGGGGTTCGCACGCAGGTCGAGACCGGCGTCAGCGGTGAGCAGCACGGCGTCCAGGAGTTCCTGGATGCCGATGTTCTGCCGCGCCGACACGTCGACGAACATGACGTCGCCGCCGTACTCCTCGGCCACCAGGTTGTACTCGGTGAGCTGCTGCCGGACCTTGGCGGGGTTCGCCCCCTCCTTGTCGATCTTGTTCACCGCGACCACGATCGGCACACCGGCCGACTGGGCGTGGTTCAAGGCCTCGACGGTCTGCGGCATGATGCCGTCGTCCGCCGCGACCACGAGGATCGCGATGTCCGTCACCTGCGCACCACGAGCACGCATGGCCGTGAAGGCCTCGTGACCCGGGGTGTCGATGAAGGTGATCGGGCGCTCGATGCCCTCGTGCTCGGTGACGATCTGGTACGCACCGATGTGCTGCGTGATGCCGCCGGCTTCGCCCTCGACGACCTTGGAGTTGCGGATCGCGTCGAGCAGTCGGGTCTTACCGTGGTCGACGTGACCCATGACGGTGACGACCGGGGGACGCTGCTGCAGGACGGAGTCGTCCTCGTCGGCGTACTCGGCCTCGATGTCGATGTCGAAGCCCTCGAGGAGCTCCTTGTCCTCGTCCTCGGGCGACACGACCTGGATCTTGTAGCCGAGCTCCTCGCCGAGCACCTCGAAGGTGGCCTCGTCCAGGGACTCGGTCGCGGTCGCCATCTCACCGAGGTGGAACAGCACCGTCACCAGGTTGCCGGGGCTCGCGTCGATCTTGTCCGCGAAGTCCGAGATGCTCGCACCGCGACGGAGTCGGACGACCGTGTTGCCGTCACCACGCGGGACCTGCACACCGCCGAGCGACGGCGCCTGCCGCATCTCGTACTCGGCGCGCTTCGTCCGCTTCGACTTGCGGGCACGGCTCTTGCCGCCACCGCGACCGAACGCACCAGCGGTACCGCCGCCGGGGCCGCGGCCACGACCGCCACCACCGGCCGGACGCGGACCGGTGAACGCCGGACGGGCGAACCCGCCGCCGGCACCGGCACCGGCACCACCGGGACGGTTGAAGCCACCACCGGGGCCACCACGGCCGCCGCCCTGGCCCGGGCGCTGCCCGAAGCCGTTCGGACGGTTGTTCTGACCGGGACCGCCGGGACGCGGGGCACCCGGGCGGGGAGCACCGGGACGCGGCGGCTGCGGACGCGGGATGCCGTTCCCGCCACCGGCACCGGCGGCGGGGCGCTGACCCATGCCCTGGTTGGACGCGAACGGGTTGTTGCCCGGGCGCGGCGGACGTGCGCCCATGCCCTGGCTCGACGCGTAGGGGTTGTTGCCGGGACGGGCGCCGGGCTTCGGGCCACCGGGCTTCGGCGCAGCGCCGGACGGCTTGGTGCCACCGGGCTTCACCGCGTCGCTCGGACCGGAGTCCTTCGGCTGGTCACCGCTCTGCTGGGCCTTCTGCTCGGCGGCCTTCTGCTCGGCGGCGGCCTTGCGAGCCGCCTCGGCCTCGGCCTGGCGCTGCGCGACCGACTTCGGCGCGGCCGGGACCGGGGCACCGTCGACCGCGGGGGCAACGGGTGCCGCCTCGACGACGGGCTCGGGTGCCGGTGCGGGTGCCGGGCGCTTCGGCCCGGGCTTGGGGCCACCGGGCTTCGGAGCGCCGCTCCGCGGTGCTGCGGGGGCCTTGGCGGCGGGGGCTGCAGGCGTCGACGACGCGGATGCGCCCCCGGCCTGCAGGGCTGCACGGAGCTTCCGTGCGACGGGGGGCTCGATGCTCGAGCTCGGGCCCTTGACGAACTCGCCGAGCTCCTTGAGCTTCTCGAGTGCGGTCTTGCTGTCGACGCCGAGCTCGCTTGCGATCTCGTGTACGCGTGGTTTAGCCACTGTTCTCCTTCACGGGTCCCACCCCGTCAAGGGGCAGGACTCACTGGATGACGGGTCTCATTTCGAGCCGCTCATCAGTTGTCCATAAGCCGTTCAGCCTGTTCTGTCATGTCCGGGCGCTCGGGTTCCGTGCCGTTCGGGCTCTGCAGCCCTGCGAGGTACTCGTGCACCGCGGACGTGTCGGGATCACGCTCCAGCCGGAGCGCACGGCGGAATGCCCTGCGCTTGACGGCCAGTTCGTACGCTTCGACGGTCGGTGTGAGCCATGCCCCCCGGCCCGGCATGGCTGCCTTCGGATCCGCCACGACGGAACCGTCGCTGAGGGCGACGACACGGAGGAGGGAGGATCGGGGTGCACGGCGACGACTGCCGATGCACGTTCTGACGGCGTCCACTCTACTCCTTGACTCCGACGACCGCGATCCGGCGCGCCCGCGGCCCCACGCCACGAGCGAACCGGTCCCGCCGCCTGCTGGTCAGTCGTCCCCGTCGAGGATCGAGTCCGGCTGGATGTCGATGCGTGCACCGGTCAGCTTGGCAGCGAGTCGAGCGTTCTGCCCTTCCTTGCCGATCGCGAGCGACAGCTGGTAGTCGGGCACCAGTGCACGGACCGCCTTCGTCGAGGCGTCGAGCACGAACGCACTCGTCACCTTGGCCGGCGACAGGGCGCTGGCGACGAACGTGGACAGGTCGGACGACCAGTCCACGATGTCGATCTTCTCGGCACCGAGTTCGTTCGTGACGGACCGGACGCGGGCCCCGAGTTCGCCGATGCAGGCACCCTTCGCGTTCACGCCGGGCTCGTTCGCCTTGACCGCCATCTTGGTGCGGTGGCCGGCCTCGCGCGCCAGGGAGGTGATCTCCACGACGCCGGACGCAATCTCCGGGACCTCGAGTGCGAAGAGCTTGCGGACCAGGCCCGGGTGGGTCCGGGACACGGTGATCTGCGGGCCCTTGTTGCCACGGCCGACACTCGTCACGTAGACGCGGAGTCGCATGCCGTGCGTGTAGGTCTCCCCCGGCACCTGCTCTTCCGGCGGCAGGATCGCCTCGACGGTGCCGAGGTCGACCATGACCATCTTCGGGTTCGGTCCCTGCTGCACGATGCCGGCGACGATGTCGCCTTCCTTGCCGCGGAACTCGCCGAGGATCTTGTCGTCGCCGATGTCCCGGAGACGCTGGTTGATGACCTGCTTGGCCGCGAACGCCGCGATCCGGCCGAAGTCGCTCGGCTGGTCGACCGACTCGCCGATGACGTTGTCGTCCTCGTCGCGCTCGGGGACGAAGACCGAGACCTCGCCGGACTTGCGGTCGAGCTCCACGCGCGCCTGGGCGTCGACGGGCTCGTCGTTCTCAGCACGGTGCTTCTGGTAGGCGGTCAGGATGGCAGATTCGATGATCTGGACGAGCTCGTCGAACGGGATCTCCCGTTCACGCTCCATGAGTCGCAGGACTGCGAGGTCGATCTTCACCGAGGTGCCTCCGTATTCAGATGAGTCACTCCCGCGGATGGGACCACGCGGAAGCCGTCGTCGATCCTACCGCAGCTGCCGCAGACCGGGAGGCCCGTGGCGATCCCGCCTCGGGCCTCCCGGTCCGCAGGCCTGCTGCGGTTGCTCTCGGTCAGATCGCCCGGACGGCGTCCACCAGCTCGGCCACGGGCACGTCACGACGCTCGCCGGTCGCTCGATCCCAGAGTTCGACCACGCCGTCGGCCGCATTGCGGCCCGCCACCACCACGATCGGCATGCCGAGCAGTTCGGCGTCGCGGAGCTTGACACCGGGCGACACCTTCGGTCGGTCGTCGTAGACCACCTCGAAGCGCTCGCCCTCGAGCTGGGCGACGATCGACTCGGCGAGGTCGAACGCGGTGGCGTCCTTGCCCGTGGCGACGACGTGCACGTCGAACGGCGCGACGTGCTTGGGCCAGGCCAGGCCCTTCTCGTCGTTGTGCGCCTCGGCCAGGATCGCCAGGATGCGGGTGACACCGATGCCGTACGAGCCCATCGTGACGGTCGCCAGCTTGCCGTTCTCGTCCTGCACCTTGAGCCCCAGGGCCTCGGCGTACTTCCGGCCGAGCTGGAAGACGTGGCCGATCTCCATGCCACGGGCGGTCTCGAGCGGGCCGGAACCGTCGGGCGCGGGGTCGCCGGCACGGACGTCGGACACCTCGGCGACACCGTCGGCGGTGAAGTCCCGCCCGGCGACCAGGCCGGAGACGTGCACCCCGCGCTCGTTGGCGCCGGTGACCCAGGTGGTGCCGTCGACGACCCGGGGGTCGACGAAGTACCGCAGGCCGGTCGCGCTCTCGGCACCGAGCACCTGCGGTCCGATGTAGCCCTTGACCAGACCGCGGTGCTTGCGGAAGTCGTCGTCGCCGGCCGCTTCGACCTCGGCCGGGGCGAACGCGACTTCGGCACGCTTCAGGTCGACGTCACGGTCGCCGGGCAGACCGACGACGACGACCTCACGCGTGCCGTCGAGGTGGGTCAGCGCGAGGACGACGTTCTTCAGCGTGTCCGCCGCCGTCCAGGGGGCGCCGTCGCGCGGGGCGACGGCGTTGGCGTGCGCGACGAGCGACTCGATCGTCGGGGTGTCCGCCGCGGGGAGCAGCACGGGCGCGGGCAGCCCGTCGATCGACTTCGCCTCGGGTACCGGGGTGACGTACGCCTCGACGTTGGCCGCGTAACCGCCGGCGCTGCGGACGAAGGTGTCCTCGCCGACCGCGATCGGGTGCAGGAACTCCTCGGACTTCGACCCGCCCATCGCACCGGCGTCGGCCTTGACGATGACGTAGTCGAGACCCAGGCGCGCGAAGATCCGCTCGTACGCGTCACGCATGACCTGGTAGCTGCGCTCGAGCCCGGCGTCGTCGAGGTCGAACGAGTACGCGTCCTTCATCGTGAACTCGCGACCCCGCAGCAGGCCGGCACGCGGGCGGGCCTCGTCGCGGTACTTGTCCTGGATCTGGAACAGCGTGACCGGCAGGTCCTTGTACGAGGAGTACAGGTCCTTCACGAGGAGCGCGAACATCTCTTCGTGGGTGGGCGCGAGCAGGTAGTCGGAACCCTTGCGGTCCTGCAACCGGAACATGCCGTCGCCGTACTCGGTCCAGCGGTTGGTGGCCTCGTACGGCTCACGCGGCAGGAGCGCGGGCAGGAGCACCTCCTGCGCACCGGCGGCGACCATCTCGTCGCGGATGATGCCCTCGATCTTCGAGCGGACGCGGAGCCCGAGCGGCAGCCAGGCGAAGATGCCGGGCGACTGGCGACGGACGTACCCGGCGCGGACGAGCAGCTTGTGACTCGTCACCTCGGCGTCGGAGGGGTCGTCGCGGAGCGTGCGGAGGAAGAGATGTGAGAGCCGTGTGACCACGCCGTCAGCCTAGCGGCGCACGGTCAGGGCGCGACGCGTCTGTGGACGGCGGGGCGGCGCTGCGGGGCCGACGCGGATCGGCGCGGGAGGCCCGTGGCGGCGCCGCCAGAGCCTCCCGGCCGAGTCGGTCGCCGTCGCGACCAGTGCAGCTACGAGGTGACCACCAGCGGCTTGCCGGTGCCGGCCGCCGGGCCCATCTCGTCGGCGAGGCGGTTCGCCTCGTCGATCAGGGTCCGGACGATCTCGGCCTCGGGGACGGTCTTGATGACCTGCCCCTTCACGAAGATCTGCCCCTTGCCGTTGCCCGAGGCGACGCCGAGGTCTGCCTCACGCGCCTCGCCCGGTCCGTTCACGACGCAGCCCATGACGGCGACGCGCAAGGGCACGGTCATGCCCTCGAGCCCCGAGGTGACGTCGTTGGCGAGCTGGTAGACGTCCACCTGCGCACGGCCACAGCTCGGGCAGGAGACGATCTCGAGCTTGCGTTCGCGGAGGTTGAGCGACTGCAGGATCTGCAGACCCACCTTCACCTCCTGTGCGGGCGGGGCGGAGAGCGAGACACGGATCGTGTCGCCGATGCCCTCGCCGAGCAGGATGCCGAACGCCGTGGCGCTCTTGATGGTGCCCTGGAACTCCGGGCCCGCCTCGGTGACGCCGAGGTGCAGCGGCCAGTCGCCGCGCTCGGCCAGCTGCCGGTACGCCTTCACCATGACGATCGGGTCGTTGTGCTTCACCGAGATCTTGAAGTCGTGGAAGTCGTGCTCCTCGAACAGGCTCGCCTCCCACACGGCGGACTCGACGAGCGCTTCGGGCGTGGCCTTGCCGTACTTCTGCAGCAGGCTCGGCTCGAGCGAGCCGGCGTTCACCCCGATGCGCAGGCTCACACCGGCGTCCTTCGCGGCCTTGGCGATCGCCCCGACCTGGTCGTCGAACTTCCGGATGTTGCCCGGGTTCACGCGCACCGCGGCGCACCCGGCGTCGATGGCCTGGAACACGTACTTCGGCTGGAAGTGGATGTCGGCGATCACCGGGATCTGCGACTTCTTCGCGATGATCGGCAGCGCGTCCGCGTCGTCCTGGCTCGGCACGGCGACCCGGACGATGTCGCAACCGGAGGCGGTGAGCTCGGCGATCTGCTGCAGGGTCGCGTTGATGTTCGTAGTCGGCGTCGTGGTCATCGACTGCACCGACACGGGGGCGTCACCACCGACGAGGACCTTGCCGACCCGGATCTGCCGGGACTTGCGACGAGGGGCCAGGGTTTCGGGGGCCTTCGGCATTCCGAGGTTCACTGCGGGCACGGTGGGAACTCTACGCGCTCGTCCGCGGAACGCGGTGCGGGCCGTTCACAGGGAGTCGACGACCGTGACCAACGGGGCGTACAGGCGCATCGCGTCGAGGGCGCGTGCGTGGTCGGCGTCGCTCGCGCCGGCGCACGCGGAGGCGACGACCGTCACACGGACACCGGCGTCAGCGGCCGCGAGGGCGGTCGAGAGGACACAGCAGTCGGTCGAGACACCGGCGAGGACGAGGTGCGACTGCTCCCCCGTGACCCGTCGGAGGCTCGTCCCCCACTTCCCGAAGGTCGTCTCGGTGACGACGGGGTCGCCACGCTCGGCCCGCCCCGCGAACGGCTCGGTGAGCGCGTACAGCGGGTCGGTGTCGGGAACGAGGGCGAAGGGCCAGTCGCGGTAGTACGGCCGCCAGGCACCCGTCGGCCGCTCGGGCGCGACGAAGCGCGTGAACACGGTCCGTCCGGGGAACCGCGGGAGCAGCTCCTCGATCGCCGCAGCAGCGTCGGCGTACCGCGGTGCCGCCCACGGGCTGGCACCGGTGAAGACCCGTTGCATGTCGATGACGACGAGCCACCCGTCGGCGGGGTCGGACGCGTCGGTGGGGTCGGACGCATCGATCACGGGTGCAGCTCCCCCTCGGGGACACGGGACACCGGCTCGGTGACCGGGAGCGACTCCTGCCGACGGACCGCGCCCCGACCGAGCAGCAGGGTGCCGAGGAACCCGACGAGCAGCGCCACGAGCACGCCGAGGTTCGCGTACGCCCACGGCCCCGTCACGCCGCCGAGGCCGAACGGCCCGAGCAGGAAGCCCTGCCAGTGCACGAGCTCCGCGCCCGCCGTCGTGTTCGTGACGAGCCCCCAACCGAGGACCGACCCGACGACGACCAGCCCGATCGCGGACCACCGCACGTCCCCGTACCGACCTCGCGGCGTGTCGAGCTCACCCTCGGCGTACGCGCGACGGCGGAGCAGGACGTCCGCGACGAACACACCGCACCAGGCGGCGATCGGCACGCCGAGGGTGATGAGGAAGGCCTGGAACGGGCCGATGAAGTCCGTCGCGAAGAACACCACGAAGACCGCCCCCGCCACCATGAGGACACCGTCGACACCGGCCGCGACCGGACGCGGGATCCGGACCCCGGCGCTGAGGAGCGCGAGTCCGGACGAGTAGATGTCGAGCACCGCACCGCCGACGAGTCCGAGGATCGCGACGACGGCGAACGGCACGAGGAACCAGGTCGGCATCACCGTCACGAGGGCGCCGATCGGGTCGACGGAGATCGCCGCACCGAGGTCGTCGGACGAGCCCGCGAGCATGACGCCGACGACCACGAGGACCACGGGCGCGAGCGCACCGCCGAACGTCGTCCAGCCCACCACACCCCCGGTCGACGACGACCGCGGCAGGTAGCGGGAGTAGTCCGCGGCGGCGTTCACCCACCCGAGCCCGAAGCCGGTCATCACCAGGACGAGCGCGCCGACGACCTGCTGCGCGCTCCCCGCCGGCAGCGCCCCGAGCCGTCCCAGGTCGATCGAGGGCAGGGCGAGCACCACGTAGACGACGGTCAGGAGGCCGGTCACCACGGTGATCCACGTCTGCAACCGCATGATCACGTCGAAGCCCGCGATCCCGGCGCCGACCACGAGTGCGGCGACGACGAGCAGTGCGACGAGCTTCGTGAGCACGCCGTCGTCCCACCCGAGCTCGCGGAACACGGTCGAGGTGGCGAGCACCGCCAGTGCGGCGAGGGCGGTCTCCCACCCGACCGTCAACACCCAGCTGAGGAACGACGGGAGCCGGTTGCCGCGGACACCGAACGCGGCACGACTCAGCACCATGGTCGGCGCGGAGCCGCGTTTGCCGGCGACGGCGACGACGCCGCAGAGCAGGAACGAGAACACCACGCCCACGACCGACACCACCAGCGCCTGTTCGAGTGAGATCCCGAAACCGAGGACGAACGAGCCGTAGGCCAGCCCGAGCACCGAGATGTTCGCGGCGAACCACGGCCAGAAGAGTCCGCGAGGGCGTCCCTTGCGTTCACCCTCGCCGATGACGTCGATCCCCTGGTGTTCGACGGCCCGGGTCCCCGTGGCGGACGGCTGCTCGACGGTCGACGACCGGGGACGGGCCGCTGGCTCTGCGCTCATGCGCGCCAGCGTAGTGCTCGTCCGGGCCCGTGACGGCGACTAGCCGAACAGGTCCACCGGTCGCACGAGGTCGGCGTAGATGAGCAGCGCACTCATGCCCGCGAGGAGCACGACCACGACCATGGTCAGCGGCATCGTCTTCGCGAGGTCGATGGGCCCCGGATCCGCCTTGCCGAACAGCCGGAAGGTGCGTCGCTTCACCGCTTCCCACAGGGCGCCGGCGATGTGGCCGCCGTCGAGCGGGAGCAGCGGCACCATGTTCAGCACGAACAGCCCGATGTTGAGCGAGGCCAACAGACCGAGGATCGTGTACACCTTGTCCACGACGGGGACGCCGCTCATCGACGACACCGTGCCGATCGCCCGTCCGACGCCGACGACCGACACCGGGCTGTCCTGCGCCCGCTCCTGTGCGCCGAACGCCGCGTTCCAGACGGCGACGAGGCGCTGCGGCAGGTCGATGATGAGGTGGGCGGACGCGGCGATCTGGGCACCGGTCGCGGGCAGCACCGCCGCCGGCGACTGGCGGACGAGCGTCTGGCCGATGCTCACCCCGACGACCCCGACCCGCTGCGTCTTCGTCGTCCCGTCGCTGTTCTCCGCGACCGCACCGTCCTCGGTGTACACGTCCCGGGTGGCCAGCTGCGGGGTCACCTGCAACGTGCGCTCGGCTCCGTCGCGCTCGACGACCACGGTGAGCTGTTCCCCCGCGGAGCGCTGGAACAGCTCGGAGACCTCGGTGATCGTCGGGTTGCGCCTCCCGTCGACCGACACGACCACGTCGCCCGACCGGATCCCGGCCTCCTTCGCCGGCGAGACCGCATCGCCGTCCGTGCAGGTCGTCCGGGCACTCGTCGGCAGCACGCAGTCGACCCTGGTCGTGAACGTCGTGGTCGGGGCACCGAACCCCACGAGGAGCACCCCGAACAGCAGGACCCCGATCACCAGGTTCATCGCCGGCCCCGCGACCATCACGATGATCCGCTTCCACGGCGTGAGTCGGTAGAAGGCGCGCGAGTCGTCGCCACCGGACTCCGCGATCTGCTCGGCGCTGGCGGCCCTCGCGTCCTGCACGAACGCCGAGTACATGCCGGTGTTCGTGATCTCACGCCCGGACGCGCGCGGCTTCAGCATGCCGACCATCGAGATGTAGCCGCCGAGCAGGATCGGCCGGATGCCGTACTCGGTCTCGCCGCGTCGGAAGGACCAGACGGCCTTGCCGAACCCGAGCGAGTACTGGGTCACCTTGACGTTGAAGAGCTTGGCGAAGGCCAGGTGGCCGAGCTCGTGGAGGCCGATCGACACCAGCAGACCGATGATGAAGACGACGACGCCGAGGACGAAGAGCAGGACGGTTCCGACGGTCACCGGGAAAGGGTACGGGACGCTCACCATGACCCAGCCGTACGCGGGCTGGGTGGTGGTGCGAGCCTCCAGGGCAGGACGGACCGGCCGGGAGGCGCGCGTCGACTCAGCGGGTCAGGATGCGGTCGGCCTGCTGCCGCGCCCACCGCTCGGCGGCGAGGACGCCCTCGAGGGACGGTTCCCCCGCGCGGTGCCCGTCCACGACCCGCGCCACCGTGTCGAGGATGTCGAGGAAGCCGATGGCACCGGCGTGGAAGGCGGCGACGGCCTGCTCGTTCGCCGCGTTGAACACGGCGGGGAACGTCCCGCCGAGCACGCCGACACGCTTGGCGAGGTCGACGGCGCCGAAGGCACGGGAGTCGAGCGGTTCGAAGGTCCAGGTGCTCGCGGTCGTCCAGTCCAGCGGCACGCCGACGTCCGGCACGCGGTCGGGCCAGGCCATCCCGAGGGCGATCGGCAGACGCATGTCCGGCGGGGACGCCTGCGCGATCGTGGAGCCGTCGACGAACTCGACCATCGAGTGGACGACCGACTGCGCGTGCACCGTGACGTCGATGCGGTCGTACGGCACGTCGAAGAGCAGGTGGGCCTCGATGACCTCGAGGCCCTTGTTGACGAGCGTCGCGGAGTTCGTCGTGACGACGAGACCCATGTCCCAGGTCGGATGGGCCAGCGCCTGCGCCGGCGTGACGTCACGGAGTTCCTCGCGGCTCCGACCACGGAACGGGCCGCCGCTCGCGGTGAGGACGAGTCGCCGGACCTCCGCGTCCCTCCCCGAGCGGAGGGCCTGCGCGATCGCGGAGTGCTCGCTGTCGACCGGGACGATCTGTCCGGGCGCGGCGGCGGCCCGTACGAGCGCACCGCCGACGATGAGGCTCTCCTTGTTGGCCAGGGCCAGCGTCGCCCCGGTCTCGAGGGCGGCGAGGGTGGGGCCGAGGCCGACGGAGCCGGTGATGCCGTTGAGGACGACGTCCGCTTCGACGCTGCGCACCAGGCGTTCCGCGTCGGCGGCACCGAGCGCCGTGTCCCGGACGCCGAGGCGATCGGCCTGCTGAGCGAGGGCTCCGGCGTTGCTGCCGGCGGTCAGGCCGACCACCTCGAACCGGTCGGGGTTGCGCGCGATGACGTCGAGCGCCTGGGTGCCGATCGACCCCGTGCTCCCGAGGAGGACGACGCGGCGGCGGCTCGACACCGGGATCAGCCCTTGGCCAGCAGGTCGACCACGAAGACCAGGGTCGCGTCGGCCGGGATGCCCGAGCCTTCCGGTGGGTTGGCGCCGTAGCCGTCCTCCGGGGTGACGACGATCATCACCTGCGAGCCGATCTTCTGACCGACCAGGCCCTTCACGAACCCGGGGATCAGCCCGCTGTTCGAGATCGTGAACGTCGTCGGCGAGCCCTTCGACCACGAGGAGTCGAACTCCTTGCCGCCCTCGTACGCGACGCCCTTGTACTGCACGAGCGCGGTGTCGCCGTCCTCGATGACGTCACCGTCGCCCTGCTTGATGACCTCGGCCGTGGTCTTCGTCGGAGCGTCGGTGTCCGGGATGGTGATCTCCGGCTCGCCGTCCGCCTTGTCCTCCACCGTGGGGAGCGCCGGGTCCTGGTCCTGCGGCGTGCCGGTCGACTTGGTCGGGGTCTGCTCGACGACGTCCGCGACGACGACGATCGACCCGCTCGTGTTGAAGCCGAGTGCGGCTGCCTGCCCGACGACGGCGACACGGTCACCGACGTGTGCACAGGCGAGGAGCGCGCCGAAGCCGGTGCCGCCGACGGAGAGGACCTGCGGGTTGCCCTGGTCGAAGCCGACGGTGACGAGGTTCTTCGCGTCCTTCGCGTCGTACGCCGTGTACGCGACCTGGACGAAGTCGCCGTCGGCCAGTGCGTCGCCCTTGCCCTCCACGGTCCGGGTCGCCTGCGGCGGGGCGGCGGAGAGGCCGTCGTCGAACGTCACCTCGGGCGCGGTCGACCCGCCGACTGCACCCGTGGCGGTGATCGAGTCCGACGCCTTCCCCGGCTTCGGGCACGACGAGATCGGCGTCGCCGTCGCGCCGGGGGTCGACGTGGCGGACGCCGAGGCGTCCGAGGAGCCGGAGCCGGAACAGGCCGCGAGGCCGAGGACCACGGCGGGCACGAGGGCGATCGGGAGCAGACGGAGACGCTTCACACGGGTCATCCTGCCGTACCCACCGATGTGTCGGCTCCGAGGACGACGATCTCGGGCTCGTGGTGGACGGGGAACGCCACCGATCGTGCGATGAAGCAGAGGCGGTTCGCTTCGGCGTGTGCGGACACGGCGTCCTCGACACGGTCGGCTTCCCGGATGGTGACGACGGGACGGAGGACGGCCCCGGTGAGCTCGCCCGAACCGTCGCGGTGGAGGTCGAGGCTCGCCGTGGCACGGTCGTCGTACTGCACGACGGTGAAGCCACGGGTGACGGCGACGTGCAGGTAGCTCAGCATGTGGCACTGGGTGAGGGCAGCGAGGACCAGCTCCTCCGGGTTCCAGCGGTCCCGGTCGCCGCGGAAGGTCGGGTCGGCGCTGCCGAGGACGTCGGGCTTGCCGTCGGCACTGACGAGGTGGTCACGGCCGTAGTCGCGGTACCCGCTCGTGCCGGTCCCCCGGTCGCCCGTCCAGCGCACGGAGACCTCGTAGGAGTGGTCGTTCATCGCGGTCCCTTCGTCGTGGAGGTGGTCGGTAGGATCGCGCCATGAGCACGGCCACCAGCACCGACCGTCATCCTCTCACCGCCGACGGGTCGGTCGAGTTGGCCGTCCTCGACCGCTCCGGCTTCGAGGAGAGTCGCCACGTCGGAGCGGGGGTCGTCGTCGGTCCGGACGGTACGGTGCTCGACTCCGTGGGTGACGCCGGCGCGAGCATCTACCCGCGCTCGACGATGAAGCCCCTCCAAGCGCTCGCGATCCGCCGCGCAGGCGCCTTGTTCGCGGGTGACGAGCTGGTCATGACGACCGCGAGCCACGCCGGGACGCCGTCCCACCAGTCACTCGCACTCCGGATGCTCGAGCGGTTCGACCACGTCGAGGAGGACCTGGGGTGCCCGCCGGACCTGCCGTTCGACCGGGACACCGCGCGGAACACGAGCGGCCCCCGTCGTCTGGCGATGAACTGCTCCGGGAAGCACGCGGGGATGCTCGCCGCGTGCCGTGTCCACGGCTGGGACGAGTCGACCTACCTGGACATCCAGCACCCGCTGCAGCAGGCGGTCCGGAGCACGGTCGAGGACGCCACCGGTGAGGTCGTCGACCTCGTCGGGACGGACGGTTGCGGAGCACCGGTCTTCCCGCTCACACTCACCGGGCTGGCCCGGGGCATCGCCGGGGTCGTCTCCCGTGCGGACGAGGACACCGCTGCCCTGACCGATGCCGTCCTGGCCGACCCCTGGGCGATCGACGGCGTCGGGCGTGCGAACACCGTCACCATCGAGCGGCTCGGCCTGCTGGCGAAGCTCGGCGCCGAGGGCGTCATGGTCATGGGCGTGCCGGGCGGCCCGGCCGTCGCCGTCAAGGTCCTCGACGGTGCCCTGCGCGCCGGGACGCTCGCGGCCCTGACGCTGCTCGTGCGCAACGGCCTGGTCGATGCGGACGCCGCCGCCGGCGTGCTCGAGGTGACCGGGGAGCGCGTCCTCGGTGGCGGCTCGCCCGTCGGGGCCATCCGGGTCGGCGCAGGCCTGCGCTGACCTGCGGTGCGCTGATCGGGCTCGTGGCGAACGGGCTCGACCGGCCCGGGTCCCGCCGACGATGCGGTCACGAGGGGACTGCTCGCTCCGGTCGGCACGACGAGGAGCGGCAGCGTCGGTGCGAGCACGACCCCGTCGCCGTCGCGGGACGGGCCCTGGTCCGGCCCCGCTCCCACCGCGGCACCCTCGTCACGTTCGGTGTCCGCGCCCACCGGTCGCGTGGTGCTCGACTGCGTGCTGCCACCGCTCCGCGCGGAGCCCGCGCCGATGTCCGTCTCGGCGGTCCGGAGGCGGCACCCGTAGCGCGTGACCTCCACCACGGTCCCCCAGCGTCTGGGCGTGGATCCCAGGCCCGGGACCAGGACGACGGTCCCGAGCAGGGCACCGTGGTCGGTCAGCAGCGAGGCGGCGGCGCTCCCCTCCGGCATCGTGTGCCGGACGCCCCGATCGCCGAGGACGCCGACGTCAGCCGCGATGCGCAGGGATGCACGAGGACCCGCGGGTGCCGGAGCACCGGTGGGGTGGAGGCCGTCGAGCTGGTCGGCGAGTGCGGTGAAGACGGCACGTGCCAGTGCGCCCCGGCCTCGGACGAGCACTCCTGCAGCAGGGTCGGCCGTCATCGCCCGTCCTGCCGGGTCCCGCCCGAGCACCAGGAGACGCCCGTTCTGTGGCGGGTCTCCCTCGAGCGTGCCCGTCTCGGGCCCGGTCCGGGCGCATGGTGCGTCGGCGTCTCCGGCTCCCCCGCCCGGCTGCTCCTGTGGGGCCGGCACGACGACGGTCCGCACGTCGTCCGCTCCGCCGGTCGAGGGTACGGCGAGGCCGATCATCGCGCTCAGTACTGCCGCGACGAGCAGCACCGGACGACTCGCTCCGGTGGCGGCCATCGCACCGACCGCGACGACGAACGCGACGACGAAGACGATGCGACGCGTGACACGTGGGCTCATGCACCGATCCCAGCCCACGAGGGACCACGTCGTCGCTCCCGGCGAGCGACTGTGGATGGTGCGGACGGTCGCCGAGCCCTGTGGAGTGGGGAGCCCCCTCGGTCGTCGACCCTCCGTGGAGGACCGGACGACCCGGCGTCGATCGACCGACCAGCGTCACTGGACGAGGAAGAACTGCTCCCCGATGTCGACGCGGGCACCACGTTCGACGCGGTACCGACGTCCTGGCTCGCACCGGCGGATCGAGCCGTCGATGTGTCGGATCATCGTGCCGTTGCCCGAGTACCGGTCGGAGACCCAGAGGTCGTCGCCCTCCCGTCCGAGTTCCAGATGCGTCTTCGACACCGACTTACCGGGATCGCGGATCGTCAGCAGACCGTCGAACTGTTCGTCGGCCTCGGGCCGAGGCAGTCGGCCGAGCAGCGCGGATCCGTGCACACCGAGACGCTCGCCGGTGCTGAAGTGGAGCAGGAACGGTGCCTGCGCAGGTGCCCGGGAGACGATCCGTGTCGCTTCGACGTCGTCGTCCGCGCTCGTGTCCTCGTCCGCGCTGGCGTCCTCGTCCGTCACGGCCTCGGTGCGCTCCGCTACACCCGTCGGTGACGCAGGGGTGACCGGCGGGAGCGGCGCGGCGACCGGGGGAAGCGGCGCGGCGGCGGGCGGGAGGTGCACGTCGGTCTCGGTACGGGCATCCGCTCCGGTCTCCGTGGCCTGGTCGTGGTCCGGAACGTCGAGCGACGAGTCCGTCGCCTCGCCGGTGACGTCGCCTTCGCCGGTGACGTCGCCTTCGCCGGTGACGTCGCCTTCGCCGGGATCGCCGGAACCCGCCGGGTCACGGCGACCGTCCGAGGCGGCGCCACCCTCCGCGGCCCCGCTGGAGATCTCCGGGTCGGGGGAAGGAGCACCGTCCGAGGCGGTGCCAGGGGCCGGGAGTCGGTCGGCGTGGTCGCCCGCACCAGTACCGCCGGAACCGTCCCGCACTCCGTCGTCGGCCGGACCATCGGACCCGGCAGCACCGTCCGTGCCGTCGGCTCCGACGCGCACTGTGTCGTCCTGGTCACCGGCGTCGTGCACGTCGGACCCCTCGGCGGGCAGCCCGTCCTCTTCCTCGGTCAACTCGTGGGCGTCCGAGACCGCGCTGCGCAGGGCTTCCTCGTCGGCGGCCCAGTCCGGACGGGTGAGCGGCAACGGCATCACCGGACCGGTGAAGGCGGCCGTGACGGCGGGACGGACCGACCCGCACTCCTCGCAGAAGATGTCGTCGGGCTCGAGCGTGTGGCCACACACGTGACAGGTCGTGCTCTGGCTGCCGGGCGCGACGAGCGGTGCCGGGCGGGGGGTCCGACGTTCGGCCAGCGGCTGGAAGGCGGCGGTGTCACCGGGGCGGGGCGCATCGTCGGACAGGGTGTCGGACGCGGTGTCGTCGGTGACGCGGCGATCGCTCGCCGGACCACCGGTGGCGTCGACGGACGGCGCACGGCCGATCCACCACGAGGGACCGGACGTGGGCGCAGCAGGGGCGGCGGGCGGTTCCCACGCCGGCGCGCTGCCCGCGTCGGGCGTGCCGGCTCCGGCGTCCCAGGCGTCGGCGCGCTGTACCTCGGGGTCGTCCTGCGGAGCGACCACCTCGGCCGTGAAGGCATCGGGATCCAGCGTCGGTTCGGCGGACACGTCGTCCGTCGCAGCGGCCGAGCGTCCGGTCCAGTCCCCGAGGCCGGTGCCGGAGCCGTGGACGTGCGTCGGTGCGCTGCGCGGCGCGAGGTCGTGGTGGTCGGCGTCCGCCGACGGGGCGGGGGCGACCGCGGTCGCGTCGGTCGGCGGAGCCTCGTGATCAGCGAGCGCGCCGTCCGTCCCCTCGGTCTGCCGGGCGGGGGACGCACCGCGGTCGGTGCCGGTCAACCAGGCACGGGTCGCGGGGTCGAGGGTCGACTCCGGCAACCAGGCGTCGGCAGCCTGGTCCGTACTCCGCCCGTGCGCGCCCGGCTGCTGCAGGGGCGGCGGGGTCCCGCGGTCGACGGGTTCGACGGGTGCAGTGCGACGCGCTGCCGAGGTCGTGACGGCTCGTCCGCACTCACCGCAGAAGATCGCTCCCTCCGGGAGCGTCGATCCGCAGTGTTCGCATCTGATCACAGGGTGCCTCTGTCCTCGTCCGACCGTTCGCCAGGTGCTTCCGGCCTCCGGACATCGTAGTCACCGCCGCTCGGAGCGCCTCCCACGGCCGCCGGAGGCCCCGCCGGCGCTGACTCCGCCGGTTCCGCCGCGTGCCTCGACGGCACGGACCACGCCGGACGCCGTGACCGCAGTGAGCGGAGCGAGGTCGCCGCCCGGAACCGGGCACGACGATCACGCCCCGACCCGAGCGCGACGATCGCGGTGTCGGCGATCGCCCAGGTCCGCTCGGCGGTCTGGTCGTCGACGTCGGCCGGACCGAAGACCGCGGCGTCGGCACCCGCGGCGAGGGTGGCCCCGTCCGAGCCCGGCGCGGTCGACGCGACCTCCTGACGGGTGGCGGTCGGAACGACGTCGTGACCACCGTCGAGGAGGGCGTCCCGGTACTCGTCCCACGCTCCGACCACACGCGCTCTGGGATCCGGAGCACGGCGCCGTCGCCTCCGGCGGAGCCGCTTCACGAGCACGATGCCAGCGGCAGGGAGCAGCAGGACCATCGAGAGACCGAGCACGCCGAGTGCCCACGGGAGCACCGCGAGCAGGACCTGCAACCAGAGCGGCTGCGTGGGTGGGGTCTCGCGGTCGGCGTCCGGCGGCGTCTGCTGGTCCTGTTCCTGCGGCTCGGCGGGAGGCGGGGGCACGACCGTCTCAGGACGGGTCACGGGTTCCGGCGTCTGCTCCGACTCGTCCGGGATCTCCCGCACGTCCGGGTTGGGGTCGAGCATGACCCACCCCCACTGCGCGGTGTCGACCTCGATGCGCGCCGTGACGTCCGATCCGCGGAACGTCGTGGTGTCGTCGACCGTCGTGTCAGCCGGTGCTCCGGAGTCGCCACCGGGGGTGAACCCGAGCACGACCCGCGCTGGGAAACCGATCTCCCGCGCCATCAGCGCTGCGGCCACCGCGTACTGCTCCTGGTCCCCCACCATCGGCTGCGCGGTGAGCAGCTGTTCGATGCGGTCGGCGCCGTGGCCGCTCCGACTCGGGCGGTCGTCTCCGACCCCGTGGCTCACGTACCCGTCGCGCGCGAGCGCCCGCAGCACCGCGACCAGCTGCGCCCCCGGGGCCGTGCCGTCGTCGGTGTCGGCCCGCACGACGTCCCGCACAGCGTCCGGCACGGAGCGGGGCGTCGGCACGACCGCGTCGCCGGGTCGGGCGTCGACGAGCTCGTCCTCCGTCGGCTGGTCGGGCAGGACGGCGGACAGCGAGTAGCGCGTCCGACCCGTGACCCCGTCGAGGAGGGCGGCCGTGCCGGTCGAGCGGTTGAGGAAGAACGCCGAGCGCTCCTCGTCGGCTGCTGCGCCGCGGAACGTGACCGCTTCGAGGTCGCCGACGGTCGGCAGCCACACGCCCCGGTAGCCGTTCACGCGCACGTCGACCCGGACCCGGGTGCCGCGGACGTCGCGGGTGTCGACCGACGTCGGCACCCGCTCGAAGGACCCGGACGCCGCCGCCCCGTCCGGTCCACCGACCCGGTAGACGACGCCGTCGTACGTGTCGAGCGTGGCGACCCGCACGAAGCCCCCTGCCGGCAAGCCGCTCACGGTCAGTTGGGTCCGGTCGGCCTCGTCCGACCGCTGGTAGGCCCGGAACCCGCTCAGGGGGCTGACCTGCGTGGTCGGGTCGAACGGCTTGACCACGTCCGTCCGGGCGACCGTGCGCGCCGCGGAGGGCGTCACCACGAGACCGAGCCCGGTCGCGACCACCGCTGCCACGGCGATCGTGGCCGTGCCGACGAGGGCCGGCCGGACGACCGCCCGGCCGACCGGGACGCGCGCGCCGGTCGTGCCGGCGACGGCGACCGCTCGCCGGACGTGCCGGGAGGTCAGTGCCCACACGAGCGCGATGCCCGCCAGGACCACCGCGAGCACGACGGACGTCTCGAGTCGCGACGGACCGACCACCACTCCGGCGACGAACAGCGCGAGCGCCGGCAGGCTGGCGAGTTCCGGACGGGAGGCCCTGGTGGCGACGCTCACACCGGTCACGGCAGCGAGCAGCACGGACACTGCGTACGGCACCAGGAGCGCCTCGTAGGACCCGACCGGCAGGTCGACGGTGAGGAGCTGCCGCCAGGCGAGGGCGACACCGGCGAACAGGTCGACGAGACCGCGACCGGTCGGGAGGAGGCCGGCGGCCTCGTCCGGTACCGCCGTCGGCACGCCCGTCGCGGCGAACCCCACGACCGTGGCGACCGCCACGGCCGCGGCCGGGAGGCGCGACACGGCACCGAGGACCGCCACCAGTGACCCGACGACGAGCGCCGTGACGCCCGCGACGACCATCGACGTGTCCTGGTACACGGGCCACCAGGCGACGCTCGCGACCGCGAGGAGGAGCCAGACCGCGAGCGTCCCGCCGACGAGGCGCACCGGCGACGTGCGGTCCCGTCGCGCTGCTCCGCGTGGACGCCGATGGCCGGAGTCGACACTCATGCGCTCACCGACCGGTGCAGGGCGTGCCGGAGGTCCTCGAGGTACCCGATCGTCATGACCGTCAACCCGGCCAGCCGCACCGAACGCGGCACCGCCTCCGGCTCACAGACGACGGCGACCACCTCGACACCGACCGGGAACCGGCTGGCCGCGAGCCGCAGCGCTGCGACGCCCACTGTCGAGCCCACGACGAGGAACGCGACCGAGATCCCCACCGTGTCACGTCCGACGATGCCCGCGACCTCGGCCACCGGCAGGCACGCGTCGGCGAGCCCCACGCTGGCGAACGCGTCCAGCAGCCGCGTCGGGGTCACCGTCGGCAGTGTCTGCACGGCACGGACCGGCCGCTTCGCGAACTCCGGGGTCCGCTCCGACACGACGACGGTCACCTCGCGGCCGTCCCGGACCGCTCGCGCACCGAGCGAGGCGGCGACGCTGACCGCGAGCTCGAACTCCTCGTCGTCGTCGAACTCGGAGCGGGACACCCCGAGGCCGACGACCAGGTGCGACCGCCTGGTGTCCTCGAACTGCCGCACCATGAACGCGCCCGTCTTGGCGGTCGACTTCCAGTGGATGGTCCGTGGGTCGTCGCCGGGCACGTACTCCCGGATGGCGTGGAACGCGATGTCGGCCGGGGAGAGGTCGGTGGTCGCCTGGCCCTCGAGGTCACGGACGAGCCCGGTGCTCGTCGAGGGGATCGCGATCGTCCGCGGGTGCACGACGACCTGCTCGCGCGCCGTCCAGACGACCTCGCGCCGGACGAGCCCGACCGGGTCCGCCCGGACCCCCGTCAGCGGCCCGACGTCGAGCACACCCCGACGCGTCGTCGGCACCGGGACGTGCTGCTCATGGCTCCCGTTCGGAGCGACCGCCGGGACGACCACGTCGACCAGGCCGGTGCCGACGGGGAGTTCGACCGTGGTCGGGACCGAGGGCAGGCGCGTCGGGTTCTCGGCCGTGACGGTCACCCCGGCCTCGCCACCGACCACCACGCGGGCCTGCGGGAGCGACATCCGGATCACGAGTCGTGACCGGCCGAGCAGCGCGATCGCCGCGATGACGACGAGGACGGCCCCGGCCCACCCGACGACGACGACCTCGCGCAGACCGAAACGGTACCCGGTGACGAACGCGACGACCGTGAGGGCCAGGACGGTCCACCCCAGGCCGGTGACCACCGACGACACCTCGTCCCAGGAACGGCGGGCGAGCCTCCAGGCCGTACGCCAGAGACGGACGACCCCCACGACCGCGTCGGCGGCGACGTCGTCACGGTCCCCGACGAGACGCGTGCGGACGTTCGTCAGGCCGGCGACCGTCCCGGTGCGTTCCTGCGCCGCGCCACGACGCGACCGCGTCGCGACGGGACGACGGGAGCGCGTGTCGACGGGCCGGCGATCGGTCACCGTGGGACCCGGTCGGCGGGTGGGGGCGTCTCGACGAGGAGCTGGGCGATGACGCTCGACGCGTCGACCCCGTCGAACTCGGCTTCGGCGTCGAGGACCAGGCGGTGCGCGAGGACCGGTTGCGCGAGGGCCTTCACGTCGTCCGGCGTGACGTAGTGGCGTCCGTTGACGGCCGCGTGGACACGGCTCGCACGGATCAGGCCCATCGCGCCGCGGACGCTGACACCCAGCCGGACCTCGCTGGCGGCTCGGGTACCGTCCACCAGGCGGGCGACGTAGTCCGCGATGACCGCGTCGACGTGGACGGTGCGCGCCAGGGCGGCCATCTCGGTGACGGTCGCGGCGGGGACGACGCTCGCGAGCGGCACGGACACGGACGGCGCCGAGGCGGCCTCGAGGATCCTCACCGTCGCGGCGTGGTCCGGGTAACCGATCGAGGTCTTCATGAGGAAGCGGTCGAGCTGTGCCTCGGGCAGCCGGTAGGTCCCGGCCTGCTCGATCGGGTTCTGGGTGGCGACCACCATGAAGGGCTGCGCGAGCCGGTGCGTGACGCCGTCGACCGTGACGGCGGACTCCTCCATCGCCTCGAGCAGCGCGGACTGGGTCTTCGGGCTGGCCCGGTTGATCTCGTCGGCGAGGACGATGTTCGCGAAGACCGGCCCCCGGTGGAACTCGAACTCCTGCGCCCGCTGGTCGTAGACGCTGATGCCGCTGATGTCACCGGGCAGCAGGTCCGGGGTGAACTGGATCCGGCTGGTCGCCCCCTGCACGCTCTGCGCGAGGGCCCGCGCGAGACTCGTCTTGCCGGTGCCGGGGACGTCCTCGAGCAGCAGGTGTCCCTCGCTGAGCATCGCCGTGACCGCCAGGCGGATGACGAACGTCTTGCCGAGGAGCACCTGCTCGACGTTGGTGACGATGCGGCCGGCGACGTCGGCGAACCAGGCGGCCTGCTCCGGGGTCATGCTCATGCGGGAGTCGTTCCTTCGGTGGTGGGGACGGCGTGGCGGGGCGTGCCCGTGCCGCGCGCAGCGGCGGTCACGGGGCCGGCTCGGTGGGGTCAGGGCTCGGCGTCTGCCCCTCGGCGGGCGGTGGCGTCAGCGGGGCGACGGGCGACACCGGCGAGGCGTCCCCCGTCGTCGCCGTGTACGGCGCTCCGCCGGTGGCCGCGAGCGTGACCCCGACCCGGACGGACCGGACCCCGACGGGAGCGCTCGGTGGGGCTTCCCCCGCCTGCCAGGTGCTCGTCTCGTTCCCCGCGAGCGGAGCACTGCCGACACCGTCGGTGTACCAGCGCGCGGTGTACGAGACGACGCGGACCCCGTCCGAGACGGTGGGACCGTCCACCGGGAGGGGGTGCCCCTCGCGAGCCGCGGTCACGGTGCTCGAGGTGTCGAACGCGACGCCCGTCCCGCGCCAGGCGTCCGCGGTGCAGAAGGCGTCGCCGGGCGCGCCGCACGCCTGGAGCGTGAGTTCGGCCGGCGCGTTCCGGGCCCCGGTCCCCGGGACGCCGGTCCACCGTTGGCCCGGTCGCAGGTCGACGTCGGTCCCCCCGGTCTGCAGGCGGTAGTGGTCGACCTCGCCACCAGGGGCCGTGACCCGGAGGTCGGACTGCGTCGCGCTGCTCCCGGCGACGATCTCGAGCGTCGGGTCGGGTGTGCCGGCGGGGGTCTCGTAGGTCACGGCGTCGGCGTAGCCCACGTTGCAGAAGAGACCGTTGTCGGACACCACCGCGTACCGGGTGCCCCCGCCGCCGACACCGGCGTCCGTGGTGCCGGACTGGGTACCGACCGGCGTCTGACCGGCGAGGGCCGCGCAACTCGGGGTCGCTCCGACGCCGATCCGGTACACGCGGTAGGTCGGACCAGGACCACCGGCGCCGTCCGCCGCGGCCCAGGTGACCGTGACGATCGACTTCCCCCGGCTGTCGGGCACGTCCCCCGTGACGGCACGGACGTCCTGCGGCGCGCCGGGCCGGCCGACGGCGGTCCCGGTCGCCGTCGCGCTGTTCCACTGCACGACGGTGCCGTCACGACCGGCGTCGTTGCGGGCCGACACCGTGACCACGTAGGAGGCACCGCTCGTCGCCCCGGAGAACGACGTCGAGGTCGCCGTCCCCGTCCGTGTCGTCGCGGACAGGCCCGGTCCCGTGATGGTCACGAGGTGGTCGTCGACCGCGCTGCCACGCGAGGGGCGCGGAACGGCCTGCCACGACACGTCGACCTGGTCGGGGTTCGTCGGGTCCGGGACCACCGTGAGGCCGACCGGTGCCGCCGGGACGAAGTCCGCGCTCATCACCGCGGACTGCGGGGACGGGTCGGACCGGCCGACCGCGTTCTCGGCGACCACGCGGAACCGGTAGGAGGCCGTCGCGTCCAGGCCGGTGACGGTGCAGACCGTCGCGGTCCCGCAGTCCTGCGTGATCCCGTTCGTGCCGGTCACGCGGTAGCCCGTGATCGGTGCGTTGTTCGACCGCGGCGTCGCCCACGTGAGGGTGATCTGCCCGCCGGTCTCGGCACCGGTCCGTGTGGGGGTGCCCGGGGCGTCGGGGACGTCCTGCACCGAGATCGTGACGTCGCCCCAGACGGCACGCGCGTCGTCACCCGTGGCGTCCGTGACGCGGTACTGCAGGTGCGTGTCGGTCGTCGACGCGCCAGCGGCGACGGCGACGCGCAGGCGGCTCTTGTCGGCGCTCGGGCTCACCGAGACGCCTGCCGGGAGACCACCGGAGAGACCACGGATGTCGGTGACCCGCAGGGGCCGACCGGGGAACGGGTTCGTCTGACGGTCGTTCGCCAGCACGTCGACCGTGGTGGACTCGCCACGGCGGACGACGGCAGCGTCCGCTCCCGCCTGGACCAGCGGGCGCGTCGAGCCGACGACGTCGACGGCGATGCGCCCCGACCGCCCCTGGGCCGTCGAGTCCGCCACGCCGACGCCGATGACGGCGCGGCTGCCCGTCCTGGCGGAGTCACCGACGTCGATCGTCAGACGACGGCCGGAGACCGACGCCCGGGTGCCGTCGCCGGGCTGTTCGATGACCGTCCACCGGAGTTCGGACAGGTCCGCCGGGTAGGGGTAGTCCGTGAGCTTCGCGAGGTCGAGGACCCGACTGCTGCCCGGCTCCATCTCGATCGTCGTCCCGGTCAGCGCCGGCGGCTGGTTCGAGCGCGGGGTCACCGTGATCGGCAGCACGAGGGTCGCGACCCGGCCGGCGCCTCCGTTCGCATCGGAACCGTCGGTGACCTCGAACGAGATCGAGGCCTTGCCGAAGAACAGCTTCGACGAGGTGAACTGCAGCGTGGAGTCGTCGACGACGAGCGGGCTCCCGTCCGCGTGCGTCGCCTTCACCGCCCCGGGGTCCGTCACCGCAGCGGTCCCCCCGTTCGCCGTCACGACGTAGCGCGAGAGCGGGATCCGGACCGTCGACTCGCTCCGCACCGTGATCGCCGGAGCGGTCCGGTCGATCTGCGGCAGCGCGTCGTCGGAGCCCGGCACGTGGACGAAGCCGTACGACACCACGTCCGGGTGGTCGCGACGGGTCACCGAGAACGGGATCACCTGCGAGGACTCGGTCACACGGACGACGATGCGGTCGTCGCGGGTCACCGAAGGACCGTCACCGTAGCCCGGCAGCAACCCGACGCGGAGGTCGGCATCCGTGCCCTCGGCGAAGAACACGTTGCGCAGCACGGCGACCGTGACGGTCTGCCGCCCGAGGACGTCCTGCAGGTCGAGCACCGTGTCGTCGACCTCGGGACGCAGGGGCAGCGCGTCCTCGTCGACGGTCACCGTGAGGAAGGCGGTGCTCGTCGCTCCCTGTTCGTCGGTGACGGTGTACGACACGGCGAAGTCCCCACGGGACGCCGACGCCGGCGGTGTGACCCGGACGGTCTCCCCGCCGAGGACCTCCGCCCGGACGTCGGACGAGGTCGGTTCGGCCGACGTGACGGTGAGGTCACCGCCTTCCGGGTCGGAGTCGTTCTCGAGCACGCGCACCGTGACCGTGCCACCGGGACGGATCGTGACGGCGTCCGGTTCGGCCACCGGGCTGCCGGCCTGGTCGGCGCGCGGGGCGATCCCGACCCGGACGGTCCCGGTGGCACGGGCGCCGAGCGCGTCGACGACCGTGTAGGTGAACTCGTCGGTCCCGGCCGCGTAGTCGCCTGCCGCGTAGGTGAGGGAGTCACTCGTCACGTCGGCGACGGAACCCTTGGCGGGGTTCGACGCGACGCCGACGACCTGTACCGAGTCACCGTCCGGGTCGGTCCCGGTGAGGGGTACCGCCACGCGGACGGACTGTCCGGCGACGACCCGCGCGGTCACGGTCGGGGGCACCGGCGCGGCGTTCGTCACACGGTCGCGCTCGCGCACCGAGACGGACACGGTCGCATCCGCGGTCTGCCCGTCGGGACCGGCGATGCGGTAGGCGGCGGTGTACGTCCCCGGCGTGGTCGGCGCGAGGTAGCGCAGGTGGTCGCCCGAGACGAAGAGCAGTCCGCCGCCCCGCGGGACGCCCTGCACGAGGTCCGGCAGCAGCGACAACGCCTCACCCTCCGGCTGGCTGTCGTTGTCGAGGACGTCGATGTCCGTCACGGCCCCCACACGGACGGTCGCCGTGTCCGGTTGGGCCACCGGTGGCTGGATGCGGTCCGGTCTCGGGATCTCGACCACGGTGACGGTGCCGGTCGCGGTGGCGAGCCCGTTCGACACCGTGTACCCGAAGGAGACCGGCCCGTCGAGCGGGGCGGTGAGCGCCACCCGGATGACGTGCTGGTCGAGCACACTCGCCCGGACACCGGATGCTGACGGCGGCCCGTCCAGCCCGGTGACGAGCAGCACCCCGCCGGCGGGGTCGGAGTCCGTCGCCGTGACGTCGGTGTCCTTCGAGGAGAGCGTGGTGACGAACACCGTCTTCGGGGTGGTGACCGGGGCAGCGGAGGCGTCCGGTGGGGCCTGCACGGTGACGCGGATGACGCCGCTCGCGGTCTTCGTCCCGTCCGAGACGGTGTACTCCAGCTGCCAGTCCCCTGCGGACCGGGCCTCGACCCGGACCGTGCCGGCGTCGTAGCTCGGGGTCACCGTGAGTCCAGGGGTCGAGGAGACGCTCGTCAGGGTGACCGCACCGTTGCCACCGCGGACGTGCTCGAGCGGCTCCACCGTGAAGGCCTCGTCGGCGTAGCCGTCCACGGGGAAGGCGTCCGCCCGCAGCGGGACGTCCCCCTGGGCGGCGACGGCCACGGTCACCGAGCCCCGACCAGGCTCGCGACCGTCGCTCACCGTGATCTGCTGGACGCGGTCGCCCGTCTTCCCGCTGTCGTTGCGGTAGTCGAGCAGCCCGTCCGGTGTCGTCGAGGTGTGGTCGCCGTCGGACGGGGCTGCCGACGCGAGGTACACGGGGTCGCCGTCCGGGTCGATCCAGTCGCCGAGCACGTTGGTCGAGACGTGTCCGCCCTGCACGACGTCCGCCGTGGTGTCGCGGGCCTGACGCGGCGGGTCGTTCTCGGACTCCGGCCGGACCGTCACCCGGACCGTGGCGGTGGCCGACCCACCGTTCCCGTCCGTGATCGTGTACGGGAAGGACACGACACCGGTAGCGGTCGCCGGCAGGGCGATCTGCAGCTGCTGGCCGTTCGACACCACGGCCACCCGCGCCACGGGCTCGTCGACCGGGCCGAGCTCGTCGATGACGAGCGGGTCGCCGTTCGGGTCGTGGTCGTTCAGCAGCACCGGCAGCGTGGTCGTCCGCCCCGGGCGGGCTCCGAGGTCGTCGTCGACGGCGACGGGCGGCGCCTGGTCCTCCTCGACCTCGGCCTCGTCGTCGGAGGTCCGCTCCTGCTGCTGGTCGGCTTCGCGGTCGACGAGGTCGGCCCAGTTGTCGATGAGCTGGCCGCTGCGGTCGACCGCCCAGGACCGACCCGTCTCAGGGTCGTTCGCGACGACGGCCTCGCCGTTGTGGACGATCTGCAGCGCAGCGCCGCCGGGCATGCGGTCGAGTCGCTGGAGGGCGCGGCCGCTGCACGTGTCGACGGCCTGACCGCCGTTCCAGGCTCCGAAGGTGCACCGCCCGTCGAGCCACGGCCGGGCGGCGCGGCCGGACACGTCGAGCGTCGTCCCCGTCACGGCCCCGGACGTGGAGACGCGGACGAGTCCCGCCGATCCCGCGACCACGACCGTGTCACCGTCGGCGCTCGAGTGCTGCAGCGCCGGCGCCTGACCGACCCGGTCACCGAGCTCGACGTCCCGCCCGTCGACCGAGAGCACGCGGTCCGTCCGGTCGAGGACGGCGACGTGGTCGCCGATCGCCGCGACCTGGAAGTCGTGATCCCGGTCCATCCGGACCGTCCACCGCTGCCGCACCGAGGGCGAGTCGCCGAGGGACACGAGCGAGGCCGTCCCGGTCCGTGGCGAGTACACGCCCACGCGCTCCTCGGACGCGTCGAACACCGCGTCCGCGCCGAGCGTCAGGTCCGGTTCCGTCGATGCGTCGAACTCGTCGAGGTCGGCTGCGGGGGTCGTCCAGAGCCCGCCGGTCTCGCCGTTGCCCACGACTGCGGTCGCACCGGCGAAGAGCACGCGGGGGCTCCCGGGAGGCAGTGTGACCGCGTCCCCGAGGGTCGCGTCGGTGACGTCGACCCGGGCGACGGTGCCCTTCGTCTCGTCCACGCTGTAGACGGTCGAACCCCGTTGGAGGACCGACACGGCGTCCGACGAGGTCTCGACCGCCGTGTTCAGCTCGAGGATGCCCGGGTTCGCGCGGCCGATGGCGCCGTACTCCGCGGACGGGACCCAGACCGTGCCGTCGCCGAGGTCGACGCGCTGGGCGTGGTAGCCGTCGGAGAGGAGCGCGGTACCGGCGACGACCGCGCCCACGACGACCGCGACCGCAGTCGTCACGGTCGCCGAGCGTCGCCCACGGAGGAGCCGTCGGATCACGACGCCGCGCCGATCGTCGCACAGCGCTCGTCACTGCTGTCGCCGGTCCGACCGTCACGGTTCACCGCGACGCTGATGCACTGTTCGGCCCCTGGGCGTCCGGTGACCACGAAGGTCGTGCCGGACTGTTGACTGGTCGTCCCGTCGGCGGTCACGACGAACGTGTCGCCGGGCCGGAGGCCGGGGTCGGTCCACCGGAAGGTGACGGACGAGCCGCCCGCCGTCGCGCGGAGGTCGGTCACGACGGGCACGGCGTCGGCACCACCACGGGTGACCACGACCAGGGTCGTGACGGCCAGGGCGGCGATGACGACGGCCGAGGCGACGGAGGCCCAGAGGACGGCGCTGCGGGGGCCGCGGCGACCGCGGACGGCCGACGCGCTGCGGTGCACCGTCCCGACGCCGCTCGGAGCGGTCGCTGCCGCCCCGCCCCGGAGCGTCGCCGGGGTGCGCCGACGACGTCCGGTGCGGGTCGGGCTGCCGATGCCGCCGACGACGGTCCGCTCGCCCTCGCGCGCCGGACTCGAGACCGCCCATGCCTCGACGGCGACCTCGGCCGGGGTCTGCGGGAGGCTGAGTTCGGCCTCGACCTGCTGGAACCCCCGGACGAGGTCCATGACCGTCGTCGGGCGGTGCTGCGGGCGCCGTGACATGGCCGCCGCGAGCAGGCGCTCCAGCGTCGGCGGGACGTCCGGCCTGCCGGTGGCGCGGGGGCCGCCCTTGTCGATCCGCGCCATCAGCGCCGCAGCGCTGTTGTCGCCACCGGGCACCTCGAACGGGCTGCGTCCGGCGAGGAGCGAGGACACGGTCGCCGCGAGCGAGTAGACCTCGGACTGGATCGTCCCGCGGGACTCGTCGGCGAGGACCTCCGGCGCCGACCACGGGATCGACATGCCGATGGGCTCGTCCGGGTCTGCCTCGCCGAGGGTGGCGGCGATGCCGAAGTCGGACAGGACCGGGTTGCCGTACGCCGTGAGCAGGATGTTCGAGGGCTTGACGTCACGGTGCAGGACGCCCTCACGGTGGGCGGTCTCGAGCGCGGAACCGATGCGCACCCCCACTGAGAGCACCTGCGACACGGGCACGGGCTCACGCCGGTACCGCTCACTGAGGGACGCGGAGCACAACTCCATCACCAGGTACGGGCGACCGTCGGCGGCGACACTGGCCTGGAAGACCGTGAGGATCGAGGGGTGGGTGCTGAGGCGGGCCATGAGGTTGGCCTCGGCCTGGAACATCTGCCGGACCCGGTCGTCGACGACCTCGTCGAGCAGGACCTTGACGGCGACCTGGCGCCGTGGCATGTCCTGCTCGTAGAGGAACACGTCCGCGAAGCCCCCGGACCCGAGGACGTGCACCGGGCTGAACCCCGGGAGGACCGGAGGGGTCGACGGCAGCCTGCGCGCCATGGTCGCTCCTTCCCGTCAGAGTGGCGTGGACACGATACCGCAGTGGTATTCCAGTGCTGGTGGCCCGGAGGTGTCCGGTGCTCCGGTCACGGGGTCGGCGGTCATCGTCTCGGGAGCGTGTCCTCGACGTCGTCGGTCGACTCGGGGGCCTCGTCGACCTGCAGCACCACGACGGTCACGTTGTCCCGGCCGCCGGCGATGACCGCATCGCCGACCAGCCGTTCTGCCAGCTCCTGCGGGTCGTCCACCTTGGCGGCGATCCGCGAGATGCCGACGTCGCCGATCTCCTTGGTGAGGCCGTCGGAGCACACGACGTAGCGGTCCCCCGTGCGCAGCGGGATCGTCCACCAGTCCGGCTCCGGGGGTTCCCCGAACCCGACGGCTCGGGTGATGACGTTGCTGTCCGGGTGCGACTCGGCGTCCTCGGCGCGGAGGACACCGGCGTCGACCATCTCCTGGACGACCGAGTGGTCGATCGTCAGGCGCTTGAGCGGTCCCCCGGCTTCGCTGCGGTAGGTGCGTGAGTCCCCGACGTTGAACACGAGTGCGGCGGGCTGGCCCTGCCCGGCGACGAGCGCGACGCCGGTGACGGTCGTCCCTGCACCGATCGCGTTGCCGCCGGCCGCGCGCTCGATGTCCGCCGTCGCGAGGAGCAGCGCGCGCTGGATGGTCTGGCGCGAGGCGAACGGCTCCCGGGTCGAGTCGGCGAGTCGACGGACGACGGCGTCCGAGGCACGGTCGCCCGCCAGGTGCCCGCCCATGCCGTCCGCGACGACGAAGTAGGGGGCGTCGACGACGTAGCTGTCCTCGTTGTGGTCACGGCGTCGTCCGACGTCCGTCGCTGCTCCCCACGAGAGCGTGAGGGTCGCACCTCCGGCGTCGGGCAGGGCGATCGCGTGGGAGGAGGTTGCACGGCCGAGTTCGGTCACGGTTCAGGATCGCTCTCTGGGGGTGTGGGACGGACCGGTGGAAGACGGTGGGGACGGCCACGGTCCGGACGAGTCACGGCCGCCGGGAGGGACGGACCGCACGAACGGCGACAGCACCTCGATCGTGTTGCCGTCGCCGATGTCGACAACCGTACCGGTCAGCACGACCATCGAGGCACCCGCGGGCATCCGGTGCGGCGGAGCGCCGGGCGAGCGCACGACGGTTCCGTTCGTCGAGTGGAGGTCGTCGACGACCGCGGTGGCACCGGCCGCGTGGACCAGGAGGTGCGAGGAGGACACCAGGCCGGTCGGCGACGGCACCATGACCAGTTCCGGGACCGGACCGAGGGCGACCCGCGGTGGCGACGGGTGACGGCCGACGAGCACCGGGCGGTCGAGACGGAGGACCCGGCCAGCGATCCGGACGGACGGGACCGTGCGGGTCGGTGCCGACTCGTCGCTGCCGTGCCGCGGGTCGCGCGGCGGGGCACGGTCCGGAGCCGGGGCTCCGCTCGGTGCGGAGGCGCCGGACGGAGCCGGGACAGCGGGGACACCCGGCTGGACCGACGGTGTGGCGGGACGGTGAACAGGCCGCACGACGGTGTCCTCGATCGCCGTCGACGGGTCAGCCGCGGACCCGTCGACCGACGGCCGGACGGCAGCGGCGGTGGCCGCCACCGAGGGCCCGTCGTCCGGATCGTTCCCCAGCGCGTGGCGGCCGCGAGGACGGAGCACGGTGTCCTCGACCAGGTCGTCGTCGTGCACGTGCGGCTCCTTCCGTCGGCACCACCACCGTAGACGATGCGGTGCACCCGCTCTCACCTCCGCCACGCCGGGGGCCGGCGGGTCCGGCACATCCGGTCGACGAGCGTCGCGAGGGGGTCGTCGGCGCCGAGGTCGAGGGCGTACCGGGCGCGTGTCGCAGCACGGAGTTCCGAGCCGAGTGCCCAGGAGCACCAGGCGCCGAGAGCCAGGGCTCCGGCGACGCCCACGACCGTCTGTCCGGAACCGCCCGTCCGGCTCCAGGCGCGCCAGGCCTCCACGCACCGGTCCCCCGCGCGACGCACGCGGTCCGGGTCCGGAGCAGGGCCGCGTCCCAGGAGCGCCGCAGGCATCGGCTCGGTGAAGGGATCGACGCCGGTCAGGCCGGACGCATCGGCTGGCGACGGATCCGCGAGGAACCGGAGGAGCGCGATCCGGGTCGCGAGCGCACCGCAGGTCGTCGTCACGACGACAGCCGCGGCGGCGGAGAGCGGCGCGGGGCCGACGAGCGCACGGGCGCCGGCCCGGAGCGTGATCGCAGCCGCGATCTCGTGGCTGTGGCGGAGGAAGGGCGCTGCGGAGGTCGGAGTGGTGGTGTCCATGTCGACGAGCCTGGCGACGACGGGACCAGCGATCCGCTCCCACCGACACGCGGTGGACAACCGCCGTCAGTGCGAGCCCCTGTGGAGGAGGGCCGACCGTCAGACCGCGACCGGCTCCAGGCTCTCGGCGACGAGGTCCCACGAGTTGCCGACGCGCTCGACGACGACCCCGCTGCCTGCGACCCAGTCGGCCAGCTCCGGCATCGACGACACCGACGCACCCGTCCTGCCGAGCAGGGACACCAGGCGCCCCTTCGCCGTCTTGTTCCAGTGGTTCAACGCCTTCCGCCGACCGTCACCGGCGATGCTGACCACCCGCAGCGGGACTGCGCCGGGAACGGGCCCGAGCGCGCGGTACCCCTCGGACCGGAGGTCGAGGACCAATCCGTCGGCCCGCGCCGACAGCGCTGCTGCCGCCGGGACGGGCCAGTGCGACGCCAGACGGAGGCCGGGAAGCCGCGAATCGTGCGACAGCCGGTACGCCGGCACCATGTCACCGGCACCGATCGGGCCGAACATCGCCGACTGGACGACGACGTGTCGGTCCCACCATGCCCGCGTCGCCGCATCCGCACCGAGCGCGTCCAACGGGTCGTAGAGCACACCCGTGTACCGCTCGATCGCTGGCATCGACGGGCTGGTGTCGAGCTCCAGGTTCCGCAACCGCTCGGTGACGGACTTCGGTCCGAGCTTCAACGCCGTCCGGGCAGAGGACTCCTCGGAACTGACGGAGCGGGCCGCGGTGATCACCGCGGCCCGCTCTGTGGCCAGTTCCGGGAAGGAGAGCGCCCCGAGGTCGAGGGGGCGCTCCGTGTCCCCGCCCTCCCGCTTCGTCTCCGACGGCGGGAGGAGGACGGTCAGTCCGGTCAGGACGCGAGCGCGGCCTGCCGCGCCACGATCGTGACCGTGTCGTGCTCGACGGAGAGGAAGCCGTCCTCCGCGTCGACCGCGACGGTCGAGCCGTCCGCCCGCGTGATGCGGACCTGACCCTGCGCGAGGGTCGCGAGCATCGGCTCGTGCCCCGCGAGGATGCCGATCTGGCCCTCCGTCGTGCGTGCGACGACCATGGTGGTGTCGCCCGACCAGACCTCGCGGTCGGCCGAGACGACACTCACGGTGAGACCCGCCATCTCAGCGGTTCTCCTTCTGGATCTGTGCCCACTTCTCTTCGACGTCGTTGATGCCACCGACGTTGAAGAACGCCTGCGTCGCAACGTGGTCGAACTGGCCGTCCGCGATGGCGCGGAAGGACTCGATGGTGTCCTTCAGCGGGACGGTCGAACCCTCGACGCCCGTGAACTTCTTCGCCATGTACGTGTTCTGCGAGAGGAACTGCTGGATCCGGCGAGCACGCTCGACGGTGATCTTGTCCTCTTCGGAGAGCTCGTCCACACCGAGGATCGCGATGATCTCCTGCAGTTCCTTGTTCTTCTGCAGGATCGCCTTGACGCGGGTGGCGGTCTCGTAGTGGTCGGCACCCAGGTACCGGGGGTCCATGATCCGCGAGGTCGACGTCAGCGGGTCGATCGCCGGGTACAGACCCTGCGACGCGATCTCACGCGACAGCTCGGTCGTGGCGTCGAGGTGCGCGAACGTCGTCGCCGGTGCCGGGTCGGTGTAGTCGTCGGCCGGCACGTAGATCGCCTGCAGCGAGGTGATCGAGTGACCACGCGTCGAGGTGATGCGCTCCTGGAGCACACCCATCTCGTCGGCGAGGTTCGGCTGGTAACCCACCGCGGACGGCATACGACCGAGCAGCGTCGAGACCTCGGAACCGGCCTGCGTGAAGCGGAAGATGTTGTCGATGAAGAGCAGGACGTCCTGCTTCTGCACGTCGCGGAAGTACTCCGCCATCGTCAGCGCCGACAGGGCCACGCGGAGGCGCGTTCCCGGCGGCTCGTCCATCTGGCCGAACACGAGGGCCGTCTTGTCGAAGACCCCCGCCTCTTCCATCTCACCGATGAGGTCGTTGCCCTCACGGGTGCGCTCACCGACACCGGCGAACACCGAGACACCACCGTGGTCCTGCGCCACGCGCTGGATCATCTCCTGGATGAGGACGGTCTTGCCGACGCCCGCACCACCGAAGAGGCCGATCTTGCCACCCTGCACGTAGGGGGTGAGGAGGTCGATCGACTTGATGCCGGTCTCGAACATCGTGGTCTTGGACTCGAGCTGGTCGAAGGCCGGGGCGTTGCGGTGGATCGGCCAGCGCTCGGTGATCTCGAGCTTCTCGTCCGTGTTGAGCACGTTGCCGAGGACGTCGAAGACCTTGCCCTTGGTGACGTCACCGACGGGCACCGAGATCGGGGCGCCGGAGTCGCGGACTTCCTGGCCGCGGACGAGACCGTCGGTCGGCTTCAGCGAGATCGCACGGACGAGGTCGTCGCCGAGGTGCTGCGCGACCTCGAGACCGATCTCCTGCGACGAGTCACCGATGGTGATCGTCGTGAACAGGAGGTTGTACATCTCGGGGATGGCGTCGTGCGGGAACTCGATGTCGACGACGGGACCCGTGACACGGGCGATCCGGCCGACACCGGGCGCCGACGACGTCTCGACCGCGGTGGTGGCGGTGTCGGTCATGGCTGGTGCCTTCCTGAGGGTGGGTTCTGTCCGCGAGCTGCGCGGACCACTACTTCTTCTTCGACGAGAGTGCGTCGGCGCCGCCGACGATCTCGGAGATCTGCTGCGTGATCTCGGCCTGACGCGCGTTGTTGGCGAGTCGGGTGAAGTCGCGGATCAGCGAATCGGCGTTGTCGCTCGCCGACTTCATCGCCTTCTGGCGGGCGGCGTGCTCGGAGGCAGCCGACTGCAGCATGGCGTTGAAGATGCGGCTCTCGATGTAGACCGGGAGCAGGGCGTCGAGGACTGCGTCGGCGTCCGGCTCGAACTCGTACAGCGGGAGGGGCTCGTCGTTCGACGGGGCCTCGACCCCGTCGACGACCTCCAGCGGGAGCAGCCGGACGACCTGCGGCTCCTGCGTGGCGAGGCTGAGGAAGCGGTTGAACACGATGTGGATCTCGTCCACGCCGCCCTCAGCCGTGTCCTGGAGGAACTTCGACACGACCGCGTCGCCGATCTCCTTGGCCGTCGAGAACTCCGGCTGGTCGGTGTTCCCGACCCACTGGCGCTCGGACGGACGCTCACGGAACGCGAAGTACCCGACGGACTTACGCCCGACCAGGTAGAAGACGACGTCCTTGCCCTCGCTGCGGAGCAGGGAGGCGAGCTCCTCGCCCTGCTTGAGGACGTTCGTGCTGAACGCGCCGTTCAGGCCCCGGTCCGACGTGAACAGCACCACGGCTGCGCGGGTCGAGGTCGCCGGCTCGGTGGTCAGGACGTGGTCGACGTTCGAGAACGTCGCCACGGCCGAAACCGCCCGCGTCACGGCCCGTGAGTACGGGCCGGACGCGGCCATGCGGGCCTGTGCCTTTTGGATCCGCGACGCCGAGATCAACTCCATCGCGCGGGTGACCTTCTTGGTGGTCTTCGCCGACTTGATTCGCTGTCGGTAGACCCGGACCTGTGCCGCCATCTAGCGACGACCCTTGACGATCTGCTCCTGGTCGACGTCGTCGGCCGAAGCGGACTCGACCTGCTCGGAGCCCAGGGTCTTGCCGTCGCTGGTCTGGAAGCCCTTGGTGAAGGCGTCGATCTCGCGCTCCATGGCGGCGACGGTCTCGTCGCTGAGCTGGTTCGTCTCACGCAGGGTGGTGAGCACGTCCGAGTTGCGGCGCAGGTGCTCGAGCAGCTCGCCCTCGAAGCGCAGCACGTCGGAGACGGGGACCTCGTCGAGCTTGCCGTTGGTGCCGGCCCAGATCGACACGACCTGCTCCTCCACCGGGTACGGCGAGTACTGCGGCTGCTTGAGCAGCTCGGTCAGGCGCGCACCGCGGTCGAGCTGACGACGCGACGCCTGGTCGAGGTCGGACGCGAACATCGCGAACGCCTCGAGCGAGCGGTACTGCGCCAGCTCGAGCTTCAGCGTGCCGGACACCTTCTTGATCGACTTCACCTGGGCGTCACCACCGACGCGGGACACCGAGATGCCCACGTCGACGGCCGGACGCTGGTTCGCGTTGAACAGGTCCGACTGCAGGAAGATCTGGCCGTCGGTGATCGAGATGACGTTGGTCGGGATGTACGCCGAGACGTCGTTCGCCTTCGTCTCGATGATCGGGAGGCCCGTCATCGAACCGGCGCCGAGCTCGTCGGACAGCTTCGCGCAACGCTCCAGCAGACGGGAGTGCAGGTAGAAGACGTCACCCGGGTAGGCCTCGCGTCCCGGCGGACGGCGGAGGAGGAGGGACACGGCTCGGTACGCCTCGGCCTGCTTGGACAGGTCATCGAAGATGATGAGGACGTGCTTGCCCTGGTACATCCAGTGCTGGCCGATGGCCGAACCGGTGTACGGGGCGAGGTACTTGAAGCCGGCCGGGTCGGAGGCCGGCGCGGCGACGATGGTCGTGTACTCCATCGCGCCGGCGTCCTCGAGCGCACCCTTGACGGACGCGATCGTCGAGCCCTTCTGGCCGATCGCGACGTAGATGCAGCGGACCTGCTTGTCGACGTCGCCCGACTCCCAGTTGGCCTTCTGGTTGATGATCGTGTCGATCGCGATGGCCGTCTTGCCGGTCTGGCGGTCGCCGATGATCAGCTGACGCTGACCGCGGCCGACGGGGATCATCGCGTCGATGGCCTTGATGCCGGTCTGGAGCGGCTCGTGCACCGACTTGCGGGACATGACGCCGGGAGCCTGCAGTTCGAGGGCGCGACGGCCTTCCGCGGCGATCTCGCCGAGACCGTCGATCGGGGCGCCGAGCGGGTCGACCACGCGACCGAGGAAGGCGTCGCCGACCGGAGCCGAGAGGACCTCGCCGGTGCGGGTGACCTCCATGCCCTCCTCGACGCCGCCGAACTCGCCGAGCACGATGGCGCCGATCTCGTCCTCGTCCAGGTTCTGCGCCAGGCCGAGCGTGCCGTCCGCGAAGCGGATGAGCTCGTTGGCCATGACGCCGGGGAGGCCTTCGACGTGGGCGATTCCGTCACCGGCGTCGGTGACGTGCCCGACCTCGGCCGTGGAGGCCTTCGTCGGCTCGTAGTTCGAGACGAAGTCCTTCAGGGCATCACGGATCTCATCGGGGCTGATGGTGATGTCTGCCATGGGATTTTCCTTGTGGTTTTCCGGGGCCCTTCGGCTCCGAGAGGGTGATGCTGCCGCGAGCGACAGTTCCCGTTGTGGACTTGGGTGGGGCGTCTTCGACCGTACGCTCAGCGCGCGAGCTGGAGACGGAGGTCGGCGAGCCGGGACGAGACGGTGCCGTCGATGACGTCGCCGCCGACCTGCACCCGGACCCCGCCGAGGACGGTGGGGTCGACGACCTGGTTGACGCTGATGTCCCGGCCGTACCGCTCGCCGATGCCGCGGGCGACGCGAGCCGCCTGCTCGTCGGACAGCGGGGCCGCCGTGATGACCGTGGCGACGAGCTTGTCCGCCTGGTCGGCGACGATCCGCGAGGCGTCACGGACGATCTCACCGATGCGGCGGCCGCGGGGCTGCTGCACGAGGTTCGACACGATCGTGATCGTCTGCACCGAGACCTTGCCGCCCAGGAGACGCTCGGCGAGCGAGCCCTTCTGGTCGGGGCTGCCGAGCTTGGTCCCGAGCGCGAGCTCGAGTGCGGCATCCGAGCGGACCGCGGTCTCGAAGGCGAACAGCTCGGCCTCGATCGAGGTCGACTGGTCCGCCGTCGCTGCCACGGCCCGGACGGCCGCGTCCTCGATGCCGGCGAGCAGGTCCCCCTGGGAGGACCAGCGCGACCCGGCCACCGCGCTCAGGACGGCGCGCGAGGCGTCGCTCTGACCGGCGAAGACACGGTCGATGAGGACCTTCTTGCCGGCGGTGTCGGCGGTCGGGTCGGCGAGCAGGTTGAGCAACTGCGGCGCACGGGCGATCGCACGCCCTGCGGCGAAGATCTCCGTCCCGACCGCGAGGTCGACGGCGCCGCCGAGGTCTGCGACGGCCGCCCGGGTGGACGACATCGCTTCGCGGGTGGCGCTACGCATGCTCAGTGCTCCGTTCCGGCAGCCGTCTGGGCGCCCTTCGACGACTCGAGGTCGGCGAGGAAGCGGTCGACGACGGCGGTCGCCTTGGCGTCGTCCTGGAGGGACTCGCCGATGACACCCGACGCGAGGTCGAGTGCGAGCGTTCCGACCTCGGTGCGGAGCGACTGGAGCGCGCTCTGGCGCTCGGCCTCGATCTGCGCCTGGGCGTTCGCGGTGATGCGTGCGGCATCGGCTGCGGCCTGCTCACGGACCTCGTTGCCGATCGCGGTCGCGTCGGCGCGGGCCTGCTCACGGATGCGCGATGCCTCGGCACGCGCGTCCGCCAGCTGCTTGTTGTACTCGTCGAGCGCAGCAGCGGCCTGTTGCTGGGCGGCTTCGGCCTTCTTGATGCCGCCCTCGATGGCCTCGGTGCGCTCATCGAGCATCTTCGTGATCCGCGGCGTGACGACACGCCACATGACCAGGAAGATGATGACGAAGGCGACCGCTGACCACACGATGTCGTAGATCTCTGGGATCAGCGGATTGTGGGTTTCCTCCGCCGCCAGGATGAGTGCAGTCTGCATCGAGAAGCCTTACGCAGTGAAGATGAAGTACGTCGCGATGCCGATGAAGGCCAGGGCCTCCGTGAAGGCGATACCGATGTACATGAGGGTGGTCAGGCGGCCCTGGAGCTCGGGCTGGCGAGCGACGGACTCGATCGTCTTGCCGACGACGATGCCGACGCCGATGGCCGGGCCGATCGCAGCGAGGCCGTAGCCAACCGTCGCGATGTTGCCGTTGATCTCCGCGAGAACGGTCGTTGCGTCCACGTGTTTTCCTTTCGAGGTGCGGGCCCGGCGGTCGCCGGCCCCGTAGGGGGTCAGAAGGGTGTCAGTGCTCGTCAGCCAGCGCGAGCTGGATGTAGACGGCCGTCAGCAGCATGAAGACGTACGCCTGGAGCAACCCGACGAGGACTTCGAAGAAGCTGAAGGCGATGCCGAACGCGAGCGTCCCGACACCGAACAACTTGAACAGGCTCTCGGCATCGAAGAAGAAGAACCAGGTTGCCGAGAAGAACAGCACCAGGAGCAGGTGCCCGACGACCATGTTCATGAGGAGTCGCAGCGTCAGGGTGACCGGACGCAGGACGAAGGTCGAGACGAGCTCGATCGGCGTCACGATGATGTAGAGGAACCACGGCACCCCGGGCGGGAAGAGCGAGTTCCGGAGGAACGTGCCCGGGTGCTTGCGCAGCCCCGCGTAGATGAAGGCGACGTAGGCGACGATGGCCAGGATCATCGGCATCGCGATGCGGCTCGTGCCGGCGATGTTCATGAACGGGATGAGACCCGTGAGGTTCATGAACAGGACGCCGAAGAAGATCGTCGCGAGGAGCGGCAGGAAGCGCTTGCCGTCCTTCTCACCCAGGTTGTCGAAGGTGTTCCGACGGACGACGTCGAAGGCGTACTCGATGAAGGCCTGTCCACGGTTGGGGACCAGCTTGAGCGCGCGGGTTCCGGCGAACGCGAAGACGAGGAGCACGGCCACCGCGAAGAAGCGGATGAGGACGATGCGGTCCATCTCGAACGCAGTACCGGCGAAGAAGATCGGGTCCGGGAAGAACTCGTTGATCGACGGACCATGGAACTCGGCGGCCTTGCTGCTCCCCGCCGCGACGGGGTTACCCGCAGCGATGAGGGACAGGGGAAGAGCGTGGGATAGCAGCGCTGTCTCCTGTGTCGGGGCGCGCACGCATGGCACGCGGAGGTGGACTGAAGTGGAGGCTTGCCCGTCCGAGCTCAAGCTCCGGCAGCGGGCTCCAGAAGCCTATCAGGTGTGTGCGGCTTCTCGGGCTCTCAGGCAGCCGGGTCGCGATCCTCAGCGTCCGTTCGGTCTCCGGGCAGGGACACACCGATCGGGACCCGCGACCTCGCGATGACCGTGACGTCGATCACGAGCGAGCCGATGACGCCGACGATGATCGCGACGGCGAGCACCGGGGTGCTCACCCAGTCCCGGTCCTTGAGCGCGACGAGCACGACGATGAACAGCACGAACTTCACGAGGAACGTGCCCATGATCGTGCCGAAGAAGGCACCCGAGACCATCTGTCCACCGGAGAACCGGATCGCCAGCAGGACGCTCACCGCGGTCAACCCGCAGAACACGACGCTCATCACCGCGCCGATGAGCCCCCCGGTCAGTCCGGGGCCGCCGTCGACGAACCAGCCGACGACGCCGCCGACGAGGGCGAGTGCGGCCGCCAGGCCCGCGCCCTGCACGAGGATGCGGCGGAACACCGGCCGGACGTGGTCGAGCGCGTTCGGTGCGGTCACGATGGGTCTCCAGAGGTCGAGCGGGGCCGGGGGCTGGTGTGCGGGTCCCGGACGGCGGCTGCGCGGTCGAGCGGGTCGTGGCTCGCGTCGAAGGGCGCACCCGGCGACGCGGTGGTCTGCGCGGCGATCTCGACCCGTTTCCGACCGAGCGGTGCGAACGTGACGATGGCGCACACCGTGAAGCCGACGGCGACGAACGCCGCGACCCACCACCAGTTGACGAACAGGAAGAGCAGGCACCCGAACGCGACGACCGCGGTCCAGGCGTAGAAGATGAGCACCGCGTGGAAGTGCGAGTGTCCCATGTCGAGCAGGCGGTGGTGCAGGTGCTTCCGGTCCGCCGAGAACGGGGACTTCCCCGCGCCGACCCGTCGGATCACGGCCAGGCCGAAGTCGAGGATCGGCACGACCAGGATGGCGAAGGGCAGCAGGATCGGGATGAAGGCCGGCAGGAGGTCGGTGCGGGTCCGGACCGCGGCGGGGTCGATGTTGCCCGTGATCGACACCGCACTGGTCGCCATGAGGAACCCGACGAGCAACGCACCGGCATCACCCATGAAGAGCTTCGCCGGATGCCAGTTGAGGACGAGGAAGCCCGCGCAGGCCCCGACGAGCACGGCGGTGAGCAGTGACGGGAGGTTGAAGAAGAACTCGGTCTCCACCACCACGCGGTTGATGAAGAACGTGTAGAGGAAGAACACGCCGCCGGCGATGATCGCCACCCCGGCCACCAGCCCGTCGAGTCCGTCGATGAAGTTGACGGCGTTCATGACGAGCACGACCGCGAGCACGGTGAAGATGAGGCTCATGTACGACGAACCGACGCCGAGCGTGTTGCCGATGGGCAACGAGACGATCGCGACGCCCTGCCACGCCAGGATCCCCGCCGCGATGATCTGTCCGGCGAGCTTCGTCATCCAGTCGAGGTCCCAGATGTCGTCCGCCACGCCGAGCACCACGATGATCGTCGCGCCAGCCAGGACCGCGATCACCCGGCCGGGTTCGGCGAACACGAGCCGGAAGTAGTCCTGGCCCGCGATGACCGGGAACAGGAACCACGCGCACAGCAGCGAGACGATGACGCCGAGGAACATCGCGATGCCCCCCAGCCGCGGCGTCGGCGTGCGGTGCACGTCCCGTTCGCGGACCTTCGGGTACCACCTGTACCGGATCCCGAGCTTCCAGACGAGCCAGCTGACGAGGAAGCTCACGACCGCCGAGATGACCCCCGCGAGCAGGTAGAACTTCACAGGACGAGGTCGTCCCCGACGACCCGCCGGATCTCGTCGTCCGGGATCACGCCGTGGCGGACGATGCGCAAGCCCTCCCCCGCGGCCAGGCCCGTCGCGTCCACGATCGTCGAGCCCGTCGACGCGGCGGCACCGTCGTGCGGCGCCAGCGCTCCGCCGTCGAGGTAGACGGCGACGCTGTCGCCGAGCATCCGCTCGGCGTCGTCCACGTCCATCGCCGCCGGGTCCCCGGTCGAGTTGGCCGACGAGACCGCCAACGGACCGACCTCGCGCAGGAGTTCCAGCGCGATGCGGGAGTCCGGCATCCGGAGCGCGACGGTCCCCCGCGTCTCACCGAGGTCCCAGTCGAGCGACGGCTGCGCACGGAGGATCACCGTGAGGCCGCCGGGCCAGAACTCCTCGACGAGCCGACGGACCGGCTCCGGGACCTCGCTCGCGAGGGCGTCGAGGGTGGCCACACCCGGGATGAGCACGGGCGGCGGGGACTGCCGCGTCCGACCCTTCGCGTCGAGCAGGCGCTGCACGGCCGACGCGCTGAACGCGTCCGCCGCGACGCCGTACACCGTGTCGGTGGGCACGACGACGAGTTCGCCCCGACCGAGGGCGGTCCGTGCGAGCCGCATGCCGGTCAGGAGCCCGTCGGGGTCGGAACAGTCGTATCGGGAAGCCATGACCTGCACGATGATAGTGCGCGAGGATAGGTGGCATCGTGAACGAGACGCCCGCGCCCCCACTCCTGTTCCTCTTCGACATGGACGACGTGCTCGTCCGCTACGACTGGATGACCCGCATGGCCGGGTTGACCGAGCTGACCGGGCACGACTTCGCCGAGCTCCGTCGCCGCTGGTGGGACACGGGCAACGAGCAGCGCGCCGAGGCGGGGCACTACGCCGACGGAGACGAGTACCTCGCGGCCTTCCAGGAGGCGATGGGGTGCGAGGTGCCGGAGTCCGAGTGGGCCCGGGTCCGCGGCGCCGCGATGACCGAGCTGCCCGACCGGGTCGAGGCCGTCCGGATCGCCAAGCAGCACGGCCGGGTCGCGCTCCTCACGAACAACGGGCCGCTGGCCGGTCGGTGGCTGCACCAGTGGGTCCCGTCCCTGCCGCCGCTCTTCGAGGAGCACCTCGACACCTCGAGCGCCTTCGGCGCCCGCAAGCCGGACCCGGACGTGTTCCGGCGCGTGCTCGAGCACCACGGCGTCCCCGCCGAGCGCACGTTCTTCGCCGACGACATGCCCGAGAACGTCGCCGGTGCACGGAGCGTCGGCATCACCGCCGTGCTCGTCGAGCGCGACACCGACCTGCGCCACGCGGTCCGCACCTTCGTCTCCGCGCACGAGACCACCCCGGTCGCGTAGGCGTCGCCGGCCTCGGCCCACGCCGCCGGTCCCCGGCCGACGCGCCAGCGGCGGACGGGCCGTGCCGGTGGGGAGAGACCCGGCACCGGTCACGCACGCCCCCGCCCGCTGGCTCCTCGGTGTCGCTGCACCGACACGACCGGACTACGCGCGGGTCGCGGTCGTGGTCCGGTCGCGTCCGGTGAGGTCGACGTGCGTCTGCGGGGACCGGAACCCCCGGTCCGCGAGGACCCGCCGGACGCCCTCACCCTGCTGTTCCGCGTGCTCGACGACGAGCGTCCCACCGGGGACGAGCAGGCGCCACGCGGTCTCGGTCAGGGCGCGCACGGCGTCCAGACCGTCAGGTCCCCCGTACAGTGCGAGTGCCGGGTCGTGGTCACGGACCTCCGGGTCGACGGGAACGGCGTCGTCGGGGACGTAGGGCGGGTTCGAGACGACGACCGACACCCGACCGTCGAGTTCCGGCAACGCGTCCGCGAGGTCACCCTCGACGAGGTGCACCGTGCCGCCGTGCGCCGCGGTGTTGCGCCGCGTCCAGGGCAGGGCCTCGGGCGAGCGTTCGACGGCGTACACGACGGCGTTGGGCACCTCGGTGTCCATGGCGATCGCGATGGCACCGCTGCCGGACCCGAGGTCGACGGCGATCGGCTCGGCGACGGCCGTGGCACGGAGCGCGTCGATGCCGAACTGCACGACCGACTCGGTCTCGGGCCTCGGGACGAAGACGCCCGGTCCGACGGCGAGGGTCAACGCCCGGAAGTGCGCCTCGCCGGTGACGTGTTGGAGCGGCTCACGGGTCCGCCGACGGGCGACGGCGTGCCGGAAGCGCTCGACGTGGTCCGGGGCGATCGCTCCCCCGGTCATCGCACGAGCCTGGACGGCCCCGCGGGAGGTGTCCGTCGCCCAGGCGAGCAGGAGTTCCGCGTCGACCTGTGGTGTCACCACGCCCGCCGCGGCCAGCGCCACGGCCGCCTCACGCAGGAGGCGGTCCGCCGCGAACGCGGGCTGCGGGCCGGACGCGGGGCGGGCCTCCCGGCCGGTCGCGTCCCCGGTGCGGGACGGGCCGGAGTCGGACGTGTCGTCCACGTCGGCGTCAGGCGTCCTGGTCGCCGATGGCGGCCAGCCTGGCCTCTTCGTCCGCCTGGATGGCGGACTGCACGACCGGCTCGAGCGCACCGTTCATGACGCGGTCGAGGTCGTACGCCTTGTAGCCCGTGCGATGGTCCGCGATCCGGTTCTCCGGGAAGTTGTACGTCCGGATCCGCTCCGACCGGTCCATCCCGCGGATCTGCGACTTGCGCGCGTCCGAGGCGATGGCGTCGCGCTCCTCCTGCTGCCGCGCGAGGATGCGGGCACGGAGGACGCGCATGCCGGCCTCACGGTTCTGCAGCTGCGACTTCTCGTTCTGCATGGCGACCGTGATGCCCGTCGGGAGGTGGGTGATGCGCACCGCGGAGTCCGTCGTGTTGACGGACTGCCCGCCGGGACCGGACGACCGGTAGACGTCGATCTTGAGGTCGTTCTGGTTGATCTCGACCTCTTCGGGCTCGTCGACCTCGGGGAAGACGAGCACCCCGGTCGTCGAGGTGTGGATGCGGCCCTGCGACTCGGTCGCCGGCACACGCTGCACGCGGTGCACGCCGCCCTCGTACTTGAGGTGCGCCCACACGCCCTGCGACGGGTCGGTCGTGTTCGACTTGATCGCGACCTGGACGTCCTTGTAGCCACCGAGGTCGGACTCGGTGCGCTCGAGCATCTCGACCTTCCAGCCCTTGCCCTCGGCGTAGTGCGAGTACATCCGGAGCAGGTCGGCAGCGAACAGCGCGGACTCCTCGCCGCCCTCGCCGCCCTTGATCTCCATGATGACGTCACGCCCGTCGTCGGGGTCACGCGGGATGAGGAGCCGGCGGAGACGCTCCTGGCGCTCCGCCAGCTGCTCCTCGAGCCCCGGGACCTCGTCCGCGAACGCCTCGTCCTCACGCGCGAGTTCCCGGGCGGCGGCGAGGTCGTCCCCCGCCGCCTGCCATGCCTCGTACGCGGCCTTGATCTGGCTCAGCTCGGCGTACCGCCGGTTGACCTTCTTGGCGCGGGCCGGGTCGGCGTGGAGCGCGGGGTCCGACAGCTGCTGCGTCAGTTCCTCGTGTTCCGCCAGCAGCCCTGCCACCGACTCGAACACGCGTTACTCCTGGTGGCCGTTGCCGTGGTGACCGTTGGTCGCCGGCACCGACTTCTGGATCTGGACGAGGAACTCGACGTTCGACTGCGTCTCCTTGAGGTTCCGGAGCACGACGTCCAGCGCCTGCTGCGGGTCGAGCCCGGCGAGGGCCCGGCGGAGACGCCACGTGATCGCGACCTCGTCGGCGGAGAGCAGCTGCTCCTCGCGACGGGTGCCCGAGGCGTTGATGTCAACGGCCGGGAAGATCCGCTTGTCGGCGAGGTGCCGGTTGAGGCGGAGCTCCATGTTGCCGGTGCCCTTGAACTCCTCGAAGATCACCTCGTCCATCTTCGCCCCGGTCTCGACGAGCGCGGTGGCGAGGATCGTGAGCGAGCCACCGTTCTCGATGTTCCGGGCGGCGCCGAAGAAGCGCTTGACCGGGTAGAGCGCGGCCGAGTCCACGCCACCGGAGAGCACGCGGCCCGACGGCGGGGTGGCCAGGTTGTACGCACGACCCAGGCGGGTGATCGAGTCGAGCAGCACGACGACGTCGTGGCCCAGCTCGACCAGGCGCTTGGCGCGCTCGATGGCGAGCTCGGCGACCGTCGTGTGGTCCTCGGCGGGGCGGTCGAAGGTCGAGGCGATGACCTCGCCCTTCACCGTGCGCTGCATGTCGGTGACCTCTTCGGGACGCTCGTCGACGAGGACGACCATGAGGTGCGCTTCGGGGTTGTTCGTCGACACGGCGTTCGCGATGGCCTGCAGCACGACGGTCTTGCCGGCCTTGGGCGGCGACACGACGAGACCGCGCTGGCCCTTGCCGATCGGCGACACGAGGTCGATGATGCGGGTCGACAGCTTGCCCGGCTCCGTCTCAAGGCGCAGGCGCTCGTTCGGGTACAGCGGGGTGAGGTCCTGGAAGTCGACGCGGGCCGCAGCCTCGTCGGCGGTCTGGCCGTTGATCGTGTCGATCTTGACCAGCGCGTTGTACTTCTGGCGGCTCTGCTGCTCGTTGTCCCGCGGCTGCTTGATGGCACCGACGACGGCGTCGCCCTTGCGGAGGTGGTACTTCTTCACCTGGCCGAGCGAGACGTACACGTCCTCCGGCCCCGGCAGGTAGCCGGTGGTGCGGACGAAGGCGTAGTTGTCGAGGACGTCGAGGATGCCGGCGATCGGGATGAGGACGTCATCCTCGGTGACCTCGGGTTCGAACTCGTCGTTCTGACCACCGCGGCCGCGCTTGCGGTCACGCTGGCGACGGGTCCGACCGTTCTCGGCCTCCTGCTCGGCGGCACGCTGCTGGTCGGCGCGCTGCTGGTCGCCACGCTGCTGGTCGCCGCGCTGCTGGTCGGCCTGCTTCTGCTGACCGTTCTGCTTCTGCTCGGCCTTGTCGGCGTTCTGCTGCTTGCCGTTCTGCTGCTTCTGCTCGCCCTTGTCGGCCTCGGCCTGCTGACCGTTCTGCTCGGCCTGGTCGCCGTTCTGCCCGCGGCCACGACCGCGGCCTCGGCTCCGACGGCCGCGACGGGCGCCGCCCTCGCTCTGCTCGCCCGCGTCGGCCTGGTCGGCCTGCTGGCCCTCGTCCTGCTGGACGGCGTCCTGGTCACCCTGCTCGAGCGCGTCCTCGACGGGGACCTGCGCCTCGGCGGTGGCGCCACCCCGGGCCTCCTGGCCGTCGGCCTGCTGCGCCTGGCGGTCACGACCGCGGCCACGACGCTGACCGCTCTGCGCGGCCTCCTGGGCGTCCTTCTCGGCACGGACCTGGTCGAGACCGGCGAGCAGGTCCTCGGTACCGGTGTGTCCGGCGTTCGTGTGCGACGCGGCGGCGGTCGGCTCGGTGGCGGTCACGGTGCCGCCGGAGGAGGCGCGGCGGCTGCGGCGGCCGCGCGACGGGGCCTCGGCGACCGGCTCGGCGGTCTGCTGGGCCGGAGCGGCGGCGACCTGCTCGGCAGGTGCCTGCGCGGCGGCGGCGTCCTGGGACGAGGCGTCCTCCGTACCCGGCGTGCCGGTGCCGGCACCGTCGAGGGTCGGCGTGACGGAGGCGGTCGCCTCGGCCGGGCGCTTGTCCTCGATGGAGGCGATGAGGTCGCCCTTGCGGAGCTTCGAGAGCCCCGTGATCCCGAGGGACGAGGCGATGCGCTGGAGCTCCGGGAGACGGAGCGCGCGCAGGTCAGTGGGGATCTCCACCGAACCGGTGGAGGTGGTGACGTCGGTCACGATGCTGTTGTTCCTTCCGACCGCAGAACGCGGAGAGTTTCCACCGTTCCCGTGGCGGGTGTGCGACGGCCGTCGTTCAGACGACGGACCGGGAACGGTGATCTGGAGAGAGTGCCCCACGCACCGGATCAGCGTGGCGGTCGACCTGGGATGGTCGACGCCTCCGCGAGTTCGGCTTCGAGCGTCGGGTGCGGCTTCACTGTAGCACCACCGAGGTCGACGGCCAGCATGAGCGGACGCCAGGCGGATTCGGCGTGTCGCTCGACCAGTTCGGCGGCCGCGAGGCGCTGCGCGGGGTCGCTCCCCATCACCAACAGGCTCGGTCCGGCCCCCGAGACGACGGCCGCGAGACCGTGCTGGCGGAGCAGGCCGATCAGGGCGTCGGTCTCGGGCATCGCGCTCGCCCGGTAGGCCTGGTGGAGGCGGTCCTCGGTCGCGGCGAGCAGCAGCTCGGGACTCTGGATGAGGGCCGCGACGAGCAGTGCCGAGCGCGAGACGTTGAAGGCGGCGTCCTCGTGCGGCACGGTCATCGGCTGCAGGGAGCGCGCGAGCTTCGTCGACAGCGTCGAGGTCGGCACGAAGACGACGGGCGAGACGCCGCGGTGCACGAGCAACCGCTTGTACGCGGGGCCGTCGGCGGTCATCCACGCGATCGTCAGGCCGCCGAAGAGGGCCGGCGCGACGTTGTCCGGGTGCCCCTCCATCTCGGTGGCGAGGGTCAGCAGCGTCGACGCGTCGAGGTCGACCACGCCGGCGAGGAGGCCGCGTGCCGCCATCAGTCCGGCGACGATCGCGGCGGCGGAGGACCCCATGCCGCGGCCGTGCGGGATGGCGTTCGTCGCGTGCAGCTCGAGCCCCGGCTGCTCGACGCCCGCGTGCTCGAAGCCGCGGCGGACCGCCCGGACGACGAGGTTGGTGTCGTCGGTCGGGACCTCACCCGCGCCGACGCCCACGATGGTGACGGTCGATCCCGGGGCACGGCGGACGCGGACGTCGACCTCATCGTAGAGGGACAGCGCGAGTCCGAGCGAGTCGAACCCCGGCCCGAGGTTCGCCGAGGTCGCCGGGACGCGCACGCGGACCGCCCGTCCGGCCGGTACAGCATCCAGGGCGGTCACGCCCTCCCCCGGTCCGGACGAGCGGTCGACGCTCACCGCGCGCTGACCAGTCCGAGCACGCCGGCGACGGCGGCGGTGTCGACCGGCACGCTCGTCGGCGTGACCTCGCCACCGTCCTGGGTACGGAGCGCCCACTGCGGGTCCTTGAGGCCGTGACCGGTGACCGTGATGACGACCGTCGCACCCTTCGGGACCACGCCGGCGTCGGACCGCTCGAGCAGTCCTGCGACACCGATGGCCGAGGCGGGCTCGACGAAGACGCCGACCTCGGCGGAGAGGATGTGGTGCGCGGCGAGGATCGCCTCGTCGGAGATCGCGCCGAAGTAGCCGTCGGTCTCGTCCCGGGCCTCGAGTGCGTACTTCCAGGACGCCGGGTTGCCGATGCGGATCGCCGACGCGATGGTCTCCGGGTGGGGCACGACCTCACCGCGGACGATCGGCGCCGAGCCGGCCGCCTGGAAGCCGAACATGCGCGGCATCTTCGACGAACGGCCCGAGGCGACGTCCTCGCGGTAGCCGCGGGAGTACGCGGTGTAGTTGCCCGCGTTGCCGACGGGCAGGAAGTGGAAGTCCGGCGCGTCGCCCAGGACGTCGACGACCTCGAACGCGGCGGTCTTCTGCCCCTCGATACGGTCGTTGTTGACCGAGTTGACCAGGTGCACCGGGTAGTTCGCCGACAGGTCCCGCGCGATGTCGAGGCAGTCGTCGAAGTTGCCCTGCACCTGCAGCAGCTGGGCGTCGTGGGCGACGGCCTGGCTGAGCTTCCCCATCGCGATCTTGCCCTCGGGCACCAGCACCGCGGCGGTGATGCCGGCGTGCGTGGCGTACGCGGCCGCCGAAGCGCTCGTGTTGCCGGTCGAGGCACAGATGACGGCCTTCGCGCCGTGCTCGACGGCCTTCGAGATCGCCATGGTCATGCCGCGGTCCTTGAAGGAACCCGTCGGGTTCATGCCCTCGTACTTCACGTACACCTGCGCACCGGTGCGCTCCGAGAGCCGTCGCGCCGGGATGAGCGGGGTCCCGCCCTCACCGAGCGTCACGATCGGGGTCGCGTCCGTCACGTCGAGTCGGTCGGCGTACTCGCGCAGGACTCCCTGCCACTGGTGGGCCATCAGGCTTCTCTCTCTGTCCGGTGGATCGGTGTGGGGTCGGTATCGGTGGTGCGGGTCGATCCGGGCGGACCCGGTGTCGGCCGGGAGGCCCGTGGTGCGCTCAGACGCCGACGACGCGCAGGACGCTGGTCACGTCGCGGACGACGTCCTCGCCGCGGAGTGCGACGACGGTGTCGGCCAGGTCGGCCTCGCGCGCCAGGTGCGTGCCGATGACGAGCGTGGCCGTCCCCTCGGCGGCACCCGTGGTGGTCTGCTCGACGGTCTCGACGCTGACGCCGTGGGCGGCGAGCACGCCGGCCACGGTCGAGAGCACCCCGGGGGCGTCCGACACGTGCAACGCGATCTGGTACCGGGTCCGGACCGTCCCGATCGGGAAGACCGGCAGCGCCGACTGGGTCGACTCCGCGACACCCGGGCCGCCGATGACGTGACGACGGGCCGCGGACACCAGGTCGCCGAGCACCGCCGAGGCCGTCTCGACCCCGCCGGCACCAGCGCCGTAGAACATGAGGTCACCCGCGGCCTCGGCCTCGACGAACACGGCGTTCTTCGCGCCGTGCACGCTCGCGAGCGGGTGCGACTCGGGGACGAGCGCCGGGTAGACACGAGCGCTGACGCCCTCCTGCCCGTCGGCGTCGGTGAGCCGTTCGCAGGTCGCGAGGATCTTCACGACGTAGCCGGCCTTCCGGGCGGCACGGACCTGCTCGATGGTCACCGAGGTGATGCCCTCGCGGTGCACGGCGGCGAGCGGGACCGACGTGTGGAACGCCAGCGAGGCCAGGATCGCGGCCTTCTGCGCGGCGTCGTAGCCCTCGATGTCGGCGGTCGGGTCGGCCTCGGCGTACCCGAGTTCCGTCGCGGTCGCCAGGGCGTCCTCGAAGGTGGCGCCCTCGCGGTCCATCAGGTCGAGGATGAAGTTCGTGGTGCCGTTGACGATGCCCATGATCCGCTCGATGCGGTCCCCCGCGAGCGAGTCGTGCAGCGGGCGGATGATCGGGATCGCGCCGGCGACCGCGGCCTCGTAGTAGAGCTGTGCGCCGACCTGCTCGGCCGCGGCGAACAACTCCGGCCCGTGCGTGGCGAGCAGCGCCTTGTTGCCGGTGACCACGTCCGCGCCCGACTGCAGCGCCTGCAGCACCAGCGTCCGAGCCGGTTCGATCCCCCCGATGAGCTCGACGACGATGTCGGCCCCGAGGATGAGCGACGCGGCGTCGGTCGTGAACAGCTCGCGGGGCAGGTCGACGTCCCGCTCGGCGTCGACGTCACGCACGGCGATCCCGACCAGCTCCAGACCGGCGCCGGCACGCGTGGCGAGCTCCGGACCGTGCTCGAGCAGGAGTCGGGCAACCTGTGAGCCGACCGAGCCGGCTCCGAGCAGCGCGACGCGGACGTTGCGGTATTCGATCATCTGGTGGGTGTCTCTCCGGTTCGGGCGGTCAGCGGGCGGCACCGGTGCCGGACACCGGCGCGACGCCGGTGTCGCGGGCGAGGAGGTCGTCGACGGTCTCGCCCCGCACGAGGATACGGGCCGCCCCGTCGGCGACCGCGACGACCGGCGGGCGTCCGACGTGGTTGTAGTTGCTCGCCAGGCTCCAGCAGTAGGCGCCGGTCGCGGCGACTGCGAGCAGGTCGTCCCGCCGCACGTCACCGGGCAGGTACTCGTCGTGGACCACGACGTCACCGCTCTCGCAGTGCTTGCCGACGACACGGGTGAGCACCGGGTCGGCGTCGGAGGTCCGGGCCAGGCGGGCCGTGTAGTCCGCGCCGTAGAGCGCCGGGCGGACGTTGTCGCTCATGCCGCCGTCCACCGACACGTACGTGCGGGTCGCCGACGGGCCGTCGTCGGTCTCCACCGTGACGGGCTTGATCGTGCCGACGCGGTACAGCGTCACGCCGGGCGGCCCGACGATGTAGCGGCCGGGCTCCACCGCGATCTCCGGCACCGGGATGCCGCGCGACGCGCACTCCTCGGCCACGATCGCGGCCAGGGCGTCGGCGACGTCCTCCGGCGCGAGGGCGGAGTCTGCCTCGGTGTAGTCGATGCCCCACCCGCCGCCGAGGTTGAGCTCCGGGACCGGCCCGCTGGCGACGAGGGTGGCGTGCACGTCCATCAGCCGACGAGCGGCTTCGCGGAAGCCGCTGTCGTCGAAGATCTGCGACCCGATGTGGGAGTGCAGTCCGACGAACGCGAGGGACGGTTCGGCGCGGACGGCCGTCGCTGCCGGCACGGCCTCGGACAGCGGGATGCCGAACTTCTGGTCCTCGCGAGCGGTTGCCAGGAACTCGTGGGTCGAAGCGTGCACGCCGCTGTTGATGCGGATGCGCACGCGCTGGACGACACCGGCGTCGGCGGCGATCCGGGCGACGCGGCCGATCTCCTCGTGGCTGTCGAGCACGATCGTGCCGAGGCCGATCGAGACCGCGCGCTCGAGCTCGGCGTCGGACTTGTCGTTGCCGTGGAAGCCCATGAGCGCGGGGTCGACGCCCGCGGCCAGCGCGACGGCGATCTCCCCCATCGTGCAGACGTCGAGACGGAGGTCGGCGTCGGCCATCCACCGGGCGACGTGGGTCGTCCAGAACGCCTTGGCCGCGTAGTAGACGTGCGCCCGCGTGCCGATGCGCGTGAAGGCGTCGGTGAACGCGTTCCGGACGCGCACGGCCCGCGACTGCACGTCACGCTCGTCCACGACGTAGAGGGGTGAGCCGAAGCGCGCGACGAGTTCGTCGGCAGCGACCCCGCCGATCGCGAGCATGCCCGCGTCGGTGCGGGTCGCGGAGGCGGGCCAGATGCGGTCGACGAGTTCGGAGGCGTCCGTCGGGAACCGCAGTCGCGGCGGCGCAAGGGGGTTCTCGCTCACGGGACCCGATCCTATCCGGCCGTGACGACCTCGCCGGCCCATGTGACGCCGATCGGGACGGGCCCGAGCTCAGCAGCGGCCGGTGGTCCGCAGGCCGTCCTCGCTGAGGGGCAGTTCGTCCGCCGTGATCCGGACCGTCGCGGCGGACTCCGTCACGCGGAGCGAGCGGACCCGGAGCTGCTCCGGCAGGAACTGCGCCGTGCAGACCGGGACCGGCACGTCGGAGACGCCGGGGATGTCGTCGACGTCCAAGCCGAGGGACGAGTTCGTGATCCGGACCGTCTCCGGGGTGATCGTGACGCCCCGACCGTCGGACTGCGCCGCGACCGACCCGTCGGCCGCGTACCCGATGTCGAAGCCGAGCACCGAGGTGGTGCCCCGCAGCTCGACGCCCCCGTCGATGAGCCGCAGCCGTTCGAAGAGCGGCGAGTACTTCGCCAGGTCCTCGACCGCTCCGGCAGCGAGCCTGACCGTGCCGTCGACGTCGTGCACCGCGCCCTGGCCGTCCACCGGCAGGTCGCGCGCCGTCACGTCGGCCGCGAGCGGGATGCCGTCCACCGTCAGCCGGTCCGACGTGATGTGCACCCGGTCGAACGTCCCCCCGACGAGCTGCGGGATCACCACGCCGTCGACGTGCGCGTCCACGGTGCCGGACGTGCCGTCGGGCAGCGACTGCTCGACCTGGTGCGCGATCGTGCGGTCGACGACCCCGCGGAGGACGGACTCCGCCACCACGACGAGCGCCGCGAGGACCAGGAGCACGACGACCAGGACGATCGCGAGCGTCCGGCCGCGGTGCCCCCGGGTCCGACCCGCGGCAGGTGCCGGCGTCACCACTACATCCGTTCGGGTGCGCTGACGCCGAGCAGACCGAGGCCGTTGCGCACGACCTGTCCGGTGGCGTCGTTCACCCAGAGACGGGTGCGGTGCAGGTCCGTCACCGGCTCGTCGCCGAGGGGCGTGACGCGGCAGGAGTCGTACCAGCGGTGGTACAGGCCCGCGAGCTGCTCGATGTACCGGGCGATGCGGTGCGGTTCGCGGAGTTCCGCGGCCTGGCGGACCACCCGCGGGTACTCGGCGATCGCCCCGAGGAGCGCGCTCTCGGACTCGTGCGTGAGCAGCGACGCGTCGAACACCGAGCGGTCCACACCGGACGCCGCTGCGTTCCGCGCGACGGAGTGCGTGCGGGCGTGCGCGTACTGGACGGTGAAGACGGGGTTGTCGTTCGTCCGCTTCGTCAGCAGGTCGAGGTCGATGTCGATCGCGGTGTCGCTCGCGAACCGGACGAGGGCGTACCGACCGGCGTCCACACCCACGGCGTCGACCAGGTCCTCCATCGTCACGACGGTGCCGTTGCGCTTCGACATCCGGAGCGGCTGGCCGTCCTTGAGCAGGTTCACCAGCTGCCCGATGAGGATCTCGAGGTTCTTGCCCGGCTCGTCGCCGAACGCCGCGCACATCGCCATCATCCGGCCGACGTAGCCGTGGTGGTCCGCGCCGAGCATGATGAGGTTCCGCTCGAAGCCGCGCTCGCGCTTGTCGAGGTAGTACGCCAGGTCGCCGGCGATGTACGCCGGCTCGCCGTCCGACTTGATGACGACGCGGTCGCGGTCGTCGCCGAAGTCGGTCGTCCGGAGCCACAGCGCGCCGTCCGCCTCGTACATCCGCCCCTGCTCCTGCAAGCGGGCGATGGCGCGGTCGACGGCCTTCGACTCGTGCAACGAGTTCTCGTGGAAGAAGACGTCGAAGTCGACACCGAAGTCGTGCAGCGAACGCTTGATGTCCGTGAACATGAACTCGACGCCCTCACGCCGGAACAGCTCCTGCGCCTCGTCGCGCGGCAGGTCCGCCACGTCGACACCGGGCTCGAGCGTCGCGAGCACACGGGCCGCGATCTCGCCGATGTACGCACCGCCGTAGCCGTCCTCGGGCGTCGGCTCCCCCAGTGCGGACGCCAGGAGGGACCGGGCGAACCGGTCGATCTGGTTGCCGTGGTCGTTGAAGTAGTACTCCCGGGTGACGAGCCCGCCCTGTGCCTGGAACACCCGGGCCAGGCTGTCGCCGACCGCGGCCCACCGGACGCCGCCCATGTGGATCGGCCCGGTCGGGTTCGCCGACACGAACTCGAGGTCGATGCGGACACCGTCGTAGAGGTCGCCGTGGCCGAAGGACACGCCCTGGTCCACGACGGTGCGCGCGACCTCGCCGGCGGCGGCGGCCTCGAGCGTGATGTTGATGAACCCCGGGCCGGCGATGTCGACGGACTCCACGCCGTCGAGTTCGGTCAGCTCGCCGGCGATCTCCGTCGCGAGCTCGCGCGGGTTCGTCCCGAGGCGCTTCGCGAGCTGCATGGCCGCGTTCGACGCCCAGTCGCCGTGCGCCCGGTTCTTCGGTCGTTCCAGGGCCACGTGGGACTCCTGGACCGTCACCGTGTCGGCAGCGCCTCGGCGCTCGACGATGCCCGTGAGGATCGACAGGTACGCGGCGGAGAGTTCGGCAGGAGTCACGGCGATCGAGTCTACCGGGACGCTCAGCCACCGCCCGGACCACGCCGGGAGCGATGCAGCATCATGGTCCGTCATGACCTCCCGCAGCCTCCGGGCGTCCGGCCTCGCCGCACTCGTCGTCCCCGCCGCGCTCGTGCTCGCGGCCTGCTCCGGGACGGACGGTGGTGGCCCCTCCGCCTCGGCCTCCCCCGGCGTCGTCGGGGAACGGGTCACGCAGTCTTGCCGCACCCTCGTGCCCGCGGCCGCCTTCGCCGTCTACGGGCAGGAGTTCGAACGGGTCCGGACGCCGCAGCCGGCGGACGGGTCACCCGTCGCGCAGATCGCCGCGCAGGACGGTCGCGTCTGCACCTGGCGGTCCACGACCGACGACAGCGTCACCGTCACCGTCGCCGTCGCCCACCTGCCCGCCGAGTCGCTCACCCGGCTCGAGGACGCCCTCTTCGAACAGGGCGGGTCGGTGCCCACCTACACCGTCGAGGGGTACTTCTCGCTCGCCGACGACGCCGGACGCGCCGACGCCTTCGCCGGCCCGTACTGGATCCACACCACTTCCGGCCTGTACACCGAGCCCGGCACCGCGCAGCCCGTCGTCGACGCCGTCCGGCAGGCGGTCGCACCGGACGCGACCGCACCGGCGACCGCGCCGAGCGGGTCGCCGACACCCTGAACGACCCACCGCCGGACGGGAGGCCCGCGCCGGCCGGGTGGGAGCCTCTCGTGACGACACGGCACGCCCGGGGAGCCGCCCGGGCGTACAGGAGGCCGGTCCGGACCTGCTACGGTTGGTGACACCCCAGGGCCCCCATAGCTCAGGGGATAGAGCACTGCCCTCCGGAGGCAGGGGCGGAGGTTCGAATCCTCCTGGGGGCACGGTCACATCCCCGCGCAAGCTGTCGTCCTCGCTGCGCTCGGTCGGCAGCGCTCGACGTCGCCTGCGGCGACCTTCCTCGGTGGTCACCGGGACGTCATCGCCTGCGGCGACCTTCCTCGGTGGTCACCGGGACGTCATCGCCTGCGGCGGCCGTCGCCCGCGGTCGCCGGGGCGCCTCGTTCCCGAACGCGACACCTTCGGGCTCTAGGATCACGCGGCGTGACGACGAACGTGCAACAGGAACTCGACCGCGGTGACCGGGCCGCACCGGCCAGGACCCTGCTCGACGTGCTCACCGCCACCGCCGAGGCGCACCCCGACGCCCTCGCCCTCGAGACCCCCGAGGGGCCGCTCGACTACCGCGCCCTCCTCACCCTCGTGCACGAGCGCGCCGACGACCTCGCCCGCCACGGTGTCCGCCGCGGCGACCGGGTCGGCGTCCGGATCCCCTCCGGCGGCCGGGACCTGTCCGTGTCGATCCTCGCCGTCCTCGCCGCCGGCGCCGCCTACGTCCCCGTCGACGCCGACGACCCCGAGGAACGCGCCACCCTCGTCTTCGGCGAGGCCGGCGTCGTCGGCGTCATCGGCGCCGGCGGCGTCCTGCGTGACCGCCAGGGGTCCGCGCTGCCCGTCACCGACCCGGCCGCGACCGCCGAGCAGCCGACGACCGAGGACGACGCCTGGGTCATCTTCACCTCCGGCTCCACCGGGGTACCGAAGGGCGTCGCCGTCACCCACCGCTCCGCCGCGGCCTTCGTCGACGCCGAGGCACGGATGTTCCTGCAGTCCGCACCGCTCGGCCCGACCGACCGGGTGCTCGCCGGGCTGAGCGTGGCGTTCGACGCCTCGTGCGAGGAGATGTGGCTCGCCTGGGGACACGGCGCCTGCCTCGTCCCCGCGCCCCGGTCCCTGGTGAAGAGCGGCGTCGACCTCGGCCCGTGGCTCATCGCGCACGGCATCACCGTCGTGTCGACCGTCCCCACCCTCGCGGCGCTGTGGCCCGACGACGCGCTCGAGTCCGTGCGCCTGGTGATCTTCGGCGGTGAGGCGTGCCCACCCGATCTCGCCGCCCGCATCGCCTCGCGCGACCGCGAGGTCTGGAACACCTACGGTCCGACCGAGGCGACCGTCGTGGCCTGCGGCGCCCTGCTCGACGGCAGCACCCCGATCCGGATCGGTCTGCCGCTCGACGGGTGGGACCTCGCGGTCGTCGACGCCGAGGGAGCACGCGTCGCTCCGGGGCAGGTCGGTGAGCTCGTCATCGGGGGCGTCGGCCTCGGCCGCTACCTCGACCCCGCGAAGGACGCCGAGAAGTACGCCCCCTTCCCGCAGCTCGGGTGGGAGCGGGCGTACCGGAGCGGCGACCTCGTGCGCTACGACCCGGAAGGCCTCGTCTTCCAGGGCCGTGCCGACGACCAGGTGAAACTCGGTGGACGGCGCATCGAACTCGGCGAGATCGACGCCGCCCTGCAGGCCCTCGACGACGTCGCCGGTGGAGCCGCGGTCGTGCAGCGGACCCCGGCGGGCAACCAGGTCCTCGTCGGCTACGTCGCTCCGGTCGCCGGCGCCGTGATCGACACCACGGCCGCGAACACCCGCCTGCGTGCGGAACTGCCCGCCGCACTCGTCCCGCTCCTCGCCGTCGTCGACTCGCTGCCGACGCGGACCTCCGGCAAGGTCGACCGGGCGGCACTCCCCTGGCCTCTCGAGGGAGCGGTCGGGACCGACCTGCCGCCGACCGTGGCCTGGATCGCCGAACGCTGGTCCGCGATCCTCGGTGTGCCGGTCGCCGACGTCGACGACGACTTCTTCGCGCACGGCGGTGGGTCCCTGACCGCTGCGCAGCTCGTGTCCGCGATCCGCGAGCGCTACCCCACCACCACCGTCGCCGACGTCTACGACCACCCGCGCATCGGAGCGCTCGCCGCCGCGCTCGACGAGTCCGGGCTGGTCGCCGCGGCCCGCCGGGACGTCCGCCCCGTCCCGCCCCGCACCGGGCTGGTCATGACGCTGCTCGGTCTGCCCCTGCAGGTGCTCCGCGGGCTCCGGCTGCTCAGCTGGACGGCCCTCGTCGCCGCGGTGCTGCACGCCACGACGATGCCGTTCCTGCCGGTGCTCCCCTGGCCGGTCCTCGTGCTCGCCCTCGTGCTGTTCGTCACCCCCGCCGGCAAGATGGCGCTCACCGTCGTCGCCGCGCGGCTCCTGCTGGCCGGGGTCCGACCCGGCGACCACCCGCGCGGCGGCTCGGTGCACGTGCGGGTCTGGCTCGCCGAACGGATCGCCGAGGCCGTCGACGGTCCCTCCACCGCCGGGGCACCGTGGATCAGCTACTACGCCAGGGCACTCGGCGCGACCGTCGGCCGGGACGTCGACCTGCACACGCTGCCGCCGGTGACCGGCATGCTGACCATCGGCAAGCGGGCCTCGGTCGAGCCGGAGGTCGACCTGGCCGGGCACTGGGTGGACGGCGACGTCTTCCGCCTCGGCACGGTGCACGTCGGAGCCGACGCGGTCGTGCACAGCCGCTCGACCCTCATGCCCGGGGCGCACGTCAGCGACGGCGCCGAGGTCGAGGCCGGCTCCGCGGTCGCGGGGACCGTCCCCGCGGGCGAACGTTGGGCCGGGTCCCCCGCCGAGCGCGTCGGCTCCGCACGCCACGGCCGGGAGGCCCGTCCCGCCTCCCCGAAGCGCTGGCTGCTCGCGTACGGGGTCGGGTCCGTCGCCGTCGCCGGGCTCCCCGTCGCCGGGGTCGCCGCCGGACTGGGCGCCGCCGCGGTGGTCGTCGGACGCCCGGCCTCGCTCGGTGCCGCGGTCGGCCCCTCGCTGCTCAGCGTCCCGCTCGTCACGGTCGTCGCCGGGCTGGTCTACGCCGGCCTCGTCGTCGCCGCGGTCCGGCTGCTCGGGCTCGGGCTGGCCGAGGGACGCCATCCGGTCCGGTCCCGGATCGGGTGGCAGGTGTGGAGCACCGAGCGCATCCTCGACGCCGCCCGGACGCTGCTGTTCCCGCTGTACGCGAGCCTCGTCACCCCGCTGTGGCTGCGGCTGCTCGGCGCCAGGGTCGGCCGGGACACCGAGATCTCCACCGTGCTGCTCATCCCGGCGCTGACGCAGATCGCCTCCGGGGCCTTCCTCGCCGACGACACGATGGTCGCGACCTACGAACTCGGCGGCGGACGCGTGCGGATCGGCCGGTCCAAGGTCGGGCGACGGGCCTTCCTCGGCAACAGCGGCATGACCGGAGCCGGTCGGTCGGTGCCGCGCGAGGCCCTCGTCGCCGTGCTGTCCGCGGTTCCGAAGAAGGCCAAGCGCGGGTCCTCGTGGCTCGGCAGCCCGCCGGTCCGACTCCGCCGGGCCGCCGCGCAGTTCGACGAGGAGCGCACGTTCCGCCCGCCGACGCGCCTCAAGGTCGCCCGCGGCGCGTGGGAACTCCTCCGCATCGTGGCACCGATGGTGTCGACGGCGATCGGACTCGGCGTCGCCGTCACGCTCCTGGCGCTCTGGACCGCCGTCGGCCTCGGCTGGACGGTGCTGCTCGCCGGCCCCGTGCTCATCGTCGCCGGAGCCGTCGCGGCCGGCGTCTCCACGCTCGCGAAGTGGGCGTTCGTCGGGCGCATCACCGCCACCGAGCACCCGCTGTGGTCGTCGTTCGTCTGGCGGAACGAGGTGCAGGACACCTTCGTCGAGACCGTCGCACGTCCGTGGTTCGCCGAGCAGGCGATCGGCACCCCGGCACTGGCCGCCTGGCTCCGGAGCCTCGGGGCGACGATCGGGCGCGGGGTCTGGTGCGAGACGTACTGGCTGCCGGAGGCGGACCTCGTCACCATCGGTGACGGGGCGACCGTCGCTCGCGGCACGGTCGTGCAGACCCACCTGTTCCACGACCGGGTCATGCAGCTCGACACCGTCACGCTCGACGCCGGTGCGACGCTCGGGCCGCACGGCGTGGTCCTCCCCGCCGCCGGCATCGGCCCGGGCGCGACGGTCGGCCCCGCCTCGCTCGTCATGCGCGGCGAGCTGGTACCGGGCGGCACGCTGTGGGCCGGCAACCCGATCGGTCCGTGGGAGCACCCGCCCTGGCGGAGCGGGACGACCGACCACGGGGGCCGCGAGCACCCTGGGCCGGTCGAGTCCGTCGAGTCCGTCGAGCGCGCCGAGGACCCGAGGCCGGTCGACGCCGTGGCAGACTGACCGGCACCGTGAAGCAGACCGACCCCGCCGCCGACCCGTACACACCCCACAGCGGCGACCGGCGGTGGACGAGCCGCCACTACGACCTGCAGCTCGACTACCGCGTCGCCACGAACCGGCTCGACGCGACGGCGACCGTCACGGCGACGGCGAACGAGCCGCTCGACAAGGTCGTGCTCGACCTGCACGGGCTCGGCGTCGACCGGGTGGACGTGGACGGTGTCCGCGTGAAGAAGGTCTCCGTCGGCGCGCACAAGACCACCGTGACCCCGGCGACGCCCATCGCTGCGGGAGCCGACTTCACGGTCCACGTGCGCTACCGCGGCGCTCCCCGACCGCTCCGGAGCCCCTGGGGGACGCTCGGGTGGGAGGAGCTGACCGACGGCGTGATCGTCGCGAGTCAGCCCGTCGGTGCACCGTCCTGGTTCCCCTGCAACGACCGCCCGGACGACAAGGCGACGTACCGCATCGAGGTCACCTGCGAGGCCGGGTACGAGGTCGTCGCGAACGGCGCACTCCTCGGGCGTGACCGGACCGCCCGCGGGACGCGGTGGACCTTCGCCGTGACCGAGCCGATGGCGACGTACCTGGCGACCGTGCAGATCGGCCGGTACCGAACGACGAAGCTGCGGGGCGGCGACGTCCCGGTCACCCTGCACCACCCGGCGGACCTCACCGCCGCCGCGAAGACCGACTTCGGGCAGGTCCCCGAGATGATCGCGCTGTTCACCGACCGGTTCGGGCCCTACCCGTTCGCCGAGTACGGGGTCGTGGTCACCGACGACGAGCTCGAGATCCCGCTCGAGGCGCACGGCCTCGCCGTCTTCGGCCGGAACCACGTCGACGGCGAGCACGGCACCGACCGACTCATCGCACACGAGCTCGCCCACCAGTGGTTCGGCAACTCGGTGACGCTCGGCGTGTGGCGTGACATCTGGCTCCACGAGGGGTTCGCCTGCTACGCCGAGTGGCTCTGGTCCGAACACCGCGGCGGCGCCACGGCGGACGACCTCGCGGCTGCGTACCGCGCCGGGCTGCTCGACCATCCTCAGGACCTCGTCGTGGCCGATCCGGGGGCGCCCGACATGTTCGACGACCGGGTCTACAAGCGCGGCGCCCTCGCACTGCACGCCCTCCGTCGGACGATCGGTGACACGGCCTTCACCTCGGGTCTCCGCACGGTGACGGAGCGACACCGTCACGGCACCGTGACGACGCCCGACGTCGTGGACGCGTTCGCCACCGCTGCGGGTTCCGACCCGGCCGCGGTCCTGCTGGTGCTTGGTCCCTGGATCGACGAGCCCGGCGTCCCGGCACTGCCCTGAGGCGTGTGCCGAGCACGGCGGAGACGACGTCCACGTCGTCCCTCGACGCCCCGCGTCAGGCCGGGGTCGACCTGAGCAGCCGGGTCACCGCGATCATCGCGCCGCCCACCACCGCCGGGATGCCGCCGCCGGGGTGCACCGACGCGCCCACCCGCCACAGCCAGGGCCGCCAGGGGTCGTTGTAGGAGGGGCGGTGGAACGGCCCGCTCAGCCACGGCGGACGCGCCGCCCCGTAGAGCGCGCCGTGCGGTTCGCCGCCGCCGCCGTAGTACTGCGGATCGAGCACCGTGTGCTCGTCGAGCAGGTCGGTGAGGGGCCGGTCGAGCCCCATCGCGCGGGAGACGCGGTCGACCTCACGGCGGACGAAGGGGTGCTCGATCGTGTAGTGACCGCCGTCCGCTGGCGCGGTGAGCAGGATGCCGAGGGTGCTGCGCGCGTTCGGGTACACCTCGCCCGCGCGGTACTGGTTGACGAACACCATGGTGTCCGCCGGTTCGTCGCCCGCCTCGAGGCTGCGGTGCAGCGCGGCCGGCTTCGTCGGCAGCACCACGCTGTGCGTCGCGATCCGAGCCGGCAGTTCCTCGCGCAGCACGCCGTACACCGCGATGGCCGAGCACGAGAGGGTGCGGTGGCGCCGGCGGCGAAGCACCGGGATCCGCGACGGACCCGTCAGCGTGGCGAGCCGGTCGGCGTCCAGGGCACTCACGACGAGGTCAGCGGGATGGTGCCCGGAGTCGGTGGTGACCGACCCGCGCTCGATGTGGGTGACGGCTTCGCCGGTGCGCACCTCGACCCCGGCGGCCTCGGCCAGCCGGCCCAACGCGAGCACGATCTCGTACACTCCGCCGCGCGGCACCCAAGCGCCGGTCTCGGCCATGATCGCCGGCATGCTCGCGTAGAGCGCGGGGGTGCGGGAGGGCGAGACGCCCGCGTTGAGGGTGTGGATCGCCATGATCTCGCGCAGCCCGTCCGGCAGCCACGGCAGGCTGTCGAGGTACGCGCGTGTGGTGAGGCGCGAGCCGTAGACGGCCAGCAGCCTGCGGAGCGCCGGCAGGGCAGCTCGGTCGAGGGGGTCGGCGAGCAGCAGTTCGGTCACGTCGTCGGCGAGGGGCGCGTGCAGGTCGGAGAACCGTCGCCAGGCGGGGTACCAGGGGTGGTCGGGTGCCACCGGGAGGGCCGTCTCCTCGCCGTCGTGGTGGTAGCGGCCCACCTCGGGCATCCGCACCAGGTCGAGGTGTCCGTCGTCGCGGGCGCGTCCGGGGGCATGCCCACCGTCGCCGAGTCTCCGCAGCAGCTCGTCCCACACCGCTGGGAACGTCACCAGCGACGGCCCGGTGTCGATGCGGTCCGCGCCCAGCTGGATGCGACGGCTCTTGCCGCCGAGCTCGGTGGAGGTCTCGAGCAGGGTGACGCGGTGACCCGCGTGCGCGAGCAACGCGGCGGCGGTGAGCCCCCCGATCCCGCCACCGACCACGACGACGCGGCTCACGGGGTTGCCCCCAGCACGATCGAGACCATGAGCAGCACCCCGGCGAACGACCCGGCGATGTACGGGAAGGCGACCGACAGTCGGTAGAGGCGGTGACCGGTCTCCGGCGTCGGGTCGCGCAGCAGGCACACCACGAGGATGCCCGCGATCAGGAGGTTGACGGCGGCCACGGGCACGCTCACCACGGCGAACAGCGCCGTCGAGAGGATCCACCAGGCGCCGCTCCACAGGGCGGTCCCGCGCGCACCGAGTCGAACCGCGGTGGTGGTGATGCCCGCGTCCCGGTCCTCCACGATGTCCTGGACCGCATCGAAGGCGTGCTTGGCCACGCTCCAGGCCATCAGGCCGAGGGCGGCGGGCCAGACCGGCGTCACCGCGAGGGCCGCGGGCACGATGACCAGTGGCAGCGCGTAGGCCGCGTTGCTCAGGGAGTCGAGGAAGGGCCGCGCCTTGAAGCGCAGCGGCGGTGCGGAGTAGAAGACGAAGACGCCCACGTAGAGCAGGATCGCCGCGTTCGCGAGCGGCGGAAGCGTGAGCAGGAAGAAGACGAGGAACGGGACGTTGACGGCAGCGACGGCCCAGGCGATGAGCCGCACCTCGGACTGCCGGATCCTGGCACCCTCGATGGAGCCCTTGCGGGGGTTGGCCGCATCCGTGTCCTGGTCGTAGATGTCGTTGACACCGTAGATGAGCAGGTTGAACGGCAGGGTGAGCCACAGGATGACCGGCAGTGCCCGCAGGTCGAACAGCGCGCCGGTGAGCCACACGGCGACGAGACCGGAGCCGATGGTGTTGATCCACAGCACCGGGCGCGAGATGAGCACGAGGCGGCGCACGGCGACACCGATCCCCGACGGCACGGTGCGCGACATCCGCTCACTGCCGTCAGTCACGGGTCCGAGGGTACCCGGCTCGCGTCGACGCCGGCCGACGGCTTCCGGGCCAGACTGGGTGGATGCGCATGATGCTGCTCACCGCCGGCACCCGGGGCGACGTGGAGCCCTTCGCAGCCCTCGCGCGACACGCCGCATCCCGCGGTCACGACGTACGGCTGGCGCTGCCCGACGACGCGGACGCGCCCGAAGAGGTGGACACCGTCGCGCTCGGTCTGGACGTACAGCGGGTGCTCTCCCCGGCCGGTCGCACCCCGTGGGCTCTCGCACACCACGTCCGCGCCGAGGTGCGGCCCGCGATGCGGCGGATGCTCGCCGCCGCGGTGCGCGAGACGGTCGCCTTCGACCCCGATGTGGTGGTGCACCACCCGCTGGTCCTCAGTGCCCCGATGGTGGCGGACTCACTCGGTGTGCCCCGCGTGCTGGTGGAGTTCGCGCCGGTGGCGACCCCGAGCGAGCACTTCCCCGCTGCCGGCGGTCCCACGGCCACCCGCGATCTCGGCTCGCACAACCGGTCCACGTACGCCGTACCGCGCACTGCCGCTCGCCTCTTCGACGCCGACGTGGCGCGCGCCGCTGCCGAGCTGCCGGACGGCCGTCGTCCCGCCCGACGGTCGCCGTCGCGGGCGACGCTCATGGCCGTGAGCCCCGCGCTGCTGCCGCGGCCCGACGACTGGCCGGAGCGGGTGCACCAGACGGGGGCCTGGTACGAGGAGGAGCCGACAGTGTCCCCCGACCCCGTCGTCGGCGACTTCCTGCGCACCGGCCCCTTCATCGTCGCCTCGTTCGGCTCCATGACGACGGGGGATGCGGAGGCCCGGGGGCACGCGATCGTCACGGCCGCCCGCTCCCGAGGCCTGCGGGTGCTGCTCGTCACCGGGTGGGGCGGGCTCGCGCTGCCGGCGGAGTGCCACGGCCCCGACGTGCTGGCGGTGCGGTCGGTGCCGTTCGGTGCGGTGCTGCCGGGCGCGACGCTCGCCGTCCACCACGGCGGGGCCGGCACCTCGCACGCCGTCGCCCGGGCCGGCGTGCCCGCCGTCGTCGTACCCGTCACCGCCGACCAACCGTTCTGGGCCGCCCAGCTGCATCGACAGGGGGTGGCCGCCGCCCCGATCCCGCTGCGCCGCTTGTCGGCCGGCGCCCTCGTGCCCGCGATGCACGAGGCACTGTCCCGCAGAGAGCGGGCGGCCGAGGTCGGCGGACTCATGCGCCGGGAGCACGGGGTGCATCGGGCGCTCGACGTGCTCGAGTCCCTCTGAGACCTGCCTCCCGTGGACGGTACGGACCGGGACGTTCCGACAGCCCAGCCCGTCGAGGAGACACGACCGAGCGGTCCCGCGCGCGCAGGTCCTGCACCCGGACGGCTGCACCGCCGGCAGCCACGGCGAGCACCAGGTCCGCGTCGAGCACGACGACGGTGACGGGGTGGTCCACTCCGTCGAACCGCGCGTGTCCACCGCGGACGGTCTCGCGGACGGTCCGACCGAGGACCGCTTCGACCCGCACCGGCTCGACCCGCAGACCGCGTCCGTCGCGTTTCAGCACCGCCTCCTTCACCGCCCAGCAGGCCGCGAGTTGCAGGCCGACGCCGTCCGGTCCCGCCGCCGCACGATCCCGCTCGCCGGCGGTGAACGCGTCGAGCGGAGCGGCCGTCACCCGTGACGGGCGCTCGACGTCGACCCCGATCCGCCCCGGTCCGACGGCGAGGACGAGGACCCCGGAAGTGCGCGCCAGGCCGACGCCGACCGGACGGCCGTCGACGAGGGCGTCCGGACGCCCGTGGTCGACGGCACCGCAGTGCGGACAGCGCCGGCGGACGCGCACCAGCGCGGGGTCGGACCGGGTGACCTCGGCGACGAACGCGAGGAGGGCCTCCCGATCGGCTGTGCGGGACGCCCCGGCGGCGGCCACACGGACCGACACGGTCCGCACGGCTCGACTCACCACCCGGGCAGCCTACGGTGCCGCGCACACGACGACGGCCCCGGTCCGATGGACCGGGGCCGAACGGGGTGCGGCGTCGTGCCGTCGCGCTGGTTCAGGCGTGGGTGAGGGCGATGAGCGCGACGTTCATCGTCGCGTACTTGCCCTCGGACCGGGTCGCCTGACGGACGCGTCCGCGGAGGACCTCGTACCGTCCGTCACGCTCGCGCACGAACCCGATCACGCCGCTCGCCGGCGTGGACACGCGGTGGTACCCGTCCTCGAGTGGGACGACTTCTGCGGTGGTCGCTCGCTCCATTGCTGCTCCCCTTCCTTCATTGGCGTGACATGACCATACCCCGTTTCGGGGGACAGCCGCCGGGCTCTGTCCGCAGAGTGCACCCCGCGGCTCGATCTCGGCGGGGTACAAGCGTTCTCGACTCGCTCCCGTCCTCCACAGCCCCGGCTCGTCCAGGAGTCGCCTGGATAGACTCCGGACGACGGCCACTGACCAGCTGGACGATGGCCACGGACGGAGGACGGATGCGCACGGTCGAGGTCAGGACGGACTCCGGGTCGTCGGGGGTGCCTGCCCGGGACGGCACTGCTCGGCCCTCCCGTCTCGCTCGCCTGCTCGCGGGAGTCGCTGCCACCGCGGTCGCCGCCTTGCTCGTCGTCTCCCCGGTCTCGGCTGCGCAGGCGAACCCGCCGGTCGACCTCGCCGGCGCCTACGTCCTCGACGACGCCGACGCCCTCACCGACGCGCAGCAGGCGGACGTCGAACAGGCCGTGCAGGACCTGTACCAGGAGACGCAGACGCAGCTGTTCGTCGTCTTCGTGCCGTCCTTCACCGACCCGAGCGACCACACCGCCTGGGGCACCGCGACCATGCAGCAGAACCAGGTCGAGACCGACAGCATCCTGCTCTCCGTCGCGGTCGACGAGCGCAACTACGACGTGCAGCAGACGAACGAGACCTCGATCACGTCGGGCGACGTCGAGCGCGCCGTCGACGGAGACCTGCTCCCGCGCCTCAAGCAGGGCCAGTGGGCTGCCGCCGCGGTCGCCTTCGCCGGCGGACTCCAGCAGAGCCAGCAGCCCGCCGACCTCACCTGGCTCTGGGTGCTGCTCGGTGTCGCCGTCCTGGCCGCGGTCGTCGCCGTCCTCGTCATCCGGCGCCGCAACAAGGGTCGTGCCGCCGCAGCCCGACGCGAGCAGGAACAGTCCCTCGCCGAACTCCAGCGGCGAGCCGGCGGAGCACTCGTCACCATCGACGACGAACTCCGTACCGCCGAGCAGGAGGTCGGCTTCGCGGCGGCACAGTTCGGCGACGAGGCAGCCGCCCCGTTCGCCGAGACGGTCTCGATCGCCCAACGCGAGGTGCGCAAGGCCTTCGCCCTGCAGCAGCAGCTCGACGACGAGGTCCCGGACACGCCGCAGGAGCGCGCCGAGTGGTCGAACCAGATCATCGCGATCTGCGAACAGGCCCACGCGGCGATCGAGTCGCAGACCGAGGCGTTCGACCAGCTCCGGGCACTCGAGCAGGGCGTGGACACCGCGTCCGCCGACCTCACCGCCGCGCTCACGGCCGCGCCGACCGCCGTGGCCGAGGCGCGGAGCGCCCTCGAACGGGTCCGGACCGCGTACCGCGGCCGGACGCTGGCGACCGTGGCCGACAACGTCGACCAGGCCGAGCAGGTGCTCGCCTACGCGGGCGAACGCGCCGACGCCGCCCGCACCGCCCTCGCCGCGGGCGACCGGGGCGAAGCCGTCGTCGCCGTCCGCGACGGTCAGCACGCGCTGGCCCAGGTACAACAGCTCACCGGGGCCGTGACCACGGCGGAGCGCACCTTCGCCGAGGCGTCCGACCGCGCCGAGGCGATGCGCGCCGACATCGAGGGCGACATCGCCGCGGCCGGCGCACTCCGCTCCGGCGGCCCCGACCTCGCGGCCGCGGTGGCGCGGGCACAGCGCGTGCTCCGGGCCGACGTCGACCCGCGCGACCCCGTCGGGGCGGTCGACGCGCTCACGAAGGCGAACACGGACATCGACGCCGCCCTCGCGACGGCTCGAACCGCCGAGGAGCAGCACCGACGTGCGACCCAGGCGCTCGACGCCGCCCTCCGCGATGCCCGCTCCCGGATCGGCCAGGCGCGCGAGTTCATCACCGTTCACCGCGGAGCCGTCGGCCCCACCGCACGGACCCGCCTGTCCGAGGCCGAACGGGCCTTCGACGACGCGCTCGACCTCGCCACCACCGACCCGCAGCGGGCGCTGCAGGCCGCCCGTGCCGCGGAGCAGTACGCCGCGGCGGCCATCGACGAGGCGAACAACGACACCACCGGTTGGCCCGGCGGTGGCATGGGTGGCATGGGCGGCGGTCGTGGCGGCCCACAGCTCGGTGGCCTCGTCACCGGCCTCGTCCTCGGCGGGCTGCTCGGCGGCCGCGGTGGCAGCTACGGCGGCGGCAGCTTCGGGGGCGGCGGCTTCTCCGGCGGCGGCCGCTTCTGAACGGCCCTCCATCGACCCAGCACTTCCATCCACGAAAGGAACCAGCAATGGCTAAGCAGACCATCTTCGGCCGGATCTCCTCGCTCGTCCGGGCGAACATCAACCAGATCATCGACGACGCCGAGGACCCGCAGCTGATGCTCGACCAGCTCGTCCGGGACTACTCGAACAACATCGCGGACGCCAAGAGCGCCATCGCCCAGACGATCGGGAACCTCCGCCTGCTCGAGCAGGACAACGAGGAAGACGTCCGCGCTGCGCAGGAGTGGGGCCAGAAGGCGGTCAACGCCTCGTCCGCCGCCGACAAGTACCGCGCCGAGGGCAAGACCGCCGAGGCCGACAAGTTCGACAACCTCGCCAAGATCGCCATCGGCAAGCAGATCGCCGCCGAGCAGGAGGTCAAGGACAACGCCGCACCGCTCGCCACCCAGAACGAGCAGGTCGAGAAGCTCAAGCAGGGCCTGGCCGGCATGGAGCAGAAGCTCGAGGAGCTGCGCGCCAAGCGCAACAGCCTCGTCGCCCGCGCGAAGACCGCCGAGGCGCAGTCGAAGGTGAACGACGCCATCGGCACGATCGACATCACCGACCCGACGAGCGACCTCGCACGCTTCGAGGAGAAGGTCCGCCGCGAGGAAGCGAAGGTCATCGGCCAGCAGGAGCTGCAGGCATCGAGCCTCGACGCGCAGTTCGAGAGCCTCGAGGACGTCGGCCGTGACGCCGAGGTGGAGGCCCGCCTCGCCGCCCTCAAGTCGGGTGGCAGCACCGGGGCCTGACCCGCGGCACCACGGCTGCTCCGGACGACGTCGGACCCGGCTGACAGACTGAAAGGATGCGCTTCCTCGTGGTCGGTCAGTGGCAGGGTTCGGCGTCGTCGCGCGCCATGCGGCTCGCGGACGGAGCGGCCGCCGTCGCAGCCGACCTCCCCCGGTCGGCGACGACGACGATCGACGTCCCCGCGGGCGCCGGCGACCGGCTCGACACCGCGGTCGCCCGGTACACCTCGGTCCTGGCCGTCTCCGGCTCCGTCGCCGAGGAGTCGGCCGTCGCCACCGAACCGGTGCTGGTCATCGGCGGGGACGGGTCGGCGGTGCTCGGCGCCTCCGTCCTGGTCGGCCCGGACACCGCCGTCGTCCGTCTGTCCGGATCGAGCGGCTACCGGGCCCTGAACCGCGCGCAGCCGGTGGCCGCGGAGACCGCCGCACTGCGCCTCCTGGTCGACCGCCCGGCCGACCTCTTCCCCGGCCTCCCGGTCGTCCCGGCCGGCTCGGTCGTCATCGCGGGGACCCGCGGGACCGAGGGCGCCGAGGCCGCTGCGCTGGACCGGGCGGGGATCGCGCACCTCGACGTCGACGCGGCCACTCCCGACGCACTCGCCGACGCCGTGCAACGGACCGGGGCCGACCAGGTGTTCGTGCACGTCGACCTGGACGTGCTCGACCCGTCGGAGGTCGACGGCCTGCTCGAACCCGTGCCCTTCGGCCTCGACGGGGCCGCGCTCGTCGCCCTCCTGCAGGCGGCGACCGCCGGACGACGCCTCGTCGGCGCCGCGTTGACCGGTTTCGCGCCCGTCGACCCGGACCGGGCCGTCGATGACCTCGGCGTGATCCTGCGGATCGTCGGTGCGTTGTCCACCGCAGCCCGGGCCTCCTGACCCGGCGGGCACCACCCGACCCGACCGTCCGCACCGGCCCCTCCACAGAGCGCACCGCTCCCGGCCGGGACTCCGCTCCGGGCGGCTACGCTCGGCCCCATGACGGACTACGACCTCATCGTGATCGGAGCCGGCGCTGTCGGCGAGAACGTGGCGGACTACGCCCACAAGCGCGGCCTGTCGGTCGCGGTCGTCGAAGCCGAGCTCGTGGGCGGTGAGTGCTCCTACTGGGCGTGCATGCCGTCCAAGGCCCTCCTCCGCAGCAGCCACGCGGTCGCCGCGGCCAAGCGCCTCGGTGGCGCGAAGGAGGCCGTCACCGGCACGGTGGACGCGGCCGCCGTCCTGGCCCGTCGCAACTCGTTCACGAGCAACTGGGACGACGCGTCGCAGGTGCAGTGGCTCGAGTCGTCCGACATCGCCCTGATCCGCGGGTACGCGAAGTTCACCGGCGCGAAGACCATCGAGGTCGACGGTACCTCGTACACCGCAGGGGCCGTCGCCGTCGCGACCGGCTCGCTGCACACGCTGCCGCCCGTCCCCGGGCTCGACGAGGCGAAGCCCTGGGGCACACGTGAGGGCACGAGTGCACAGGAGGTCCCGGAGAGCCTGCTCGTCATCGGCGGCGGGGTCGCCGGGTCCGAGCTCGCCACCGCATGGGCGGCCCTCGGTGCGAAGGTGACGCTCGTCGCCCGTCACGGCCTGCTGGGCGGCATGGAGCCGTTCGCCGGTGAACTGGTCGCCGACGCCATGCGCGAGGCCGGCATCGACGTCCGCACCGGCGTCAACCCGACGCGCGTGGACCGTGACGAGCACGGCCTCGTCACGACGACCTTCGACGACGGTACGACGCTCGTCACGAGCGAGGTCCTCGCCGCGACCGGCCGCGCCCCGGGTACCGGCAACCTCGGGCTCGAGGCCGTCGGACTCACCCCGGGCGAGTGGCTCGACGTCGACGACACCATGCTCGTCGCCGGCACCGACTGGCTCTACGGCGTGGGCGACGTCAACCACCGTGCCCTCCTCACCCACCAGGGCAAGTACCAGGCCCGCGCGGCGGGCGAGGCCATCGCCGCCCGCCTCCAGGGCACGCCCGTGCACGCCGAGCCGTGGGGCGCCCACGTGGCCACGGCCGACCACGCCGCGGTCCCGCAGGTGACCTTCACCGACCCCGAGGTCGCCAGCGTCGGCCTCACCGAGGAGCAGGCCCGGCAGCAGGGCATCGACGTCCGTGCGGTCGAGTACGACCTCGGCGCGGTCGCGGGATCGGCACTGCAGGCCGACGGCTACACCGGGCGCGCCAAGATGGTCGTCGACGAGTCCCGCGGCGTCGTCGTCGGCGTGACGTTCGTCGGTCAGGACGTCGCCGAGATGCTGCAGGCCGCGACGGTCGCCGTCGTCGGCGAGGTCCCGGTCGACCGGCTCTGGCACGCCGTCCCCGCGTACCCGACGATGAACGAGATCTGGCTCCGCCTGCTCGAGACGTACGGCCGCCCCGAGTAGTCGATGCGCAACCCGCTCGTCGACTCGCCGGTGTCCCGCGCCGGATGGGTGTTCGCGACGGCGGTCGGCCTGGCGATCGGCCTCCCGCTGTCGACCGGGCCCGTGCGGGTCGTCGACGGGTTGATCGTCTGCCGGGGCCTGCCGCGCTGGGTGTTCCGGCGCGGCGGGACGTGCGTCGGCTCGGTGTACCTGACGCGGGACAACGACGGTGACCGGGTCCTGCGGCACGAGCGGATCCACGTCGACCAGTGGCGGCGCTACGGCATGCTCATGCCACTGCTGTACGCGGTCGCCGGGCGTGACCCGCTGCGCAACCGCTTCGAGGTCGAGGCGGGGTTGGCGGACGGCGGCTACCGCTGACGGACGGCCCGGCCGCCCGCGCAGGACCCGCTCAGCGCGAGCGGCGCGGGACGACCAGGGGCGTGCCGGTCTCCGGGTCGGGCACGACCACGCACGGCAACCCGAAGACGTCCTCGACGAGCTCCGCGGTCACGACCGACGTCGGCGGCCCCTGCGCGACGATGGCCCCGTGCCGCATGGCGATCACGTGCGTCGCGTACCGGGCAGCCTGGTTGAGGTCGTGCAGCACCGCCACGACCGTGCGACCGGCCGCGTGCAGCGTCGAGGCGAGTTCGAGCACGTCGTACTGGTGCGCGATGTCGAGGAACGTGGTCGGCTCGTCGAGGAGCACGATGTCGGTCTCCTGCGCGAGCACCATCGCGATCCACACGCGCTGCCGCTGGCCACCGGACAACTCGTCGACGCCGCGGTCCGCGAGCCCGACGATGTCGGTCTGCGCCAGGGCGGCCTGCACGACCTCCCGGTCGGTCCCGCTCGACGGGTGCAGCAGGTCCTGGTGTGGGAACCGCCCGCGGGACACGAGGTCGCGCACGCTGATGCCGTCGGGTGCGATCGGCGTCTGCGGCAGCATCGCGACCCGTCGGGCCACGGCCTTCGGGCGGTACGAGGTGATCGGGCGACCGTCGAGGTAGACCGTCCCGGCGGTCGGCTTGAGCGTCCGCGCGAGCGCCTTGAGGAGCGTCGACTTGCCGCACGCGTTCGGACCGACGATGACGGTCAGCTCGCCGTCGGGCACGTCGACGTCGAGCCCGTCGACGACCACGCGGTCGTCGTAGCCGAGCCGCAGCCCGCGGGCACCCAGTGCGGTGACCGGCGCCTCAGGGGTGAGGTCGCTGGCAGGGCTCAACACTCCGCCTTGCCGTGCCGCCAGTACCCCATGAACGCGACCTGCTTCCGGTCCAGCCCGACGCCGCGCACGAGGTGCCGGCGGAGCTCCTTGACGCAGCCCGCCTCCCCCGCGATCCAGGCGTAGACGGGCAGGTCGTCGTCCTCGCGCGGGACGTCCCAGAGCACCTGGTGGTCGACGTCGACGTCCGCGAGTTCCACCGCCGCCGCGTCACGCCCGCCGGCGAGGACGGGCTGCGGCACCGCGACGGTGGACGCCCAGGCCTGCACGTGGTCGGCCATGCGGACACCGTGCGAGGCGCCGTTGCGGGCGATCCACCGGACCTCGACCCCGGCGGGAGCGGAGACCGGCAGCCGGTCGGCGTCGGTCGGGACCTCGATGAACACGTGTCCGACGGCCGAGACGTCGAGGGCCTCGAGGATCGCGCAGATCGCGGGAGCGGCGGTCTCGTCGCCTGCGAGCAGGATCCGGTTCGCCGAGCCGGGCGCGAACTCGGCGGCACCCGAGGGCAGGTCCTCGGGCGACTCCGGCACCCTGGGACCGACGATCCGGAGCTCGTCGCCGACCCGGCACGCGGAGACCCAGCGCGAGGCCGGGCCGGTGTCGCCGTGGGCCACGAAGTCGATGTCGAGCTCGTGGGCGTCGGGCCGGAACGACCGGACCGTGTAGGTGCGGATCGGGTTGCGGGTGGCGTCCGGCAGCGCACGCCAGGCGGCGAACCAGTCCGCGCCCTCCGGCAGGTCGGAGAAGCCGTGTCCGTCGAGCGGCAGGAGCACCTTGATGCGCTGGTCGAGACCGACCGCGGAGAAGTCGGCGAGCTCGTCGCCCGTCAGCGTCACCCGGACGAAGTGCGGGGTGAGCGAGGTGACGGCCGCCACGCGGACGGAGAAGACGCGGTACCGGGCTGCCACCCTCTGAGTATGGCATGCCTTACCTAACGAGGCCAGGACGGTCGGGGAGCGCAGGCCGTCGGGGAGCGCAGGCCGTCGGGGAGCGCAGGCATCGCGCACTGCGGGACACTGGACGGGTGTCCGAGCACGATGACGAATTCGCCGACGTCCCGACCCTCGCCGCCGCGAGCGGCGTGACGGAGCCGCTCCGCGCCTCCAGGCAGGTGGTCCAGGCGGGTGACGGCGACGTCTCGGCGATCCGCTGGTCCCGGACGGACCCACCGGCACCCGGACGGGAGGCCCGGATCACCTACCTGCACGGGCTCGGCATCGACGCGCACAGCTTCGACCAGACCGCGATCGCCGTGGACGCGCCCGCCGTCGCGCTCGACCTGCCCGGTCACGGCCGGTCCGCGTGGCGGGAGGACGCCGACTACGCGGCGGCCGCGACGGCGCCGACGGTCCTCGCCGCGCTCGACGCCCTCGACGTCCCGCCGGGGCTCGTCGTCGGGCACTCGCTCGGCGCGATCCTCTCCGCCCGGTTGACCGCGCTCGCACCGGACCGGGTCACCGGTCTCGTGCTCGTCGACATGTCGCCGGACTTCGCGCAGCGCGCCGTCGACCGGATCGCCCGCGCCCTCGAGACGGAGGAGCCGTTCGCCGACCTCGACGAGGTCGTCGAACGGGCGATCGCGGCCCGGGTCGGCGACGATCGACCGGCGTTGATGCGGGAAGCGCGGCACACCACCCGTCTCGGAGCGGACGGGCGTCTCGTGCGGCGGCACCACTTCCCGCACCTCGGTGCCGGCCGGACCGCCTCGGTCGGACGGTTCGCCGACGCGTGGCCGGACCTGGAGCGCCTCGACGTCCCGCTGCTGCTCGTGCGCGGCGACCGCGGCTACGTCTCCCCCAGACTGCAGCAAGGGTTCGCGGAGCGGCTGCCGCAGGCCACCGTGGTCACGGTCGAGTCGCGGCACGCCGTGCAGACACAGGCGCCGCTGGCCCTCGCCGCCGCGGTCCGGGAATGGGCCACGACGCACCGTTTGTTGGATGGCGTCGAAGAACCGCCGACGACTTCGTCCCCGACCTGACACCGCCGGTACCGCACCGGCCGGTAACCTCGTCCGAGCGCCGCTGACGACCGTCGTCGCGTCGCCCTCGTTCCGGCCCACCGTGGGACGGCTCCGGGAAGGAACCCAGCATGCGTCCGCTCCACCGCACCGCCCTCGTCGCGACGGCTCTCGCCGTCGCGACCTCGGTCGCCCTGGCCGGCTGCTCCGGCGGCTCCGACGACACCCGCGGCGGTCCCGACGCGACGGTCCGGGTCGGCCTGGTGCTCGAACCGACGAGCCTCGACATCCGCACCCAGTCGGGCAACGCACTCGACCAGGTCCTCATCGACAACGTGTACCAGGGGCTCGTCGGTCGGACCGCGGCCGGCGGGATCCGCGACGTGCTGGCCTCGTCACACGAGGTGTCCGACGACGGGCTGACGTACACCTTCACGCTCCGCGACGGCGTGACCTTCCAGGACGGCGAGCCCGTCACCGCGGACGACGTCGTCTGGTCGCTCGAGGACGTCAAGGCGAACGACTCGTACGTCGACGCGGACGACCTCGCCTCGGTCGACACCGTCACGGCGACCGGGGACGACCAGGTGCGACTGCAGCTCACCCGCCCCGACTCCGACCTGCTCTGGAACCTGACCGGACGCGCCGGGCTCGTGCTCGAGCAGGACGCCGACAACGACCGGACGGAGACCGCGAACGGCACGGGCCCGTTCGAGGTCGCGAACTGGAAGCAGGGCGATTCGCTCACGTTCCGGCGGAACCCGGACTACTGGGGCACCGAGGCGAAGGTCGCGAAGGTCGTCTTCCGCTACATCACCGACCCGTCGACGGCCGTGAACGCGATGGCCGGCGGAGACCTCGACGTGCAGACCGCGGTCGACGGCACGCTGAAGAGCCAGCTCGAGGGCACCTCCGGCATCACCCTGCACACCGGGAAGACGACCGACAAGTACACGCTCGCCTTCAACGACCGCGAAGCCCCCTTCGACGACGTCCGCGTCCGCCGGGCCATCCGTCAGGCGATCGACCCGAAGGCGGTCATCACGGCCATCGGCGGCGGTGGCGTCGAGCAGGGCGGGCCCATCCCGGCGCTCGACCCCGGGTACCAGGACCTCACCGACGTCGACGCCTACGACCCCGCGGCCGCGCGGAAGCTCCTGCGTCAGGCCGGTGTGACGAAGCCGACGCTCACCCTGACGTACGCGAACGTGTACCCGACGGCGATCGGGGACGTGCTGACCTCGCAGCTCGCCGACGTGGGCATCACCCTGGAGGTGCAGCGCGTCGACTTCGCGACCTGGCTCGACACCGTCTTCACGAAGAAGGACTTCGACCTCAGCGTGGTGAACCACACCGAGGCGCGGGACTTCGGCAACTGGGCGGACCCGGACTACTACTTCGGCTACGACAACGCACAGGTCCAGCGGCTGTACGCGGCCTCCCTCGCCACCACCGACCAGGACGAGAAGGTCGACGCCCTGCGGCAGGCGGCACGGATCGTCAGCGAGGACGCGGCCGCCGAGTGGCTCTACACCGCCACGACGACGACGGCGGTGCGCGAGGGTGTCACGGGCTTCCCGTTCGACAGCACCACGACACGGTTGGACCTGGCGGACCTCGCCGTCTCGTAGCATCGCACCGTGACCCGATTCCTCGTCGGGCGGGTGCTCCTGCTCGCCGTCGGCCTGCTCGTGGCGAGCCTGATCGTCTTCGCGACGCTCCGGGTGCTGCCCGGCGACGTCGCCCAGGTCGTCGCCGGGGCCGAGGCGACGCCCGCACAGGTCGCCGCCCTCCGCGAGCAGCTCGGGCTCGACCGACCGGTCGTCCTGCAGTACCTCGACTGGATCGGTGGGCTGTTCCACGGCGACCTCGGGACCTCGCTCGTCACCCGTGGTCCGGTCGCTCCCGAGATCACGCAGAAGCTCGCGGTCACCCTGCCGCTGGCCGGCATGTCCCTGGCGGCCGCGCTCGTCATCGGCGTCCCGCTCGGGGTGGTCGCCGCGGTCCTGCATCGCCGACCGGGCGGAGCGGTGATCTCCTTCGCCGCCCAGGCCATCGCCGCGATCCCCGTGGTCTGGGCGGGGATGCTCCTCGTCGCCCTCTTCGCGGTCACCCTGCACTGGCTGCCGGTGCAGGGCTTCCCGCTCGACGGCTGGCAGACGCCCGACCGGGCGTTGGCGGCGCTCGTGCTGCCCGCGCTGACGATCGGCGCGGTCGAGGGCGCCGTCATCCTCCGGTTCACCCGGTCGGCCACACTGTCCGTCCTCGACGCCGACCACGTCCGCACCGCCGCCGCCGTCGGCCTCACCAAGAACGCAGCACTGCTCCGACACGGTCTGCCGAGCGTCGCCCTGACCGTGCTCGCCGTCCTCGGGGTGCAGATCGCCGGGCTCCTGGTGGGGGCCGTCGTCGTCGAACAGCTCTTCTCCCTCCCCGGCGTCGGCCGCATGCTCGTGACCGACGTCGGACGGCGGGACATCACGAAGGTGCAGTCCGAACTCCTCGTGCTCACCGGGCTCGTACTGCTCGTCGGGTTCGCCGTCGACGTGCTGCACCGAGCACTCGACCCCCGGCAGCGGGAGGCCGCATCGTGACCGTGCTCCGTCGTCTGCTCGCCACCCCGACCGGGGTGTTCGCCGTGGTCGTCCTCGGGTTGCTCGTCGTCCTGGCGACGGTGTCGCTCGTCTGGACGCCGCAGGACCCGTTCCGCACCGATCCCGTGGCGCAGTGGGAGCGGCCGAGCGCTGCGCACTGGTTCGGCACCGACGCCGTCGGCCGGGACATCGCCAGCTACCTGCTCGCCGGCACCCGGACCGCTGTCGTCGTCGCGGTCGGCTCGGGCGTCATCGCGAGCGTCGTCGGCATCGTGCTCACCGCGATCGGCTCGCTCACCGCACGCTGGGTCCGCGAGACCACCGCCGTGCTGCTCGACGTCCTGGTCGCCTTCCCCACCCTGCTCACGGCGATGCTGCTCACCGCCGTGTACGGCGGGTCCCTCGGGGTCGTCGTCGTCTCGGTGGGGCTCGCCTTCGGCGTCACGATCGCGCGCGTCGCCCGCGGGGAGATCCGCCGCATCGCCCGGAGCGACTACGTGGTCGCCGCCCGCGCGTCCGGCGTGGGTCCGGTGGGCGTCCTGTTCCGCCACCTCGTGCCGAACGCCGCGCCCCTGTTCACCGTGCAGCTCTCGCTGGCGATGGCGACGGCCGTCCTCGCCGAGGCCGGGCTGTCCTACCTCGGCTACGGCGCCGACGCGGGCACGGCATCGTGGGGACGGTTGCTGTCGGACCTGCAGACCTACATCGGGGTGCACCCCTGGAGTGCGACCTGGCCGGGTGCCGCGATCGCGGTCGTCGTGGCCGCGCTGTCCCTGCTCGGTGACGCCGTCCGGGACGCGACCGATCCCCGCCTCACCTCGGGGCGCCGCGGTCCCGACGGGTCGGCGAGCCCGACGAGCCCCGCCGTCACCGGGACGGAGGGCATCGCATGAGCGGCGACACACCGGCCCCGCCCGGCCTCGACGTCCGCGGCCTGACGGTGCGGATCGCGGGGCGGACGGTGCTCGACGACGTGACGTTCGCCGTGCCTCCCGGCCGCCGGGTGGGCGTGATCGGCGCGTCCGGCTCCGGCAAGTCCATGACCTCGCTCGCCCTGATGGGCCTGGAGCCGGCCGGTGCGAGCGTCACCGGCAGCATCCGCCTGGACGGTCGGGAGCTCGTCGGCCTGCCCGACCGTGAGCGCGCCCGGATCCGTGGGGCGGCCATCGGGATGGTCTTCCAGGAGCCCGGCTCCGCCCTCGACCCGCTCCGACGGGTCGGCGCGCAGGTCGTCGAACCGCTCCGACTGCACCGCGGGCTCGACCGCCGCGCCGCCGCCGCGGCAGCGGTCGGACTCGCCCGCGACGTGGGCCTGCCCGACCCGGAGACACTCCTGCGGCAGTACCCGCACCAGCTGTCGGGCGGACAGCGGCAACGGATCTGCATCGCGATGGCGATGGCGGGCGAGCCGGCGTACCTCGTCGCGGACGAGCCGACCACGGCGCTCGACGTCACCACCCAGGCGCGGATCCTCGACCTGTTCGAGTCGCTCACCGCCTCCAGGGGGACCGGGATGGTGTTCGTGACCCACGACCTGGCGGTGCTGTCTCGCATCGCCGACTCGGCCGTCGTGCTCGAAGCCGGTCGCGTGGTCGAGCAGGGTTCCGTCGCCGACCTGCTCGCCGGACCTCGCCACCCCGCCACCGTCGCGCTCGTCGACGCAGCGCGAGCCACCGCCAGGAGGACCCCGTGACCGACCTCCCCGCACCGGCCACCGGTGGACCGGCACTCTCCGCCGTCGACCTGCACCGCACCTACCGCCTCCCCCGCCGCAGCCCGTTCGAGCCGGGCGCCCTGCGCACCGCGGTCGACGGCGTCGACCTGGTCGTCCCCGCCGGCGCGCGGCTCGGGATCGTCGGCGAGTCCGGGTCCGGCAAGTCGACCCTCGTCCGACTGCTGGCCGGACTGGAGGCCCCCACCACCGGCAGCGTGACTGCGTCCGGCCGCCCCGTGGACGCGCGAGCTCCGGCTGCCGCCGGCCGCTGGTACCGGCGCGAAACCGGCATCGTCTTCCAGGACCCGGTCGCATCGCTCGACCCGCGGATGCGCGTCGGCGCGATCGTCGCCGAGCCGCTCCGCGCGCTGCGGATCGCGGGCGACCACCGGGCCACGGTCCGTGCCGTGCTCGAGCGGGTCGACCTGCCCGCCGACGCCGCCGACCGGTACCCGCACGAGTTCTCGGGCGGGCAGCGGCAGCGGATCGCGATCGCGCGGGCCGTGGTGCACCGGCCGCGGATCCTGTTCGGGGACGAGCCCATGAGCGCACTCGACGTGGTGGTGCGGGCGCGGGTGATCGACCTGTTCCGCTCGTTCGTCGACGACCTCGGGGCGACGCTCGTGCTCGTGTCGCACGACATCGGCGTGGTGCAGCGGCTGTGCGACACCGTGGCGGTGATGTCGGCGGGGCGCATCGTCGAGCACGGGCCGGTGTCCCTCCTCGACGCCCCCGCGCACCCGGTGACACAGGCCCTGGTCGCTGCGGCGCCGACGCTGCCGTAGTGGCGCGCGCAGCGGTCCTCCCCCGGGTTCCAGGACCTCGGCACCTCAGGACGGCGGATGCGACGATCGTGGAACCCGGACGCGTGCGGGCGGCGCGTCGTGGAACCGACGGGCGTGCGTGGCACGGCGCGGGTCTCCTGCACCGGGGGCCGGCGCGCGACTCCTCACCAGACGGACGGGTGCCGCCGTTGCCACCGCAGCCGACGCTCGAGCTGCGCCCCGATCGCCAGGAGCACGCGCTCCCCACCCGGACGCCCGATGAGCTGCACGCCCATCGGGAGCCCCGCTCCGTCCGGGTGCCCCTCGGCGGTCACCCCGACGGGCAACGTGATCGCGGGCAGCCCCGCCACGTTCGCCATCGACGTCCACGGCGAGTAGGCGCACTGGCGCCGGAAGTCCTCCGCCGGGTCCTCGCCGTACCAGCCGAGCGGACGCGGGGTCAGCGCGAGCGTCGGGGTGAGGACCGCGTCGAACCGGTCGAACGCGCGGGTGAGGGCGACGGAGAACGCGTCGAGCCCCGCCATCGCGTCGAGCACCTGCGCGCCCGTCAGTGCCCGACCGCGTTCGACCAACCAGGCGACGAGCGGCGTCAGCGCGGACAGGTCGATCCCCGGGAGCCGGGCGATGCCGGCACCTGACGACTCCCATGCCACCTGGAACGGCTCGGCGTACGGCACGCGCGGCATCGTCACGTCCTCGACCCCGTGTCCGACCTCGCCGAGCACACGGACGGCGGTGTCCACGGCCTCCCGGGCCGCCGGGTCGACGACCACGTCCACGAAGTCGTCCCACGGTGAACCCTCCAGCAGACCGACGGCGAAGCGTCCCTCACCGCGGACGGCTGCCGCCGTGAACGGCCCGTCACCGACGTCGGGCGTCACGAGCGCGTACGGCTGCCGCTCCGGCAGCCCGGTCGGCGCCACGAGCGCGTCGAGCAGCATGCCGGCATCGGCCACGGTGCGGGTCAGCGGTCCGGCGACGGCCAGGCCTCCCAGGCCGGCGCGCCCAGGCATGGAGGGCACGCGCCCGCGGCTCGGCTTCAGACCGACCAGGCCCGTGGCGGCCGCGGGGATCCGCACCGATCCGCCGCCGTCCGACCCGACGGCCGCGGGCAACAGGCCGGCAGCGACCGCGACGGCAGCGCCGCTCGACGACCCGCCCGGGGCGCGCGTGGCGTCGTAGGGGTTCCGCGTCGTGCCGAAGCGCGTCTCCGACGACGACGACATGCCGAACTCCGGCGTCGCCGTCTTGCCGAGGCTGATCGCCCCGGCGTCGTCGAGCGCGGTGACGAGCGGGTGGTCGGCCTCCGCCGGGTCTCCCGGCAGGGCGGCGGTGCCCGACCGGGTGGGGACTCCGCGTCGGTCCGTCAGGTCCTTGTCCCCGGACGGGAGGCCCCACAGCGGTCGCGACGTCGGCACCAGGTCGCCGAGGTGGTCGGCCCGGGCACGCGCAGCCTCGGCGTTGACGGTGACGAACGCGCCGAGCTCCGCGTCGAGCCGGTCGATCCGGGCGAGGTAGTGGTCGGTGACCTCGCGGGCGGTGGCATCGCCGCGGCGGATCCAGTCCCAGAGTTCCTGCGCGGACAGGTGGTGGAGTTCGAACACGGACCGAGCCTAGGCGGACGCGGTCGGACCCGGTCCTTGACCGTGTCGCGGTCCGGGGCCAAGCTCGCCGCATGGACTTCGGCGGAGTGCTCGGCGCGGACGCGCCCGACCCGGAGCTCGAGCAGCGGGCCGCGGTCCGTGCGCTCGGGTTCGACGTCGCCGGTCTCGTCGCGCAGCGGCACCTCGAGGACTCCGGCTCCCTCGGCGTGCAGACCAGCGAGTCCGACGGCATGCTCGTGCGTGCGACCGTGTCCCGGCAGTACACGCTCTGGCGGAACCCCGACGACCGGGACGACCCGGTGAACCTGGCGGTGCTGGACGACGAGCGGCGACGGTCGCTCGAGGAGGTCCCGCCGTGGCCGCGCCCGGACTGGCTCGTCGCGACCGTCGAGCGCCTGCGGTACCCGATGCTCTGGGAGGCGGTCCAGACGCACCGGACCGCACCCGATCCGACCCGTCCCACGTCGGCGGAGACCCTCGTCCAGCACGTGCAGTACGTCCTGGTCAACCAGTACCGCGACGAACACGCCCTCCCCGAGCTGACCGAGCACCCTTGGCCCACCCTGGTCGACGAGCGCAGCGTCCAGTCCGGGCACCCGGTCCTGGTCGACGGCGTCGAGCGTCCGGGTCTGCTCCTCGACACGGACCCCTTCGTGCTCGGCATCGCCGCGGAGCTCGACGACGAGCGACTCGTGACCGCGGTGTTCCCCCGCGACGAGCTGCCCCTGCTCACCGTCGCCTTCGACTCGGCCGCTCCGCTCGGCTGACGCGAGGCAGGCGCCGGCCCCGCGCCGAGCCTCCCGTCCGGTCCCCCGCTGGCCCGGCGAGGTGGGACGATGTGGGGATGACCGCCACGCTCGTCGCCAAGGGACTCGCCGGCGGCTACGCCGCCCGCACGCTGTTCGACTCCCTCGACCTCACGGTCGCCCCCGGTGACGTGATCGGCGTCGTCGGTGTGAACGGCGCCGGCAAGTCGACCCTGCTGCGCCTGCTGGCCGGGGTCGACGAGCCGCTCGACGGGACGGTGTCCCTGTCGCCGACGGACGCGTTCGTCGGCTGGCTGCCCCAGGAACACGAGCGCGTCCCCGGCGAGACCGTCGCCGGCTACGCCGCCCGCCGGACCGGCTGCGCCCAGGCCACGCTCGAGATGGACGCGACGGCCCTGGCCCTCGGCGAGCCGGACGCCGGTGACGCAGCCGCCGACCGTTACTCGGTCGCCCTCGAACGGTGGCTGGCGTCGGGCGCGGCGGACCTCGACGAGCGGATGCCGGTCGTGCTCGCGGACCTCGGGCTGACCCTCGACGCGCCCGACGGCTCGGTCACGGCCGAGTCGCTCATGACGTCGCTGTCCGGCGGGCAGGTGGCCCGGGTCGGACTGGCGGCGCTGCTGCTGTCCCGGTTCGACATCGTCCTGCTCGACGAGCCGACGAACGACCTGGACCTGGACGGGCTCGCCCGGCTCGAGGAGTTCGTGCGCGGCCTGCGCGGCGGGGTCGTCCTGGTCAGCCACGACCGCGAGTTCCTGGCGCGCTCGGTCACGGCGGTGCTCGAACTCGACCTGGCGCAGTCCTCGAACCGGTTGTTCGGCGGCGGGTACGACGCGTACCTCGAGGAGCGCGAGATCGCCCGCCAGCACAAGCGCGACGCCTACGACGAGTTCGCGGCGACGAAGGCCGACCTCGTCTCGCGTGCCCGGACGCAGCGCGAGTGGTCGAGCCAGGGCGTCCGCAACGCCATGAAGAAGGCGCCCGACAACGACAAGATCCGCCGCAAGGCCGCCAGCGAGTCGAGCGAGAAACAGGCGCAGAAGGTCCGTCAGATGGAGTCACGGATCGCCCGGCTGGACGAGGTCGAGGAGCCGCGCAAGGAGTGGCAGCTCGAGTTCACCATCGGGCAGGCGCCCCGGTCCTCGGCCGTCGTCGCGACCCTGTCGGACGCGACCTACGAGCAGGGTGACTTCACGCTCGGTCCGGTGTCGCTGCAGGTGAACGGTGGCGACCGCATCGGGATCACCGGTCCGAACGGTGCCGGCAAGTCGACGCTGCTCCGGGCACTGCTCGGGCGGCAGGCGCCGACGAGCGGCACGGCCTCGACCGGGTCGAGCGTCGCGGTGGGCGAGGTCGACCAGGCCCGCTCGCTGTTCACCGGTGCGGAGCCCCTGGCCGCGGTGTTCGAGGGCCTGGTGCCCGAGATGACCACGGCCGATGTCCGGACCCTGCTCGCGAAGTTCGGGCTGAAGGCCGAGCACGTCGGCCGCGCCGCGGGTGAGCTCTCCCCCGGTGAACGCACCCGCGCGGGGCTGGCGCTCCTGCAGGCCCGCGGGGTGAACGTGCTGGTCCTCGACGAGCCGACGAACCACCTGGACCTCGCGGCGATCGAGCAGCTCGAGCAGGCGCTCGAGACGTACGCGGGCACGCTCCTGCTCGTCACCCACGACCGGCGCATGCTCGACACCGTGCAGCTCGACCGGCAGTGGCGCGTCGAGGCGGGGCGGGTCACCGAGCGGTGAGGACCGACGAGCGCGGACGGAGCCGCGCCGTCAGTGCGCGCTGCGGTGGAACGGGCACCCGCCGCCCGATCGGGAGGCCCGCACCCGACCTCCTGAGGCGGGCTTCGTGGGCAGCCGGCGCCGGTTCACCTCGAGCCCCTCGTCGAGGACCGTCAACCGCGGGTCGCTGAGGGTCGCGACCGCCGAGGCGAGTGCGACGATCGCGAGCTTCTCACCCGGGCAACGGTGGCCGGTGGCGACGTCGCCGCCGCCGTGCGGCACGAAGGTCTCGATCGCCTCGTAGTCCTCGACACCGAGGAACCGCTCCGGATCGAACCGGTCCGCCGCTTCCCACGACCGGTCGTCGGTGTCGGTGCCGAGCAGGTCGAGCACCACCCGGCCGCCCTTGCGGAGGTGCTCACCGTCGAGTTCGACGTCCTCGGTCGCCCACCCCGGCAGCATCGGGACGAACGGAGCCGTCCGGCGGAGCTCCTGGGCGAACGCGGTCGCGACCGGCCTGCCGACCAACGAGCCCCCGGTCACCGACTCCTCCGCGATCCGGGCACGCCACTCGGGCCGGTCGTGCAGCTCCTTCGCGGCGAAGGCGACGAACCGGGCCACGGCGATGAGCGGTCGGAAGCTGTTCTGCAGTTCGATGCCGGCCGTCCGCGCCGGCAGGAGCACGCCGGAGCGGTCACGGTGCCACGCCCACTCGTACAGCGCCGTCCCCGCGGCCGGGTCGAGGTCACCGTCCCGGACGGCACGGACCAGCCGCTCGGCGTGCCGGTCCGACCACCGGCGGTTGACGGCCGCGAGCAGGTACTCCGGCGAGTACGGCACGCCGAAGCCATCGACGATCTGCGCGAGCCGCGCAGCCCAGCGGGTCTTGGCCGCGGCCGTCCCGGGCAGGCCAGCCCACTGCATCCCGGCGCGTCCGAACACGCCGACGGCGGCGTCGTAGGCGGTCCGCCCGCCCCCACCGAGCCACTCGTCGAGTTCACGGTGCCACTCCTGGGCGATGAGCGGGGTGAGCCGCGCGACCTGCTCGTCCTCGTAGGCCACGTCGACGAAGGTCGCCTTGCGGTGCCGGTGCTCCTCGCCGTCAAGGCTGTGCACCGAGCCGTTGCCGAACAGCGTCTGCTGCACGATCGCCGGCATCGCACCGTGCCGGGTGATCCTGTCGCCGTCGTAGAAGAGCCCGACGCCCTCGGCACCGCGGACGAGCAGCGCATCGCGGAACAGGAAGCGCATCGGCACCGCCCGAGCGCCGTCCGACGCGCGCCGCCAGATGTGTGCGCCGAAGCCGTAGCCGCGGGTGAGCAGGGACGGGGAGTCGTCGACAGCCATGTCCCCATGGTGCCGACGGCTCCCCGGCCGTCCTCTCGGGAGCGCCCGTCAGGCGGGACGGAGGCCGAGCAGCGTGAGGACCTCGGCGCACTCCTCGGCCGGGGTGCGGTCGGCGGCGACGGTGACGTGCGCCTCGTCCGCCTGCGGCGGCTCGAGCGTCGCCAGCTGCGAGGCGAGCAACGACGTCGGCATGAAGTGCCCGGACCGCGAGGACATCCGCTGCTCGAGGAGCGACCGGTCCCCCGCGACGTGCACGAACACCACCCCGGAGGCCCGCAGCACGTCCCGGTAGGACCGCTTCAGCGCCGAGCAGGTCACCACGCCGTTCGTCCCGGCGTCGAGGTGCCCGCGGATCCAGTCGGCGACGACGTCGAGCCACGGCCAGCGGTCCTCGTCGGTCAGGGGTGTCCCCGCCTGCATCTTCGCGACGTTCGCCTCGGGGTGCATGTCGTCCCCCTCGGCGAACGCCCACCCGAGCTCGTCGGCGACCATCGCGGCGACGGTCGACTTGCCCGAGCCGGACACGCCCATGACCACGAGCACCCGCGCGTCGAGCGGCACCGGCTGCTGGTCGGTCGCGCGTCCGCTCATCGGATGAAGACCCCCGCGACGAGCACGCCGACCAGCCCCGTGACCGAGATGAGGCACTCGAGCACCGACCACGTCTTGAACGTCTGCCCGACGGTCGTGTTGAGGTACCCCTTGACGAGCCAGAACCCGGCGTCGTTCACGTGCGACAGGAAGACCGACCCGGCACCGATGGCGAGCACGAGCAGCGAGGTCATCGGGGACGAGAGGTCCTGCGCGATCGGGGCCATGATGCCCGCGGCGGTGACGGTCGCGACTGTCGCGGACCCGGTGGCGACGCGGACGAGCGCCGACACCACCCATGCGACGAGCAGCACCGACACGCCGGACTCCTGCACGGCGTCGGCGATCACGCCCCCGATGCCCGTGTCGATGAGCACCTGCTTGAAGCCGCCGCCCGCGCCGACGATGAGCAGGACGCCGGCCACGGGCGGCAGGGCGCTCTCGAGGGACTTCGCGACGGCTGAGCGGTCCATGCCGCCGCCGATCGCGAAGAACACCATCGCGTAGACGGTGGCGATGCCGATCGCGATCATCGGGGTACCGAGGAAGTCGAGCACGCCGACCCACGCGCCGCCGGCGTCCGGCATCGTGGCTTCCCGGATCGCCTGCGCGAGCATGAGCACGACGGGCAGCAGGATCCCGACGAGGGCGACCGCGAAGGAGGGGCTGCGCGGTTCGGTGATGACCCGGGTGAAGTCGCTCTTCCCGTTCGGCAGGGACGCCGTGTCCTGCGTGGCGGGGCCGCGCCGCGCCTCCCGACCGGGGTGCGCGGGATCCGCGTCCCGCGAGCCGAACATGTCCGGTGCCGGGACGTCGACCCAGCGGGCCGCGAAGCGGGCGAACACCGGACCGGCCACGACGATGACGGGGATCGCGAGCACGATGCCGAAGGCGAGGGTGGTGCCGAGGTTCGCGCCGACCGTCGAGACGGCCACGAGCGGACCGGGGTGCGGCGGGACGAACGCGTGCATGGTCGACAGACCGGCGAGCGCCGGGATCGCGATCTTCATGATCGGGACGCCGCTGCGCTTCGCGACGAGCACGATGATCGGGATGAGGAGGACGAGGCCGACCTCGAAGAACATCGGGAGGCCGATCAGCGCGCCGATGAGGGCCATCGTCCAGGGCAGGGCGGCGGCGGATGAGCGACGGACGAGCGTGTCGACGACCCGGTCGGCGGCGCCGGAGTCGACGAGCAGCTTGCCGAACATCGACCCGAGGCCGACCAGGATGCCGACGCTCGTCATGGTCGCGCCGAAACCGTTGCCGAAGCTCGTGACGGTCTGTTCCGGGGCGAGTCCCGCGCCGAGGCCGACGCCGAGCGCCCCGATCGTCAGTGCGACGAACGGGTGCACCTTGAGCCAGGTGATGAGCGCGATGATCACCACGATGCCGAGGAGCGCCGCGATGACGAGCTGTGGGATCGTGCCCGACGGTTCGACGGGTTCGGGGCCCGCCGCGAGCAGGGTGCCCGCCGTCGACGTCTGGAGGTGAGGCATCTGCGCCCCTTCCTGGAGCAGCTCCTGCGCTGCTGCCGTCCTGCTGCTGGTGTCGGACCGGCCGGACGCTGATCACGCCCGTGGTCGCCGATCCAATAATCTGATTAATCAGACTACATCGTCGTCGCCCGCGCGCCACCCGGCGGTGCGGGCAGTGTGCCGCTGCAATGGACTCCGCGTCACACGTCCGCGTACCGCGGTCCGATCAGGAGGAACGATGCCGACACCGCGCGGGCTGCACGCCCACGTGCTCGACACGCTCGGGCGGCGCATCGTCGACGGCGCGGTCGCCCCGGGGACGGTGCTCCGACCGGAGGAGATCGCCGCCGAGTTCGGCGTGTCACGATCCGTCGTCCGCGAGGCACTCCGTGTGCTCCAGTCGCTCAGCATGGTCCGGCCGCGCCAACGCGTCGGCACCCAGGTGCTGCCCTCGTCGGACTGGGAACTCCTCGCCCCGTCGGTGATCCGGTGGCGCGGTGCCTCCGGCGCCTACTTCACCCAGCAGCGCGAACTGCTCGAACTCCGGCTCGGGATCGAACCGGTCGCCGCCGCCCTCACCGCGGACCGTGGCGGACCGGCCGCCGACGCCGTGCTCGTCGCCGCCCGCGAGATGGTCGACGCCGCCGGACGCGGGGACGGGCGCGCCTACCTCGAGGCGGACGTGCGCTTCCACCGCGCCCTGCTCACCGGGTCGGGCAACACGGTCTTCGCCCACTTCGCGCACACGGTCGAGGCGCTGCTGCGCACCCGGACGAGCGAGTCCCGCGACACGATCACCGCCTGGACCGCCGAAACCGCCGCCCGCCACGAGGCCGTCGGTCACGCGGTCGTCGACCGGGAGGCCCGGCTCGCCTCCGACGCCGCCGCCGCCCTGGTGCGCACCACGCGGGACGAGTTCGTCGCCGAGGCGCGCTGACCGGTCGTCCTTCAGCGCCCGCCGAACGGCCGTTTCCGCAGGCCGCGGAGCCGCAGGCGCATCGTCACCGTGCCGAGCCACCGGTCGTACTTGAAGCCGACCCGTCCCATCCGGCCGATCTCCTCGAACCCGAGCCGCTCGTGCAACCGGATCGACGCGTCCGCGGACCGGTCGGCGATCACGGCGATCACCTCGCGCACACCGGCCGCGCGGCACGCCTCGAGCAGTGCCTCCATGAGGGCACGGCCGAGGCCCTTCCCCCCGGAGGCAGCGCCGAGGTAGATCGAGTCCTCGACCACGTGGTTCGACCGGTCCCGCGGGTTCCAGGGCTCGACGAGCGCGTAGCCGAGCACCTGACCGGACGGCGCCTGGGCGACCAGGAACGGCAGTTTCCGCCGCTGGAGTTCGTCGTACCGGCGCTTCCACGCGGCGAAGGTGAAGGCCGCCGCGTCGAACGTCACCGAGGAGTTCCGGACGTAGTGCGTGTGGATCTCGCGCACCTCGGGCAGGTCCGCCGTCGTCGCCGGTCGGATCGCGTACGTGAAGACCGGTGCCGGCGGGGCCGGGGCACGCAGGTGTCGCGGCAGGCTCCGCCGCTGCTGGTATTCCTCCTCGAGCACGGCACGAGCCTACGGGAGGCCCGTCACGGCTCCGTCGGCAGGGTCCAGTCGACGGGGTCGGCACCCTGGGCGACGAGCAGGTCGTCGACGGCGGAGAACGGTCGGCTGCCGAAGAACCCACGGGAGGCGCTCAGCGGGCTCGGGTGCGCCGAGGCGACGACTGGGGTGTCGCCGAGGAACGGCCGGACCGATGCCGCCTGTGCGCCCCAGAGCACGGCGACGAGGGGACGGTCGCGGGCGACGAGGGCCCGGACGGCCTGCTCCGTGACCGTCTCCCACCCCTTGCCGCGGTGACTGGCGGGTGCGCCGACGCCGACGGTGAGCACCCGGTTGAGCAACAGCACACCCTGCCGGGACCACGCCCGCAGGTCGCCGTGCTGCGGGGGCGTCACGCCGAGGTCGTCGGCGAGCTCCCGGTAGACGTTCTGCAGGCTCCTCGGGACCGGGCGCACGTGCTGGTCGACGGCGAAGGACAGTCCGATCGGGTGTCCCGGCGTCGGGTACGGGTCCTGCCCGACGACGAGCACCTTGACGCGGTCGAACGGGTCCTCGAAGGCACGGAGGACGGCCGGTCCGGCGGGCAGGTACGGTCGGCCTGCCTCGGTCTCGGCACGGAGCCAGGCACCGATGCGGTGGACCTCGTCCTCGACCGGTGCGAGCGCCTCGGCCCAACCCGGGTCGACCAGCTCGGCGAGGGGCTTCGGCTGCACGCTAGGCGCCCATGGTGGCGACCGAGACGGACTCCTCGCCCGCCATCACCCGCCAGACGCTCCCGGTGCCGTGGACCTCGAGCGCGCCCTCGCCGACGACGAGCGCGGTGTCCTCGTCGATGGCCAGGCCCGCCGTGACGAACTCGGCCTCGGCGCTCGCGATGAGGCGGGCGAGGGTGCCGGCCTGCACGGCGTGGACGTCGATGGTCAGGTCGACGAGGCCCAGTCCTTCACGGAGCTCGACCTCGTCGAGGCCCTCGGACGCGCCCTCGGGGCAGATCTCGACGCCGCCGATGCGGAAGCCGCCGACCAGGGCCCGGTCCGCGGCGATCATCGCGCCGGCGGAGTACCCGAGGTACGGCAGGCCGTCGGAGACGAGCAGGCGGATCTGGTCGACGAGCGGCGTGACGGCGTGCAGGTAGTCGGGCGTGCGACCGCCGCTGACGACGAGGGCGTCGACGTCGCTGAGGACCGTCGTGTCGAAGGCCCCGCCGGCGGGGACCTCGGTGACCAGGACCTCGGCCGCGCGGGCGCCGCCGAGGACCTCGGCGATGTCGGCGGTCGAGCCGGGCGAGGTGCCGTCGGTGCCGGCCACGGACAGCAGTCCGATCCGGGGCACGGTGCGGCCCACGGCAGCGGAGCGCGCCGTGGCCTCGGCGGTGAAGGCGGCGGCGACGTCCGCGGCGGCGAACGGTCCGCCACCGACCAGGTGGATGCTCACGACTCGGCCGTCACCGGAGCGAGCGCGCTCCACGGGAAGGTGATCCACCCGTCGACCCGACGCCAGACGTGGTCCGGCTCGAGCACGGTGCCCGGCTTCGAGTAGAGGCAGGCGCTCCGGACGTCGGCTCCGGCGCTGCGGATGATGTCGACCACGAGCGCGAGGGTGCGGCCCGAGTCCGAGACGTCGTCGACGACCAGGACCCGCTTGCCGGCGAGGCTCGGGGCGTCGAGTGCCGGCGCGAGCACGACGGGCTCCTCGAGGCGCTGCTCGACGTCGGTGTAGAACTCGACGTTGATCGAGCCGCACTCCTTCGTGCCGAGTGCGTACGCCACGGCTCCGGCGATGATGAGGCCGCCACGCGCGACGGCGACGACCACCTCGGGCTCGAACCCGGCGGACAGGACGTCCTTGGCGAGCAGCCGTGCGGCGTCACCGAACTCGAGCCAGCCGAGCACCTCCGGTCCGCTCGTCACGGTCACGGTCGACGAGGCGGACGGCTCCGCGGGTTCGCTGCTGATCGGCATCCGCCCACGGTACCGGCAGGGGTCCCCCGCCCGCGACCCGTGGTCACCGCCCGGGCGCTGCGTCCTGCCCCTTCGGCGTGAGCCGCCCGCGCGCGAGCTTGTGCTGCGCCGACTGCGCCACCGGACGGACCGTCACGAGGTCGAGGTTGACGTGCGCGGGCAGCTCGACGGCGTGCACGATCGCCTCGGCGACGTCGTCGGCCACCAACGGCGCCTCGACGCCGTCGTAGACGGCCGCGGCCGCCGCGGTGTCGCCGCCGAACCGGACCACGGAGAACTCCTCGGTCTTCACCATCCCGGGGGCGATCTCCACGACGCGGATCGGCTCGCCGTTCAACTCCAGCCGGAGCACCCCGACGAGGGCGTGCTCGGCGTGCTTCGCCGCGACGTAGCCGCCGCCGTTCTCGTAGGTCACGAACCCGGCGGTGCTCGTCACCGTGACGACGTCGGCACCGCCCGTCGCGGCCGCACGACGGCGCAGGGCCGGCAGCAGTGCCGCGGTGACCCGCTTGGTGCCGAGGACGTTCACCTCGAACATCGCACGCCAGTCGTCGACGTCGGACTCCTCCACCGATGCCGAGCCGAAGGCCCCGCCGGCGTTGTTGACGAGGACGTCCGCACCGCCGAGGGCGTCCACGTGGGCAGCGAGCGCCGACACGTCCGCGTCCGAGGTGACGTCGACGACGAGGGTGTCCGCCCCGGTCTCCGCGGCGAGCGCCTCGAGACGGTCGGCTCGTCGGGCGACGGCGAGGACGTCCCACCCGTGCTGACGGAAGAGCCGGACGGTGGCGGCTCCGATGCCCGAGCTGGCTCCGGTGACGACGGCTCGACGGTTGGTCATGGTGCTCCTCGTGGTGGTCGGTGGTGCCGGGTGTCGTCAACGCTACCGACACGCCGGGGCCCCCGGACGGTAACGTGCGGTGGATGACGACGGACGCCGCCCCTCCCGCGCCCTCGGTCCCGGTGGGACGGCTCGACCCGGGTCGGGCGGGACGTCGGATCCCGATGTGGGACACCGCCCGGTTCCTCGCGGTAACACTCGTGGTGATCGGGCACGCGATCCAGCGGCAGACCGCGGGCAGCGAGCACGCGCTCGCGCTGTACACGTTCATCTACGCGTTCCACATGCCCGCGTTCGGCGTGATCAGCGGGTACTTCTCGTCCGCGGACACCCCGACGGCGAAGCGGATGCGGCGGACCTTCACGGACATCGTCGTGCCGTACATCGTGATGCAGACGATCTGGACCGTGGTGCAGGCGCTCGTCGAGGGCGGCAAGGAGTTCAACCCCACGAAGCCGACGTGGACGCTGTGGTTCCTGCTGGCGCTGGGGATCTTCCGGTTGATCCTGCCGTACCTGGCGCAGCTGCGATGGCCGTTGCTCTGGGCCGTGGTGTTGAGCATCGGGGTGGGGTACTTCGACAACGTCGACTCGACGCTGTCGCTGTCGCGGGCGATCAGTCTGCTGCCGTTCTTCCTGCTCGGCTGGCAGGTGCGGCAGTGGGGGGTGTTCGACCGCTGGTACGAGGCGCCCCGGCGGATCGTCATCCGGGTCCGGGTCGCTGCTGCGCTGCTGTTCGCCGTGTGGGCGGTGGCCTGCGTGCTGTTCATCCCGCAGTTCAAGCAGTTCGACCTGCACCACTGGTTCTTCTACGACGACTCGTACTCGGGTCTCGGCGAGGACACGTGGTGGGCCGGTGGGGTCCGGTTCGGGCTGATGCTGTTCGCGGCGCTGCTGACGGCGGCGTTCCTGCTGCTCGTGCCGCGGCGGACTATGTGGTTGACCAGGTTCGGCGCGGCGACGATGTACGTCTACCTGCTGCACACGTTCGTGCTCTACCCGATCCGCGAGTCCGGCGTCCTGGCCGGGGAGCACTCGGCGTGGCCGTACGTGCTCCTCATGGTGCTGTTGGCGTGTGGCGTAAGTCTGTTCCTGGCGCAGCCGTTCGTCCGGCGTGGGATGCGGTGGTTGCTCGAGCCGAAGGTCGACTGGCTGTTCCGTCGCGACCCGGTCTGACCCGCAGCCTCAGGAGCGCAGGGTGTCGCTCGGTCGTTCGCCGAACCGCACGGCGTAGTACCCGGCGAAGCGGCCGAGGTGTGCGAACCCGTACTCCCGGGCCACCGCCGCGACGCTGACCTCGCCGGGTCGGGCGTCGGCGAGCGCGGTCCGGACCCGTCGGAGTCGGGCTTCGCGGAGGGTCTCGAGCGGCGTGGGGAGGTCGTTGCGCCCGAACGCCTGTTGGAGCCCCCGTTGGCTGAGACCGGCCGCCTGGGCGATGTCGGCGGCGGTGACGGGTTCCCCGAGGTGTTCCTCGATGTAGTCGAGCGCCCGGGCGACGTTGCGGGGGTGTCCGACGTGACGGGGTGCCGCGGGGACGGGGGCGAAGGCGTCGAGCATCCGGCGGCTGACGGCGTCGACGTGTCGAGCGCGCTCGAGTCGGTCGGCGGCGGGGTCGAGGAGGACGGGGGTGGACGCGGCGAGCACGGCGCGGAGGGCGGCGAGGCTGGCGGCGTCGGGGCGGCGGGCGAAGACGAGCGGCCCTGGGCTGGTGCCGGTGCGGGCCGCGTGCAGGTCCTCGAGGGCGCGGGCGTCGACGTCGATGGTGTGCAGCGTGACGCCGGCGGGTGCCTCGATGGTGAAGGGTCGGCCGGTCGGGTAGACGGCTGGGACGCCCGCCTCGGCGACGAGTTCGTCGTCGGTGCCGGCGTCGAAGGCGACCTGTCCGTCGTGCGCCCAGGTGACGAGGTAGCGCCCCTCCGGTTCGATCCGGCCCCAGCGGCGGGCGCTCAGGGCGGAGCTGCGGAGGCGGAGTCGGTCGTCGCCGACGGCGCGGAAGCGGAACCCGAAGGGGCGGGACCCGTCCTGGGTGAGTCGGACCTGCTGGGCGTTGTGCACGCGCTCGTAGAACCCCATGGCCTCGTCGAGGTCCCGGCCGGCGACGTCGTCCCGGCGGACGGGCGGGCGCTCGGGGCCGCGGTGCGGGTCGCGGTTCGGGGGCGGCGTCGGAGAGGTCATGACGGCGACACTGTAGGACATCCGTCGGGCGCGGACGCCGCCGGTGTCCCCACACGACGTTTCCCGGCCCGACCCGGATGAACCGTCGCATGCCGCACTCGGGCTGTGCTGTCAAGCCCCTGACGGGGTGACGGTGCCCGTCGTAGCGTCGTGTCACCGCCGACACGCTCCGGTTCGACACGCCGACCTCCGTCGGCTGCCCGTGCGGCCGGCGGCCGAGGAACCCCATGAGCACGTACCGGTCCGAGCCCGACGTCCCACCGGCTCGCATCGACTCCCTCGTCCGACACCGCATGTCCGTCCGACAGGCGATGCCGATCCCGTTGCCGCCGCTGTCCCCGATGCGGTACTCGGACTTCTTCGTCGACCAGGGTCGGTCGGTCACCAGCGCACGCTGACGGCGTCCCGGTCCGACGGGAGGCCCGTCCGCCGTCCCCGCTGCGCGTTACGTCCGACGACGGGCGCGCTGGTGCCCGCCCGGCCACCTGCGTAGCGTGACGGGCGACGGACAGACGCGGCGGTCCTCCCGACACCGCGCCCGTGTCGATGCACCCGTGTCGACCCGACGACCACGGTGACGGAAGAGGAGCTCCCGATGACCACGAACGACGCAGCCGCCTGGCGGTTCGAGACCACGCAGGTGCACGCGGGTGCCGCTCCGGACCCGACGACGGGTGCCCGGGCGACCCCGATCTACAAGACGACCTCGTACGTGTTCGAGAACTCGGACCACGCGCGGGACCTGTTCGCGCTGGCGCAGCCGGGCAACATCTACTCGCGGATCATGAACCCGACGAACGACGTCGTCGAGCAGCGCATCGCCGCACTCGAGGGCGGCACCGGGGCGCTGCTGGTGTCGAGCGGCCAGGCGGCGGAGACCTACGCCGTGCTCAACATCGCCGGGGCCGGTGACCACATCGTGTCGTCGTCGTCGATCTACGGCGGGACGTACAACCTGTTCAAGTACACGCTCGCCAAGCTCGGCATCGAGACCACGTTCGTCGAGGACCAGGACGACCCCGAGGAGTGGCGTCGCGCGGTCCGTCCGAACACGAAGCTGTTCTTCGCCGAGACGATCGGCAACCCGCGCATCAACGTGCTCGACATCGAGACCGTCGCCGGCGTCGCACACGAGTCCGGCGTCCCGCTCATCGTCGACAACACGATCGCCACGCCGTACCTGATCCGTCCGTTCGAGCACGGGGCGGACATCGTCGTGCACTCGGCGACGAAGTTCCTGGGCGGGCACGGCACCGTCATCGGTGGGGTCATCGTCGACGGCGGCACCTTCGCCTGGTCGGAGCACGCCGAGCGGTTCCCGGAGTTCAGCACGCCGGACCCGTCGTACCACGGGGCGGTCTTCTCGCAGGCCGTCGGCGACGCCCTGGCCTACATCGTCAAGGCGCGGGTGCAGCTGCTCCGCGACCTCGGGGCGTCGAACTCCCCCGACACGGCGTTCGCGCTGCTGCAGGGCATCGAGACGTTGAGCCTGCGCATCGAGCGACACGTGTCGAACGCGCAGGAGATCGCGGAGTGGCTCGACCGACACCCGGACGTCGCCACGGTGGCCTACGCGGGCCTGCCGACGAGCCCGTGGTACCCGGCGGCGACGAAGTACGCCCCGCGCGGTGTCGGTGCGGTGCTGTCGTTCGAACTCAAGGGCGGTGTCGACGCGGGACGTGCGCTGGTGGACGAGCTGCAGCTGTTCTCGCACCTGGCGAACATCGGCGACGTCCGCTCGCTCGTGATCCACCCGGCGTCCACGACCCACTCGCAGCTGACCCCCGAGCAGCAGCTCACCACCGGGGTCACCCCGGGCCTGGTGCGCCTGTCGGTCGGCATCGAGAACGTCGAGGACCTCAAGGCCGACCTCGAGGCCGGGCTCGCCGCAGCGCGAGCCGTCGCCCAGGCGGGCCTGCGCGCCTGACCCCGGCACGACGCGACGTGGGCGGGTCCCCGCAGCGGTACCCCGTCGCGCGGACCCGTCCACGGCGCGTTCTGCGGGCCGTCGCGACGTAACACGGCGGCGGTGCGGCGGGCCTCCCGGCAGACTGGACGCACGATGGACTGGCAGACGACCCCCGAGGACTCCGTGCCGTCCACCCTGGTGCCGGGTGCCGAGCTCCGCACGCTCGGCAAACCACCCGTGACGGGTGCGTGGCGACCGGGTGACCCGCCCGGGGCTCGACGCTTCGAGGACCTCGGCGAGCAGTCCGTCCGCGGCGGGCTCATCCCCGCCGTCCGCGTGGCCTACGAGACCTGGGGGACGCTCTCCCCCGCCCGGGACAACGCCGTCCTGGTGTTCCACGCGCTCACCGGTGACTCCCACGTCACCGGTCCGGCCGGCCCCGGGCACCGCACCGCCGGTTGGTGGGGCGACGTCGTCGGCCCCGGTCGCGCGATCGACACCGACCGGTGGTTCGTCGTCGCGCCGAACATGCTCGGTGGCTGCCAGGGCACCACCGGACCGTCATCGCTGGCTCCGGACGGCGTGGAGTGGGGCTCCCGCTTCCCGTTCGTCACTGTCCGCGACCAGGTGGCGACCCAGGTCCGGTTGGCGGACCGACTCGGGATCGACCGGTTCGCTGCCGTCGTCGGCGGCTCGATGGGCGGCATGCACGCTCTCGAACTCGCCGTCACCGCGCCGGAGCGGGTCGCACGGGTGGCGGTGCTCGCGACCACGGCGCAGACCACGGCGGACCAGATCGCAGCGAACTCCCTGCAGCGTGCCGCGATCCAGATGGACCCCGGGTTCGCCGGCGGTGACCACCACGACGCCGAACCCGGCGAGGGGCCGCACCGTGGGCTCGCCCTCGCGCGGCGGATGGCGATGATGACCTACCGGGCCTCCGACGAGCTGAACGGTCGGTTCGCCCGGTCGTGGCAGAGCGACGTCTCCCCGCTCGGCGACGACGGTCGTTTCTCGGTGGAGAGCTACCTGGACTTCCACGGCAACAAGTTCACCCGCCGCTTCGACGCGGCCTCGTACGTCGCCCTCACCCATGCGATGGACTCACACGACGTCGGAGCCGGCCGCGGCGGGGTGGCTCAGGCGCTCGCCCGCGTGACCGCCAGGACCCTCGTCGTCGGCGTCTCGAGCGACCGGCTGTTCCCGGTCGAGGACCAGCACCGCATCGCCGCCGGAGTGCCCGACACGCTGGATGGCGACCGGGCCGCGGTGATCACGAGCGAGTTCGGTCACGACGGGTTCCTGATCGAACACGAGGCCGTCGGGGCACACCTGCGGCGCCTGCTCGACTGATCGGGGGGCAACCGTGTCCCCGGAAGACGGGACACCCGCAGACCGATCCGTCGACCCCCGCGCGCCGAAGGCCCCACAACGGGTGTCGCCCGTGGAATGATGCAGAGTGCACGGTCTCGACCAGTGCTCGGTTTCCCAAGACCAACCAGCTCTCCCGAACCAGGAACAGCCAGGACCAACGATGGAACTCCTCGCGCAGGAACGCGACCGCCTCCTCCGGTCGACGACGCGTGTCGTGGGCATCGTCTGCGCGCTCGTGAGCGTCGTGGGCGTGGCCACGTCGCTCGCCGTACCCGTCCTGCCGCTCGTCGTCGGGTTCACGTGCATCGCCGTCATGGTCGGTGCACTCGTCGCCTTCGGGTGGAACGGGTCGACCTGGTGGACCGCCCTCACGGTGCTGAGCGGCCTCGGCGCCGTCGCGGTCCTCGCCACCGCCGTCGCCCCGGAGGACCGGGCACTCATCGCGAGTGCGCTCGTGCCGCTCGCCGGCGGCGGCCTGGCCTCCCTCCTCATGGCGCAACGCGGGCACCCCGTGGGCCTCGGCATCGCGGCGTCCGCCGGCGTCGTCTCCGTCGCCCTGATGTCCTGGGCGAGCGGCACCGTCCTCTCCCTGCCCGTCAGCGGTGTGCTGCTCGGCTGGGTCCTCGTCGCGGTCATCGCCGTGTGGATCAGCCGGAGCATCCCGCGCGTGGCCCGACGCATCTACACGATCGGGACGGCACACCGCGCCGAACGGCAGGCCAGCGAGACCGAGGCGCAGCGTCGGCAAGGAGCACGACTCCTGCACGACACCGTCCTGGCGACCCTGACCCTCCTCGCCCACTCCGGTGTGGGCGTGTCCGAGCAGGCCATGCGCGAGCAAGCCGCCGAGGACGCCCGGCTCCTCCGTCACCTCCGCCTCGGCGCGACGCCGCAGCCGCAGCAGTCCGGCGACTACTCGCTCACCCGCACCGAGGAGTCCCCCCTCGGTCAGACCCTCGAGTCGGTGAAGCAGCGGTTCGGTCGGATGGGACTCGAGGTCGCCTGGCACGGCACCGGGCAGGTCCTCCTGCCGACGCACGTCCTCGACGCGTTCCTGCTCGCGCTCGGCGAGTGCCTCGAGAACGTCCGTCGGCACGCCGGGGTCCCCGAGGCGCACGTCACGATCGTGCACGACGAGGCGATGGTCCGCGCGATGGTCACCGACTCCGGCGTCGGCTTCGAGCTCGACTCCGTCAGCTCCGAACGACTCGGCTTCAAGGAGAGCGTCGTGAACCGCCTGCGCGAGGTCGGCGGCGACGCCCGGCTCTTCTCCGCGCCGGGCTCCGGCACCACGGTCGTGCTGGAGGCACCACGGTGAGCCGCATCCCCGAGGACACGATGAGCCGCGGCCTCCCCGGCGAACCGAGCGCGCCCCGCACCCGCCGGGAGGCCCGTGAGCGGTACCGGGGCACCGAGCGTCGGCAGGCCCGCGGTCTCCCCTCAACGTCGACCGGCGCCCGCTCCCTCCGCCAGGCGGCCCAGCCCGGCGCGTCCCTCGGAGCCGGACACCTCGGGCTCGGTGCGGCCGTCCTGACCGGCCTCGAGGCGCTCGGCGGCATCGTGTTCTTCCTCGCGCACTGGGACGACTACGGCAACCCCTGGTTCACCGCCAGCGCGTGGCTCCTCTTCGTCGCCGCGGCCACCTGCGTCATCGGCATCGTCCTCACCTACGGCGAGCGGCTGACCGGCCTGGCGTTCGGTCTCATCTGCGTCGTGCTCGCCGGCGTCGTCGCGCTCGACTTCATCGGGATCTGGTCCCAGCACGACGTCGGGCACACCTCGACCGCCTCGATGGCGGCCGGTTTCGCCCTCCTGCCGATCACGACCCTCCGACCCGCGCGCGAGGTCATCGCGGCGATCGTCGCCCTCGGTCTGGCCTTCGTCGTCTACGCGGTGGTCTCCACCCCGATCAGCCCCGAGACGCTCCCCGGCCTCGTGACCCTCCTGTCCGTGACGGTCGTGCCGCCGTCGATCGCGCTCTTCGTCGTGCACCGGTTCCGCCAGCTCGTGCAGCGCGAACTCGACCGGGTGCTCGTGCAGAGCAACGTCGGCGCCCCGCAGTTCGCCGTCGGGATGCTCGCGTCGGACGAACTCGCCCGACTCGACCTCGCCGCCGAGAAGCTCCTCGACGCGGTCGCGAACGGCTCCGACCCGCTGCCGCTGTCCGACGCGTCCGCTTCCGTCGCCGCCTCCCTCGCGACCGAACTCCGCCTGCACCTCATCGAGGGGCGTCGCGAGACGTGGCTGTACCACGCCATCACCGAGTCGGACCGGCTCGGACGGGCCGTCGCCGTCGCCGACCCGGGCGCCCTCGCCGGACACCTGTCCCCGGCGCAGCGCGACGGTCTGCTCCAGGCCCTCTGGCAGATGGTCGGCGACGGCCGGAGCCAGCAGCCCGGCTCCCCCGTCGTCTCGGTCACCCTCGGGCCGGTCGGGACCGACGGTCACCCGGTCAGCGACGACCGGATGGACGTCCCCGTCGTGATCGAGTCCCGCGGGGTCCCCCGTCGGCGCCTCGGGCCCGCAGCGTGGGCCGCCCTCCAACGCATCGGCCCGTACACCGACAGCGTGCGGGACGGCGTGCTCCACGTCACCGCGCACTGCGTCGTCGACCGGCACCCGCAGATGTGACGCACCCCGCGCCTCCCGGCACCGACGACGTGCGTCAAGCGGACAACCAGGCCAGCCTCCCCAGACCGGACCACCGACCCTCCTAGGATCGGCAGGCCCCGGACGGACACCACGAGAAAGGACGCCGAGCATGGCGACTCCAGCGGAACCGATCAGACTCGCACTCGTCGACGACCACCGGATGCTCCTCAGCGCCCTGACCGAGTGGATCCGCAACGCCGCGGACGACATCCAGATGGTCACCGCGGTCACCACGTGGCCCGAGCTGCTCACCAGCCCGGGGTTCCCGGTCGACGTCGTGCTGCTCGACCTCGACCTCAAGGACTCCATCCCGGTGTCGCTGAAGATCTCGACGCTGAAGACCGCCGGCGTGAAGACCGTCGTGATGAGCACGTACTCGGAGCCCAACGTCGTCCGCGAGGCACTCGGTGCCGGTGCCCTCGGCTACCTCGTCAAGAGCGAGGACGCGGCCATGATCGTCGAGGCGATCCGGTCGGCACAGCGGGGCGAGCAGTACGTCTCCGCCGAACTCGACCTCGCCATCAACTCCGGTGACGTCGGTGGCGTCCCGAAGCTCAGCGCGCAGGAGCGTCGTGTGATGGCGCTCTACGGCGGTGGGGAGCCCGTGAAGAGCGTGGCGTACCAACTCGGCATCTCCGAGGAGACCGCGAAGAGCTACCTCAAGCGCATCCGCGAGAAGTACCGGGTCGCCGGCTTCGACGTGGGCACGAAGGTCGCGCTCCGGAAGCGGGCGATCACCGACGGCATCATCGTCCAGGACGGCACCCCGCACGGGCTGTAGGGGTCGCGCGCGGGCGGCGGCGGCTCGGCTCGCCCTGCCCCGCCCGGCCTCGCCCGCCCCGCCAGGTTCCCGAATTGCGGCATCTCGAGCGTCGAGATGCCGCAGTCGTGGAACCGGGACGGTGCGCGCGCGGCGCGTCGTGGAACCGCGACGAGCGCAGCCGGGCGCGTCGAAGCGCTCCGCACTCGGGAGGCGCGGCACGGGTGAGCGCGCCCGGTCACGTCCGGCGAACGCCGGGCCGGGGACGCGTCAGTGCGTGGACACGACCTCGCGGATCGGGCCGGTGCTCGCGCCCGCCGTCCGCAGCGCCGCTGCGCGACGCTTCGAGCGGCCCTCCACCGCGTAGCTGATCACCGCGACGACGACGCCGAGCAGCGCCAGACCGATGCCGAGCCACCCCGGCGCGAGGAACCCGAAGCCGGCCGCGATGACCGCCCCGCCGAGGGCCGCTCCGAGCGAGTTGCCGAGGTTGAACGCCGAGTGGTTGAGTGCTGCCGCGATGGTCCGGGCGTCGCCGGCGATGTCCATCAGGCGGGACTGCACCGCCGGCGGGATCGCGGACGAGGTCGCACCGAGCAGGAACGCGCCGACGAAGAGCCCGACGACCCACTGCGCGGTGAGCACCGTCACGAGCAGCGCGCCGATCAGCGCGAACAGCCCGACGAAGATGGTGGCCTTCACGCTGTGGTCGGCCAGGAACCCGCCGAGCAGCCCGCCGACGACCATCCCCAGCCCGACGACGACGAGCACCAGGGGAACGGTGGACTCCGACAGCCCGGTGACGTTCTGCACGAGCGGCGAGATGTACGAGTAGACGGCGAAGAACCCGCCGAACCCGACCGCGCCCAGGCTCATCACGATCCAGGCCTGCGGCAGGCGGAAGACCCGGAGCTCGCGGCCGATGGTCGCGTGGAGGTCCCGCGCGCTGCGGGGGACGAACGCGGAGACCGCGAGGAAGGTCAGGGCGAACAGGGCGGCGACGACGCCGTAGGCGACCCGCCAGCTCGCGACCTGCCCGATCCACGTGACCGCGGGGACGCCGACGACGTTCGCGACGGAGAGGCCGAGGAGCACGAGCGCGATGCCCTTGCCGCGCTTCCCCGGCCCCATGATGTCGCCGGCGACGATCGAGGCGATGCCGAAGTACGCGCCGTGCGGGAGTCCGGCGACCAAGCGTGCGACGACGACGAGCCCGAAGGACGGCAACACCGCACTGGCGACCGTCGCGACCGCGAACCCGATCAGCAGCACCATGAGCAAGCCCTTGCGGGGGAACCTGGCCGACATCGCGGCGATCGTCGGCGCTCCGACGACCACGCCGAGCGCGTACGCGCTGACGAGCCATCCCGCGTGCGCGACGCCGCTCTCCGGGTCGGCCGCGTACTGCCCGGGCAGGAGCGCCTCGGCGATGTTCGGCAGCAGACCCATCGCGACGAACTCCGTCGTGCCGATGGCGAAGCCACCGAGCGCGAGGGCGAGGATGGCGAGCGTGCGGCGGGCTGGCGTGAGCTGCGACATGGGACCTGTTCTCGTGCCGGAGCACGGTGGGGACGAGCATGGCGGGGGCGAGCACGATCGAGACGGGCGCGGTGGGGCCGAGCACGCCGTGTTCGGGTGCCGGGCCAGTGTAGACCGCTCCAACCGGCGACGAAAGAAGTAGCACGAATCGATTCGACGAGCACGTCCTACGCGCCGCTTCCAGGACGACGAACGCAATCGTGCGCACCGGAATTCCCCGTCGGCGCGACCGCGTTCATCGTGTCGCCCCCTACGGGCGTCGCAGCGCTCAGGCCGCGCGCTGCTCCGCCGTCTGCTCGGCACGACGCGCAGTCGAGCTCCGCGCCTCCGGCAGTTCGTCGCGGTGTATCCACCCACTGCCGCACTCGGAGCAGCTCGCCCAGGCGTGCTGGCCGTCGTCGGAGGAGTCGATGACGACCGAGGGGAGGTCGCAGTCCGGGCACCAACCGCCATGCATCATGAGCGGGCTCCTTCCGTCGTGGGTGTCGGTGCTCGTGCACCGGCTGATGGAACCAGCACACACCCCACCGCCGACATCGCAGGAACGTCGGCGGCGTGTCGGGCGGGTGCGCACCGGCCGCACACCGGGCTGGTCATCCCCTGTGCGATCGGTTCTCGCGAGACGGTGTCGTCACGGCTGCGTTAAGTTCAGGGGACACGCCGCTTTCCATGGGGGGAACACAACGGTGACTGCCCCAACAGACCTGTCGGCATTCGCATTGCCCGACCTCACGTACGACTTCGCCGATGCCGACTCGGTCGCACGGGCCTGTGACGCCGCGCAGTCCGCGGTCGCCTTCGACTCGTCGTCACGAGCTGCCCTGGTCCTGCTCGGTGGCACGGACTTCGCGGGCGATTTCGCGGAGACGTTCCGGGCGAACGCCGCCATCGCGCAGGAGGACTCGCGCGAACTCACCACCAAGCTCGGAGAGATCGCACAGGGAATCCGGCGACTGAGCGAGGCCGCGCGCGAAGAGAACGCTCATCGCCGCGACGCACGTGCTTGGCGTGATCGCGTGCTGGCGCGCAGAGCGGAAGGCCGAGCGGTTCACTTGGAAAGAGGAAGTGCAATGGTGAACTGGCGTCGAGCGGCGCGGGTGGTGCTGTTCCCATCACTCATCGTGTCCCTGACCGGGTGCACGGTAGAATCGCAGCCCGCGCCGGAGGACTACGTGGGCTCCTGGCAGCTACAGGCCGAGAACGGGGAATCACCAGCGCGCGTCACCCTCGGGGAGGACCACACGTACACCGCAGAGGATCTGCCGCGAGCGCTCGCCTGTCGGCTCCAGATCGCCGCCGGAAGCCCTCCCGGGTGCCGAGGTGGTAGCCCTTCGGTGAGTTTCTCCGGGACATGGCGACTGGCGGACGGGAACCCACGCGAACTCTGGCTGGAGTACAACGACTTCCTCGTGCGCAGGGCTGTCCGCGATGGCGACCACCTCGGCTTCTTCGTGCGATCAGTCGAGGCACCACGACCTGACTACGTGTTCTACAGGACGTCTTCGACTTGACTGCGAACTGGACCGCCGAATGTCATCACAGGTGACGTTCAACGGCAGCCGCGCTGCGAGTCGCCGCGATGGTGATCCTGTCCATGGTCGCGGCCACGCCCTGCACCGGGGCAGCCGGCGGCCACGGTCCGTTCTCGCGGGTCCCCGAATGGTTCAGATGGAAAGAAGAAGCGCGGTGGTGACAGGACGTCGTGCGGGGATCACCGGACTGCTGGCGGCGATGACCGTGGCGTTGACCGGCTGCACCCTGCCAGCGAAGCCCGGGCCCCAGGACTACGTCGGGACGTGGCGGCTGCAGACGGCGAGCGGGGCCGCGGCTGCGCGGTTCGAGGTCGCAGACGACCACACCTACACCGCACACGACATCCCGGCGTCGATCGCGTGCGGAACGAAGGTCTACTCGGGCAGCCTGGGCTTCTACACCTACACGCTCGATGCACCCCGCCCGGACTACGTCTTCACACGCGATTCGTCGATGAGTCGCTGACCGGTCGCCGCTCAGTCCCCGAGCGCCGCCTCGAGCCGCTCGAGCTTCCCGTCGATCTCCCCCGTGTGCCCCGGCCGGATGTCCGCCTTGAGCACGAGTGAGATGCGAGTGCCGAACGGCGCGACGGCCTCGGTCGCCCGCTTGACGACGTCGAACACCTCGTCCCACTCCCCCTCGATCTCGGTGAACATCGACGAGGTGCGGTTCGGCAGTCCGGACTCGCGGACCACCCGGACGGCCGCGGCGACGGCGTCGTGCACGGAGCCGTCCTCGGTCGCAGCGGGTCCGCCGGACGGGGCGATGGAGAATGCGACGATCATGCGCCCATCCTGCCCCGCTCGCGGTCCGCGTGCGCGGCTCCGGCTGCCGGACGGGAGGCCCGTGGCTCGATCCCGTCCCGCCACATCCGGACCAGGACGACGATCGTCCAGACGAGCACCGCGACCTCCAGCAGGTTCCGCAGCGACAGCACGACGAGGATCCACGGCTGCACGCCGAGCACCTGGTCGTAGTACGCCGGGTAGACGAGCTGCGTGAGGAACGCCATCGGCAGCATCGCCCCGGCGACCGGCAGGAAGCGCCAGGCACTGGCGCGCCCGGCGACGAGGCCCCAGACTACCGGCACGGCGAACCAGCCGATGTACTGCGGCGACCCGACCTTGTTCGTCGCGATGAGCGCCGCGACGAACAACAGCGCGAGGACCGGTGCGACCCGTACCCGCTGCGCTCCGGTGCGGACGGCGAGCAGGGCGAGGACGACGCCCACCACGACGACGACCGCCATGAGCGGGGTCGAGAGCGCTGCGACGACCTCCGTCCCGGCGCCGGACACCTCGAAGGTCAGGATCTCCTGGTCGTAGAACACCGCGGCGCCCGGCACCCGGGCCGCTGCCGCCCACAGGTACGGCGTCGCGAGCGGTGACTCGATCTGCAGGCCGCGCCCGGTCTGTTCGCCGATGAACGAGAACAGGTGCGCGGCGCCGCCGAACAGCACGTCCACGAGCACCACGAGCGCGGTGACCGTGAGTGCTCCGGCGACCACCTCGACACGACGCCCGCGACGGAGGACGACGAGCACGCCGACGAGCGCCGCCGGCCAGACCTTGACCCACGCGGCGACGGTGAACACCGCGGCGGCGATCCCCGGACGGGCCGCGACGAACGCGACGCCGACCAGTGCCACCGTGGTGGCGACGGTGTCGACGCGTCCGAGGGCGATCGGCCCGAGCGCGAGCAGGAACGCCAGCCACCACCAGACGACCCGGACGCCGAACGCCCGGTAGCGCCAGAGCACCGCGCAGACGACCGCGTGCAGCAGCACCATGAGCAGCAGCCAACCGGTGCCGATCGCCGCGGTCCCGCCGAGCGACGCGGCCGCCATCGGCACGATCGCCAGGATCGGGTACACCCAGGCAGCGTCGATCCCCACCCAGAAGTGCGAGGCGTGCCCGGACTCGATCCAGCGACGGTACGTGATCGTCACGTCGCCGATCGGCTGGTTCGGGACGACGAGGGTCAGGGTCCAGAGCAGCGCGTGCACCGCGGCGAACGCGACCACGAACGCGACGATCTCCGGCCACGGGTTCCTGCGCACCGGACGAGCGTACCGAGTCGAGCGCGGCCGACCTCCGCCGTCCACAACGCTGGCGCCCCGCCGCCGCTGCCACCCCGGAACACCACGGGCGACCCGGATCCACAGCCGATCCCGAGAGTGACGTGTCACCGTCCTCCTGTGACCTCAGTACCGGACCGTCCCACGCCCCGCCGCCGCCTCCTGACGTGGCTCGTCATCGCCGTCGTCGTCCTGGTCGTCGCGGTCGTCGCGGTCGTCGTCGGCACCCGCGCGTACACGTCGACCGAGAACGCGAAGGCCTCCGCCACGCCCACCGTCGCCGCCACCCGTGCCCCCTCCACCCTCGAGCCGCAGCACCTGTCCGGCGAGTGGACGATCGGCGAGGGGTCCGAGGCGGGCTACCGCGTGCACGAGGTCCTGAACGGCTCCGACGTCACCGTCACGGGCCGTACGTCGAGCGTCACCGGCACGGCGACCGTCGACGGGACGACGATCAGCGCGGCCACGATCACGGTGCAGGTCGGCGACGTCGCCACCGACTCGGAGCAGCGCGACTCGTACTTCCGCGACTCGGCGCTCGACACCCAGGCGTTCCCGACCGCCACCTTCACGCTCACGGAGCCGATCGAGGACGCGGTCCCGTCGGGCGACGCGACCACCGAGGTACAGGCCACCGGCACGCTCGATCTGCACGGCGTCACGAAGCCGGTCACCGCGACGCTGCAGGTCGGGCTCAGCGGCGACGGCGTGGACGTCTCCGGCACGATCCCGATCACGTTCTCGGACTACTCGGTGCAGGCACCGAACCTCGGGTTCGTCAAGGTCGACGACGCGGGTGCGGTCGAGTTCCTCGTGCACGCCACACCGGCGTCCTGACCGTCACCCCCGGCGATCGCGACACGACCACCTGACGGTCAGGAGGCGCGGCACCGGCCGGCACCGCGTCTCCCGTCGGTCCGTCAGTCCGCCTCGGCGTCCCCGTGCACCGCGAGGTCCCGCACCACGCCCGGCAGCTGCTCCACGAGTCCCGTCATCGGGAACGGCCCGCCCCGGGAGGCACGTCGGGCCGCGACCCCGTGCACGACCGCTGCCGCCGCCGCGAGGTGCGCCAGCTCCTCCGGGCCGACCTCGGATGATCCGGCCCGCGCCGCCACCAGGGCACCGAGCACCCCGCCGAGGACGTCCCCGGCACCCGCGGCGGCGAGCCACGGCGTCGCCGAGGACGCGACCAACCGGACGCCGCCGTCGGGTGTGACGACGTGGGTGTCCGCGCCCTTGAGGAGCACGACGCTCCCCGTCTGCTCGGCGGCACGGAGGGCGGCACGCTGCGGATCGACCTCGACCTCGTCGCGGGACACGCCGAGCAGTGACGCGGCCTCCCCGGCGTGCGGGGTGAGGACCGCGAGCAGCCCGAGGTCGACGAGCGGGATCGCGCCGGCGTCGACGACGACCGGGACCCCGTCGTCGGAGGCGTGCCGGAACCCGTCGCGGGTCGTCGCGTCCAACTCGTCCAGGGAGGTCGCCGAGATGCCCGACCCGACGAGCCACGCCTGCACGCGGCCGACCCCGGCGACGATCTCCGGACGGCGGGCGAGCACGAAGTCGGCGGCGCGGTCGGGTCCGACGTACCGGACCATGCCGAGCCCGGTGTGCACCGCGGCGTCGACGCCCATCACCGCAGCACCCGGGTACGCGGCGGAACCGGTGGCGACCCCGAGGACCCCGCGCCGGTACTTCGAGGTGTCACCCGTCGGGACGGTGATCCAGGCAGCGGCGTCGGCGGGACGGACGGTCACGAAGTCGTTCATCGTCCCCACGGTACGGTGACGAGCATGAGCCTGTTCCTGCCCGGCCGTGTCGTCGTCTTCGACTACGGCGAGGTGATCAGCCGCACCCCGCACGCCGCCCGCGCAGCTCTGCTCGAGGCGACGGGACTCGACGCCGACGAGCTGTTCCCCGTCTACCAGGAGCTCCGGCATGACCTGGACCGCGGCGACCTCTCCGTGCTCGCCTACTGGCGGACGATCGGTGAGCGCACCGGCCGGTCGTGGTCGGTGACCGAGATCCACCGGTTCTGGGCGCTCGACTACACCGGGTGGTTCGAGGTCGACCCCGAGGTCCTGGCCCTCGTCGAGGAGCTGCACGACGCCGGCACCCGCCTGGCGCTCCTCTCGAACGCGGGCTTCGACTTCGGCGACCCGTACCGGTACTCGCCGATGGGCTCGATGTTCGAGACCGTCGTGGTGAGCGCCGAGGAGCACGTCCTCAAGCCGGACGCGTCGATCTACCGCACCACCTGCGACCGCCTCGGCATCGAGCCGGCCGCGATGGTGTTCGTCGACAACCGGGTCGAGAACGCCGCCGGAGCCGAGGCGGTCGGTGCGGTGGGCGTGCACTTCACCTCGGCGGCGGCCCTGCGGTCGGCGCTCGAGGAGCTCGCCGCCCCGACGGCGTGACGGGGCCGACGGAGTGACGGCGGGCCGGGATCGGCCGGGAGGCCCGGCGCACCGACGCGACGCCTCCTCGGCTCCTCCGAGCGAGTGCCCGGTACGATTCCCTCATTGTGGACGACCCTCCTAGTTGCACTGACCATCACATGCCCGCCGCTCACACAGTGAGCTGCCCGACTCCGGGGTGCGCCTCGTGAGTCCCGTCGACATCGTCATGCTGATCGGCGGCATCCTGCTGACGCTCGGCACCGGCGTCTTCGTCGCCTCCGAGTTCGCGCTCGTCAACCTCGACCGCGCCGATGTCGAAGCCCGCCGGGACCGCGGTGAGTCCGGCCTGAGCCCCGTCATCGGCGCGCTCAAGGTCACCTCGACCCACCTGTCCAGCGCCCAGCTCGGCATCACCCTGACGACACTGCTGACCGGGTACCTGCTCGAGCCGTCGATCGCGACGCTGCTCGAGGCCCCGTTCCTCGCGATGAACCTGCCCGAGAGCATCGTCGAGACGGTCGGGTCGATCGTCGCCCTCGTCATCGCGACCCTGCTGTCGATGATCCTCGGTGAGCTCGTGCCGAAGAACTTCGCGCTCGCGCTGCCCCTGCAGACCGCGAAGCTCGTCGTGCCGCTGCAGGTCGGGTTCACGACCGTGTTCAAGCCGGCGGTCGCCCTCCTCAACGGCACCGCCAACGCCGTGCTGCGGTCGATGGGCATCGAGCCGCAGGAGGAACTGTCCGGGGCACGGAGCGCCGAGGAACTCACCTCGCTGCTCCGCCGCTCGGCGTCCGAGGGCTCGCTCGAACAGGACACCGCGACGCTCCTCGAACGGACGCTGGCGTTCTCCGAACTCAACGCGAGCGACGTGATGACCCCGCGCCCGCGCCTGTCGACGATCCGCGTGTCCGACAGCGCCGACGCCGTCATCGCCCTCGCCCGCCGCACCGGCTTCAGCCGCTTCCCGGTGATCGAGGAGGACGCGGACGACGTCGTCGGACTCGTGCACGTCAAGCAGGCCGTCTCGGTCCCGCGCGAGAAGCGCGCCGAGGTGCCGGTCGGCGCGCTCATGACCGACGCCGAGCGGGTCCCCGAGACCATGCCCGGCGACACGCTGCTGACCGAGGTCCGCGGCCGCGGGTACCAGATGGTCATCGTCGTGGACGAGTACGGCGGCACCGCCGGGGTCGTCACGCTCGAGGACCTCATCGAGGAGATCGTCGGCGAGGTGTCCGACGAGCACGACCGCGCCCGCATCGACGTCGTCCGGAGCCGCGGGTGGCTGACCTTCCCCGGACTGCTCCGTCCCGACGAGCTCGAGGACCGTGCGAGCGTCACCGTGCCCGAGGACGGCCCGTACGAGACCGTCGGCGGGTTCCTCATGCAGGAGCTCGGACGCCTCCCCGTGGTGGGTGACGAGGTCGCGATCGACTCCGGCGTGTTCCGCGTCGAGCGTCTGGACGGCCGCCGGATCGACCGCATCCGGTACACGCCGAACCCGGTCGACTCCCCCACCGGCAGCACCGCCACCACGGCGTCGACCAGCACGAGGACGACGGACCCGAAGACGATCACCACAGCGGAGGCCGACCGATGAGTTCCGACTGGTGGGGCATCTTCTGGCTGTTCGTCCTGCTCGGGGGCAACGCGTTCTTCGTCGCCGCCGAGTTCGCCGTGATCTCGGCACGTCGCTCGCAGATCGAGCCCCGTGCCGAGCAGGGCTCCCGCGCCGCACAGATGACCCTGTGGGCGATGGAACACGCGACCCGCATGCTCGCGACCACGCAGCTCGGCATCACGGTGTGCTCGCTGCTCATCCTCAACGTCTCCGAGCCGGCCATCCACCACCTGCTCGAGGTCCCGCTGCACCTGACCGGGTGGAGCGCCGAGGTCATCGGCGTCGTGGCGTTCGTGTTCACGCTGCTGCTCGTGTCGTTCCTGCACGTCGTGTTCGGCGAGATGGTCCCGAAGAACATCTCCTTCTCGATGCCGGACCGTGCCGCACTGCTCCTCGTGCCGACGCTCTGGTACATCGGCCACGGCCTGCACTGGGTCGTCGTCGGCCTCAACGCGGTCGCGAACGGCGTCCTGCGGCTGTTCAAGGTCGAGCCCAAGGACGAGGCCGTCAGCGCCTACACCGTCGAGGAGGTCCAGACGATCGTCGAGCAGTCGCGACGTGAGGGCACCCTCGCCGACGACTCCGGCACGCTCCGGATGGCGTTCGAGTTCACGGAGAAGAAGGTCAAGGACGTCGCCGTGCCGATGTCCGGGCTCGTGACGCTGCACGAGGACGCCACCCCGGCGGACGTCGAGCGGATGGTGTCGCAGCGCGGGTTCTCGCGCTACGTCCTCGTCGACGACGCGGGTGACCCGACCGGGTACGTGCACGTCAAGGACGTCATCGACCTGCGGCCGGACGAGTTCGACGACCCGGTGCCGCCGAAGCGCATCCGGCAACTCATCTCGCTCTACACGGAGATGGACCTCGAGGACGCGCTCGCGACCATGCGAGGCGCCGGTCGTCACGTCGCGCGGGCGTTCGACGCCGAGGGCCGGACGACGGGCGTGCTGTTCCTCGAGGACATCCTCGAGGAACTCATCGGCACCGTCGAGGACGCCACCCGGCGCCGCTGACGCGACCCCGGGACGGACGGGAGGCCCGGTACCAGCTGGTACCGGGCCTCCCGTCCGTCCGTGGTGCGGTGCGCGCTACCAGCTGACGGGGAGGGGCTTGCCCTCCTCGTACCCGGCGGCCGACTGGATGCCGACCAGCGCGCGGTCGGCGAACTCGGTGAGGCTCGTCGCACCGGCGTACGTGGCGGAGCTGCGGAGACCGGTCGTGATCATGTCGAGCAGGTCCTCGACGCTCGGGCGCTCCGGGTCGAGGTAGATGGTCGACGACGAGATGCCCTCGGCGAAGAGCGCCTTGCGGGCGCGCTCGTACGGGTCGAGGCGCTCGAACCGCTCCCGGACCGCCTTGGCCGACGCCATGCCCCAGCTCTCCTTGTACGCCCGACCGGCGTCGTCGCGGCGGAGGACGCCGGGTGCCTCGAGCGTGCCGGCGAACCACGAGCCGATCATCACGGCGGACGCACCGGCCGCCAGGGCGAGGGCGACGTCGCGCGGGTACCGGACGCCGCCGTCCGCCCACACGTGTGCGCCGAGGGAGCGCGCCGCCGCCGCGGTCTCGAGCACGGCGGAGAACTGCGGGCGGCCCACGGCCGTCATCATGCGGGTGGTGCACATCGCGCCGGGGCCGACACCGACCTTGATGATCGACGCCCCCGCGGCGACCAGGTGCGCGACGGCGTCGGCGGTGACGACGTTGCCGGCGACGAGGGGGATGCCGAGTTGCAGGGCCGAGACGGCGCGGAGCGCACGGAGCATGCCCTCCTGGTGGCCGTGCGCGGTGTCGAGCACGAGCACGTCGACCCCGGCGTCGGCGAGGGCCGCGGCCTTCGCGGCGACGTCGCCGTTGATGCCCACGGCAGCCGCGACGCGGAGGCGCCCTGAGCCGTCGACCGCCGGCCGGTAGATGTCGGAGCGGATGGCGCTGGTCGGGCTCGTGGTGCCGACGACCTTGCCGTGCCGCATCACCGGGGCGAAGTCGACGCCCGCCGCGGTGAGCACGTCGTACACGTGCCGCGGGGTGCCGGCGTCCTCCGCGTCGATCGCGACCGTCGCGCCGTGCAGCAGGTCGCCGAGGACGGCGTCCGCGCCGGCGGTGGCGAGGCGGGTCGCGGGCACGCAGCCGAGGTACTCCCCCGCCGCGTCGCGCACGACGATGCCGCGACCCTCGACGGGCAGGAGCTGCTCGAGCGCCTCGGCGACGGTCGCGTCGGCACCGAGGTCGATCGCGGAGTCGTACTCGACCGGCTGCGCCTTCACCCAGCGGATCGCCTCGGCGAGGTCCTGCAGGTGCATGTCCTGCGGCAGCACGCCCAGTCCACCGCGACGGGCGAGGGCCGCCGCGAGCCGCGGGCCCGTGACCGAGTTCATGTTCGCGCTGACGACCGGGATGGTCGCGCCGGTGCCGTCGTTCGTCGCGAGGTCCACGTCGAAGCGGCTCGTCACGCTCGACCGACTCGGGACGAGGAAGACGTCGGAGTAGGTCAGGTCGTGGGTCGGCCGCGTCTCGTAGAACCTCATGGGACAACTGTACGGCGGGTCGTGTGCGGGGCGGCCGGGCGGCCCCGTGGACCCGGCCGACAGGCCCGACTCGCCTGCCGTCTCCCACCTCACGGCCACGGAGGAGCGGCTAGGGTTGACGGCGTGCGGGACAGGGTTGCCCTGCACGACACACACGAGCATCAATCGACGGAGAGTGGGCGATCGGCTGTGTCGAGCCATCTGACCGGAACGGACGAGACCGCGGGCGAATTCGGGGCGAACGAGTGGCTGGTGGACGAGCTGTACGAGCAGTTCGTCGTGGACAAGAGCAGCGTGGACGAGGCCTGGTGGCCCGTCCTCGAGAGCTACCACCGGACGCAGGCGACCAGCACGGACGCCGACGCAGCTGCTTCCGACTCGAGCACCCCGGCCGGTACCGACTCGAGCACCCCGGCCGGTACCGACTCGAGCACCCCGGCCGGTACCGACTCGAGCACCCCGGCTCCGGCGCAGGCCGCCGCCGCGCAGGACGCCCCCGCCGGTCAGCCCGCCGCCGTCTCCGGTCCCTCCTCCACGCAGCAGCCCGCCACCGGAGAGGCCAAGACCCCGCTCCAGGCCCGGACCACCTCACGCCAGCCGTCGCCGCAGCCGATCCCCGCCGAGGCGAACGACGCAGCCGACGAGCACGAGGAGACGCACGAGGACGTCGCCACCCCGCTGCGAGGCATGGCGAAGACCCTCGCGTCGAACATGGACGCGTCGCTGACCGTCCCGACCGCGACGAGCGTCCGGACCATCCCGGCGAAGCTGATGATCGACAACCGCATCGTCATCAACAACCACCTGCGGCGCGCCCGCGGCGGCAAGATCTCCTTCACGCACCTCATCGGCTGGGCCATGGTGCAGACGCTCAAGGAGTTCCCGAGCCAGAACGTCTCCTACGAGGAGCGCGACGGCAAGCCGTTCCTGGTGACCCCGGCGCACGTCAACCTCGGCATCGCGATCGACGTCCCGAAGAAGGACGGCACCCGGTCCCTGCTCGTCCCGAGCATCAAGCGGGCCGAGACCCTGACGTTCGGGCAGTTCCTCTCCGTGTACGAGGACGTCGTCAAGCGCGCCCGGGACAACAAGCTGACCCCGTCGGACTTCCAGGGCACGACGATCTCCCTGACGAACCCGGGCGGCATCGGCACCGTCCACTCGGTCCCGCGCCTCACCAAGGGCCAGGGCTGCATCATCGGCGCCGGTGCGCTCGAGTACCCGGCGCAGTTCCAGGGCTCGGCACCGAAGACCCTCGTCGAGCTCGGTGTCGGCAAGACGATCACGCTGACGAGCACCTACGACCACCGCGTCATCCAGGGCGCCGGCTCGGGCGAGTTCCTCAAGAAGGTGCACGAGCGCCTCATCGGCCAGCACGGCTTCTACGACGACATCTTCGCCGCGCTCCGGATCCCGTACAAGCCGATCCAGTGGGCGAACGACATCAACGTCGACCTGGCGCACCGGGTGAACAAGACCGCGCGCGTGCAGGAGCTCATCAACAGCTACCGCGTCCGCGGGCACCTGATGGCGGACATCGACCCGCTCGAGTACCGGCAGCGCACGCACCCCGACCTCGAGATCGAGAGTCACGGGCTGACCTTCTGGGACCTCGACCGCGAGTTCGTCACCGGTGGCCTCGCGGGCACGACGACCGCGCCGCTGCGCGACGTGCTCGGCATCCTCCGCGACGCCTACTGCCGCACCGTCGGCATCGAGTACATGCACATCCAGGACCCCGAGCAGCGTCGCTGGGTGCAGGACCGCATCGAGATCCCGTACTCGAAGCCGTCGAAGGACGAGCAGCTCCGTGTCCTCGGCAAGCTCAACGAGGCCGAGGCGTTCGAGACCTTCCTGCAGACGAAGTACGTCGGTCAGAAGCGCTTCTCGCTCGAGGGCGGCGAGTCGACGATCGCGTTCCTCGACACGCTCATCCAGCACGCCGCCGGTGCCGGGCTGGACGAGGTCGCGATCGGCATGGCCCACCGCGGCCGCCTCAACGTGCTGACGAACATCGCCGGCAAGACGTACGGCCAGATCTTCCGCGAGTTCGAGGGCACCCAGCTGCCGGGTACCGTCTCCGGGCAGGGCTCGGGCGACGTCAAGTACCACGTCGGCACCGAGGGCGTGTTCCGCGCGTCCGACGGCTCCCGCATCCCGGTGACGATCGCCGCGAACCCCTCACACCTCGAGGCGGTGGACGGCGTGCTCGAGGGCATCGTCCGCGCCAAGCAGGACCGGAAGCCCGCCGGCACGTTCGGCACGCTCCCGGTGCTCGTGCACGGCGACGCCGCGATGGCGGGCCAGGGCGTCGTCGTCGAGACCCTGCAGATGTCGCAGCTGCGTGGCTACCGCACCGGCGGCACCGTGCACCTCGTCATCAACAACCAGGTCGGGTTCACCACGCCCCCGGAGTCCGCTCGCACGTCGGTGTACTCGACCGACGTGGCGAAGACGATCCAGGCGCCGGTCTTCCACGTGAACGGCGACGACCCGGAGGCCGTGGCCCGCGTCGCCGACCTGGCGTTCGCGTACCGCGAGGAGTTCCACCGCGACGTCGTCATCGACCTCGTCTGCTACCGCCGACGCGGCCACAACGAGGGCGACGACCCCTCGATGACGCAGCCGCTCATGTACAACCTCATCGAGGCGAAGCGCTCCGTCCGCACCCTGTACACCGAGGCCCTCGTCGGCCGTGGTGACATCACGCAGCAGGAGTACGACGACGCGCACCGCGACTTCCAGGACCGCCTGGAGCGCGCCTTCGCCGAGACGCACGAGGCGCAGACCGGCACGATGCCGGCGGTGGGTGACTCCGGAGCCGTGAACGGGCTCGAGCGGCCCACCGCGCAGCGCGACGACTCCGAGCTCGAGGTGCACGACACCGCCGTCTCGCAGGAACTCGTCGAACTCATCGGGGACGCGCACGGCAACCCGCCGTCGGGCTTCTCCATCCACCCGAAGCTGCAGCAGCTCCTCACCAAGCGCCGCGAGATGACCCGAGCGGGCGGGATCGACTGGGCGATGGCCGAGCTGATGGCCATCGGCTCGATCCTGACGGAGGGCAAGCCCGTCCGACTCGCCGGGCAGGACGCCCGCCGCGGCACCTTCGTGCAGCGCCAAGCGGTGTTCCACGACCGGACGAACGGCCAGGAGTGGCTGCCGCTCGCCAACCTGACCGAGGACCAGGCACGCTTCTTCATCTACGACTCGCTGCTCAGCGAGTACGCGGCGATGGCGTTCGAGTACGGCTACTCGGTCGAGCGACCTGAAGCACTCGTGCTCTGGGAGGCGCAGTTCGGCGACTTCGCCAACGGCGCCCAGACCGTGATCGACGAGTTCATCTCGTCCGCCGAGCAGAAGTGGGGCCAGCGCTCGGGCCTGGTGCTGCTGCTTCCCCACGGTTACGAGGGCCAGGGACCGGACCACTCCTCCGGTCGCATCGAGCGGTACCTGCAGCTCTGCGCGCAGGACAACATGGTGGTCGCCCGGCCGTCGACCCCGGCGTCGTACTTCCACCTGCTCCGTCGTCAGGCGTGGGCGAAGCCGCAGAAGCCCCTCATCGTCTTCTCGCCGAAGGCGATGCTCCGCCTGCGCCAGGCGACGAGCGCGGTCGCCGACTTCACCTCGGGGACGTTCGAGGAGGTCCTGGACGACGACCGTCTGCAGGCGAACGGCGTCGACCGCGGCTCGGTGCGCCGGGTCGTGCTGCACTCGGGCAAGATCCACCACGACCTGCGGGCCGAGGCGGAGAAGCGCGGCGTCACCGACGTGGCACTCGTCCGGCTCGAGCAGCTCGCGCCGCTCCCGCTCGACCGGATCCTCGAGGTCCTGTCGGGCTACCCGCAGGCCGAGGTCGTGTTCGCGCAGGAGGAGCCCGAGAACCAGGGAGCCTGGCCGTTCGTGTGCATGAACCTCTCGCCGCACCTGGACGGTCGCCCGCTGTCGGTCGCCGCGCGCACCGCGAGTGCGGCCCCGGCGACGGGATCGTCCAAGCGCAGCGCCCAGGAGGCCGCCGACGTCATCGACCGCGCGTTGAGCGCTTGAGCGCGTCGGCCTGAGCCGACCAGGAAGCGCCTCGTGCAGAAGTCCGATGGACTCCAGCACGAGGCGCTCCGACGTTCGCGAGGGATGCAACAGCGTTCGCTAGACCAACCTCGTGTAGCGGACTCCGGCCTCGTGGTAGCCGCGGCGCTGGTAGAAGCGGTGCGCGTTGTCGGTCGCCGCGGCACTGACGGCGGACAGTCGGCGTGCGCCCTGCTCGGCCGCCCACGTCTCGAAGGTGCCGAGGAGCGCGGAACCGGTGCCGTGCCTCCTGGCCGTGGGGTCGACGACCAGCAGCAGGAGCTGCGCGGTCGGCTCGTCACCGGCGTAGGTCCACGTGACCTGCGCTCCGGCGACCGCGATCGGTCGACCGTCGTCACCGCGGACGACCCAGGTGCGGTGCCCCGCCTCGGACGTGAGGCGCTCGAGCCGCGACCGCATGGCGTCGGGCTCGACCTGGTGCCCGAGCAGGCGCATCAGGTCGGTCACCGCGGCGACGTCGGGTTCGGTCCAGGTGCTGATCGGCTCGGCGTCGGTCATGCCCGCACCCTACCCGCTCGCGACGGCGCCACCGTGTGGTGTGACGCGGCCGGGGTCGGGTCAGTGGGTCGACTGCACCGCACGGAGTCGAGCGAGGACCTCGTCACGGAGCCGCTCCGGGGCGGTCTCCTGGCACGCTCGTTTGACGGTCTCCATGAGCACCACGCCGACACGGTGCTCCGTGAGGCAGTCCTCGCACCCGTCCATGTGCTCGCGGATGTCCGCGGCGTCCTCGTGACGGAGCTCGTCGTGGAGGAACTCCTCGAGCTCCGCCTTCGCCTTCGAGCAGTCGCACCCGCTCATCGTGCGTCCTTCCGGGTCGAGCGGGAACCGGCCGTCGTGGCCGCCCGCGTGCCTGCACCTCGGCCTCGTCCGCGCATCGTCGCCGTCGACGCTGCGTCCGGGACGACACCGGTCTCGCGTGCGTGGTCCGCCAGCAGTCCGCGCAGGAGCCGGCGCCCACGGTGGAGGCGGCTCATGACCGTCCCCACGGGGGTCTTCATGATGTCGGCGATCTCCTGGTAGGAGAACCCTTCGACATCGGCGAAGTAGACGGCCATGCGGAAGTCCTCCGGGATGGCCTGCAGCGCGTCCTTCACGGCGGAGGACGGCAGGTGGTCGATGGCGTCCGCCTCGGCGGACCGCGCCGAGATCGACTGCGTCACGCTCTCCGCGCCGCCCAGCTGCCAGTCCTCGAGCTCGTCGATCGTGCCCTGGTACGGGTTCCGCTGGTTCTTGCGGTACGTGTTGATGAACGTGTTGGTGAGGATCCGGTAGAGCCACGCCTTGAGGTTCGTGCCCTGGCGGAACTGTCGGAAGGCGGCGAACGCCTTGACGAAGGTCTCCTGCACGAGGTCGGACGCATCGGCGGGGTTGCGGGTCATCCGCATGGCGGCGCCGTAGAGCTGGTCCATGAACGGCAGCGCCTGGTCCTCGAACAACCGGCGCAGCTCGTGCTCCGACACCGTCTTCGCGTCGACGGGTTCGTCGTCGACGAGTTCCTCGTCCTCGACGGCGTCGAGCTGCGCCTCGGTCTCCTCGACCAGGTCGTCCGGTGCGTGCTGCGGTTCGTCGGTCGTCATCGCCCGCCAGTCTAGGCGGACGCGGATGTCCGGGCCCTGCGGCTCGGCCAGCGTCGTGACGGCCGACGGCAGCAGGTCCGCGGCGGCCGGTCGTGACGGTGCGAGTGCGATCACCGTGCTCCTCCCGATGGGTTCAGTAGTGTGGTGAACCGATGGCAGCCACGACGCATTCCCGCCCCTGGACCGCCCCCGTCGCGCCGGGCCCGCTCGCCGGGGACGTCGCCCTGCCCGGGTCGAAGTCGCTGACGAACCGTGAGCTCGTCCTGGCGGCCCTCGCGGACGGCCCCTCGACCATCCGGCTGCCCCTGCACTCACGGGACTCCGCACTCATGACGACGGCGCTCCGACAGCTCGGCGTCGGCATCGACGAGGTCGATCCGGCCGCGGGCGACCCGGTGAACCCGTACGGTCCGGACCTCCGGGTGACCCCCGCTGCCCTGCACGGCGGCGCGCGCGTGGACTGCGGCCTCGCGGGCACGGTCATGCGCTTCCTGCCGCCCCTCGCAGCCCTGGCCGAGGGGCCCGTCACGATCGACGGCGACCCCTACGCCCGCAAGCGCCCGATGGCGGCGATCATCCGAGCGCTCGTGGACCTCGGCGTCGACGTCACCGACGACGGTGCGGGCGCGATGCCCTTCACGTTCGTCGGCTCCGGCTCGGTCCGCGGCGGCACGCTCGACATCGACGCCTCGGCATCGTCCCAGTTCGTCTCCGGCCTGCTGCTGTCCGCACCGCGCTTCGACGAGGGCCTGCACCTCCGCCACGTCGGCGAGCGCCTGCCGAGCATGCCGCACATCGCGATGACGATCGACGTCCTGCGCGCCCGTGGTGTCCGGGTCGACGAGCCGACGGTCGGTGAGTGGGTCGTGCACCCCGGTCCGATCGCGGCGCGTGACGTGACGATCGAGCCCGACCTCTCGAACGCGGCTCCCTTCGCGGTCGCCGCGCTCGTGGCCGGGGGGACGGTCCGGATCCGGACGTGGCCGACCGAGACGACCCAGGTCGGCGCCGACCTCGAGACGCTCCTGCCGCTGTGGGGCGCGACCGTGACGCGCCACGGTGCGGACCTGGTGTTCGACGGCGGCGTCGGCGTCCGCGGTGGGGCCTCCCTGCCGGGTGTGGAGCTGGACCTGACCCGCGGCGGCGAACTCGCCCCGGCACTCGTCGCGCTGGCGGCCTTGGCCGACGGCCCGAGCGAGGTCTCCGGCATCGGGCACCTCCGCGGGCACGAGACGGACCGACTCGCGGCGCTCGCCGCGGACGTCAACGGCCTCGGAGGCGCGGTGACGGAACGCGAGGACGGCCTCCGGATCGAGCCGGCACCGCTGTCGGGCGGCGCCTGGGCCGCCTACGAGGACCACCGCATGGCCACCGCCGGCGCCGTCGTCGGGCTCGTGACCGACGGGGTGTCGGTCGATGACATCGGCTCCACCGCGAAGACGCTGCCGCAGTTCCCCGAGCTGTGGGCCGGACTGGTCGCGACCGCCGGGACGAGCGGCGTCACCACCACGGGACAGGGAGGACCGGCATGAGCTGGTGGGACGACACCGACGGCGGGGACGAGGACGAGCCGTACGGCCAGTACGACGAGTCGAGCGTCCGGGTGCGGCCGAACCCCAAGGGGAACCGGCCGCGGACGAAGACCCGCCCCACCTACGAGGACGCCCCGACCGGTTGGGTGACGAACGTCGACCGCGGGCGCTTCGGCGTGCTCGTGTCGGGTGACGACGGCGAGCACGTCATCACCGCGACGAAGGCCCGGGAGCTCGGCCGGAAGTCCGTCGTCACGGGCGACCACGTCTCGCTGACCGGTGACGTGTCCGGCGACGAGGGCACCCTCGCCCGCATCGTCCGCGTCGCCGACCGGACGACCCTGCTCCGTCGGAGTGCGGACGACTCGGACGAGGTCGAGCGCGTCATCGTGGCGAACGCCGACCAGATGCTCATCGTGGTGGCCGCGGCGGACCCCGAGCCCCGGCCCCGCCTGATCGACCGGTACCTGGTGGCCGCGTTCGACGCGGGCCTCGACCCGGTCCTCTGCATCACGAAGACCGACCTCGCGGACCCGGCACCGTTCCTCGCGCACTTCGCCTGCCTCGACCTGCGCATCGTGACGAGTCGAGCCGACGACGTGCCGCACGAGGCACTGCACGAACTCCTCGACGGCAAGGTGACCGTCACCGTCGGGCACTCCGGCGTGGGCAAGTCGACCCTCGTGAACGCACTGACCGGCTCCACGCGGGCGATCGGTGTCGTGAACTCCGTGACCGGGCGCGGTCGGCACACGTCGTCGTCGTCCGTCGCGCTCCGCGTCCGCGACGGCGGCTGGATCATCGACACCCCGGGGGTGCGGTCGTTCGGGCTCGGGCACGTCCAGCCGGAGAACGTGTTCCGGGCGTTCGCGTCGCACGCGGTGCCGGTGCAGGACGCCCCGGACGGCATCCCGCTCCACCAGGCGCACGACTGGGAGATCGTCGACCGGGTGGCGGGCGGCGAGCTCGGACCGACGGGCATCGAGCGGCTCGACTCGTTCCGCGCGCTCCTGACGGGCATGGGCGCCGAGGACCCCGGCACGGCGTAGCCCGACAGCACGGCCGTCCTCCTGACCGCCGGTACGCTGGCGCACGTGGACCTCAGCGCCGATCTGGACTTCGCCCGCTCCCTCGCCGACACCGCCGACGCGATCAGCCTCGACCGGTTCCGAGCCGCCGACCTGCGCGTCACGGAGAAGGCCGACCACACCGCGGTCACCGACGCCGACCAGGCCGTCGAGCGGGCGCTGCGCGAGCGGCTCGCCGTCGAACGCCCGGACGACGCGTTCCTCGGCGAGGAGACCACCGCGGACACCGGCGCCGACGCGCTGAGCGAGGGTCACCGGCAGTGGGTGGTCGACCCGATCGACGGCACCGCGAACTACCTGCGCGGCGTCCCCGTGTGGGCGACCCTCATCGCGCTGGTGGTCGACGGCCGTCCGGTCCTCGGCGTCGTCAGCGCCCCCGCCCTCGGCAAGCGCTGGTGGGCGGCCGAGGGCCTCGGGGCGCACTCGTTCGACGGGCCCCTGCACGTGTCCGGCGTCGCCGCCCTCGCAGACGCCAGCCTCAGCTACAACTCGCTGCAGCAGTGGGACGACGACGACCGGCTCGACGCGCTCGTGACGCTGTCCCGCCGCGTCTGGCGTACCCGCGCCTACGGCGACATGTGGTCGTACATGATGGTCGCCGAGGGCGTCCTCGACGTCGCCGGTGAGCCCGACCTCAAGCCGTGGGACATCGCCGCCCTCGTCCCGATCGTCGAGGAGGCGGGCGGGCGTCTCACCTCGCTCGACGGCGACCCGGGGCCGTGGCACGGCAGCGCGCTCGCCTCCAACGGTCTGGTCCACGACGCCGTCGTCGAGGTCATCCGCCGGGCCTGACCGGCACCGGGACGGGCCCGCCGCCGCACAGGCCGGGTCCCGAGCCCGTCGGCAGCGCCGACGGCCGGGAGGCCCGACCAGCCTCAGTCCGCTCGGCGCGCCTCGGCGACGTGGTCGCCCTCGGTCGTCCGGTCCGCCGTGTGGCGCCCCGACCCGTCTCCCCCGGTGGACCCGTGACCGCCGCCGGCGCCCTCGTCCCGCTTCGCTGCGCGCCGGCGCACGAGCAGGTCGAGCACCGCGAGCACGAGCGCCAACGCGATGAGCGACACCGTGAACGTGGTGCCGCTCCGGAAGGCGTCGTGGTACGCGTCCAGACGGTCGCCGGACCCGGACCCCGACGACTCGCTCCGCACGATGCCGTAGAAGATGCTCGTCGCGACCGCCGTGCCGATGGCCGTGCCGACACGCTGCCCGAGCTGCTGCATCGACCCGGCGACCCCGGACTGCTCCACCGGGATCTCGGCGAGGGTCAGGGTCTGGTTCGGCGAGACGACGAAGCCGCCGCCGAGGCCGCCGACGAGGAACGCGCCGGCCATCGCCCATGGCGTGACCTCCGGTGGGGTGAGGACCGCGGCGAGCATGAGGAGCACGAACCCGACGACGACCGCCGCGAGGCCGGCGACGACGAGCGCCCGACCGATCCGGTTCACCACGCGCCCACCGATGTAGGAACCGACCGCGCTCGTGATCGCGAACGGGATGCTCACCATGCCGGCGAAGACCGGGGCGAGGCCGAGGCCCTCCTGCAGGTACAGCGTCACCATGAGGAAGGACGCCGGCAGGGCGGCGAAGTACACCGCGACGATCACCAGGCCGTTCCGGTACGACGACAGCCGGAAGAGCTCGAAGTGCACGACGGGCGACTTCCCCCGCCGCTTGTACCCCTGCTCCCACAGGATGAACGCCACGAGGAACACCGCGAAGACCACGAGCCAGAGCCATCGCACAGCCGATCCGCCGCCTCCCGAGGTCGTCACGAACGGCAGCATGAGCGAGACGATCGCGACGCCCAGCAGCAGGATCCCGACGATGTCGAGTTCGCGGTCCGACGCCGCGCCCTGCGACCCGCGGGGCAGGAGCCGCCAGGCGAAGAACAGCGCCACTGCCCCGAGCGGCACGTTCATCCAGAACAGCAGTCGCCAGCCGTCCTGCTCGCCGCCGAGCGCGATGAGCCCGCCGCCGATGGTCGGGCCGAGGGCCGTCGCGACGCCGATCACGGCGCCGAAGAGCCCGAACGCCCGTCCGCGTTCGGCACCGCGGAACAGCTGCTGGACGAGACCGATCACCTGCGGCATCTGGGTCCCGGCGGCGAACCCCTGAAGGATCCGGGTGACCATGAGCACCTCGATGGTCGGGGCGACGGCGCAGAGCAGGCTCGAGACGGTGAACGCCACGAGTCCGATGACGAAGAGGAGCCGCCGGTTCTTGAGGTCGCCGAGCCGCCCCGCCGGGACGAGCGCGAGGCCGAACGCGAGCGCGTAGCCGGCGACGATGAGCTGCAACGACGAGCTCGTGGCGTCGAGGGACTGCTCGATCGACGGGAGTCCGACGTTCACCTTCGACAGGTCCAGGATCGTCAGAGCCGCCACCGCGACGCACACCCCGAACGCCCGCCACCGCTGCTGGTCCTCAGTCCGCTGTTCCACCGCACCTGTTGTACGCGGGTGGACCCCCACGCCTCACCGGGTCTGTACCCCGCTCGGTACCACGGCGACCTGGGGACGGGGCAGAAGACCCCCCGGACTGGGGGCAGGGCGATCCGGATGGTCGACTGACGATCGTCTCGGCGCGGTCGATGGTGGGTTACCGTTCTCCTGGCGGCAGGTCAGTACCCGTCGGGATCCCTGGTCCCGGAGTGCGCCGGCCCGCCGTCATCTCGTCCGAAGACCCTAACCCGAGGGGTGATCACGACGATGACATCATCGTTCCCGAGCGGAACCGAGCCCACCCAGGCTCGTCGTCCGCGATCTGTCCACACGTCGAACCAGTCAGCGAGCCGGGCCACCCACCCGTCGCTCGCCGGCACCACCCTCCGCGGGGCCACCCACCTCGCCGCGGGCTCCCCCGTCGCCGGCTCCCCCGGCGGTCCGTCCTGCTCCCCCGTCCCTGGCGCCGGAGGCCGGTGAGTCCTGATGGAACTCACCGGTCGACGCACTGAGGTCGGCCGGATCACGACCCTCGCAGCACTCCCCCGGGAGTCCGCGCTGGTCGTCGTCGGCGACCCCGGCTCCGGACGCACGAGCGTCCTCGACGCGGCCAGCAGCCGTGTCCCCGTCCCCGTCGTCCGCATCGGTGTCAACGGGACCGAGTCCCGTTGGCCGCTCAGCGGTGTGACGACCCTCTTCGGCGCGCTCGACGATCCTCGGGCCGCCGCACACGTCACGAGGATCCTCGGCAGCGTGCGCGACGCGGAACCGTCCCGAGCGGTCGTCGTGGCGCACGACCTCCTCGCCACGCTGCGCACCCTGCGGCTCCCGCCGACGCTCGTCCTCATCGACGACCTCGACCGGATGGACCCGGCGAGTCAGACGCTCATCGCGTTCCTCGCCGGTCGGCTGGCCGGCACGTCGCTGCGCATCGTGGCGACGGTGTCGAGCCTGCCGTCCAGCGGTCCGCTCGCCGCCCTGCCCTCGATGCGCCTGGAGGCCCTCCCCGCCGACGAGGCCCTGCTGCTCGCCCGGAGCATGGCCGCCGACGACGCGAACGACGGCGTGCTGGCGGTCGTCGCCGAGCAGACCGCCGGCAACCCCGGCGTGCTCCGCGAACAGCTCGGCATGCTCCGGCGGGAACAGCTGCTCGGCTCCGAGCCGCTGGTGCTGCCGTTGCGCCCGACCCCCACCATCGCCCGGATCGCGGCCTCCGCCGTCGCCGGGGTCGGCAGCCGTGACCTCGAGGTCCTGTCCCGCCTGGCACTGGTGCCCGTCACCCGTGCGGGCGGACCGGAGTGGGACCGGGACGTCGTGGAGGACCTCGCGGCCCTCGGCCTCGTCACGGTCCGCGGGCCGTCGATCGCGGTCCGCTCGCCACTCGTGCGCTCGTGGCTGCACTGGGGGATGCCGACGCGTGACCGACGCGCGGCCCATGCCGAGCTCGCCGCGTCGGCCGACCGGTCGGACCCGCATGCCGCTGCGTGGCACCGGAGCTTCACCGCGGACGAACCGGACGCGGTCGCGTTGCTGCACGCAGCACGGGCCTACGCCGCCGAGGGCGAACCAGGTGCCGCGGTCACGCTCACCGAACGGGCCCTGCACGTCGGGACGCATTCCGAGTCGGAACACCTGGCACTCCTGGCCGTCGCTGAGGTGCTGCTCGCACGCCGGCTCCTCGGCTACGCGGCCCGGTACCTCGCCGCGATCGAGCCGTTCGCGTCCCGCCTCGACGACGTGCGCCGCCTCCGGCTGCACCATTCGGTGCAGTACCTGAGCGGCGAAGCGGTCGAGGGGGACGAACTCCTCGTCCCCGAAGACGCCGCGGACGCTGCCGAGGCGACGGCCGTCGCGGGTCTCGTGGTCATGGTCGCCAGCTTCCGGGCGGAGGCATGGGAGCTGGACCAGGCCCGGGCACTCCTGCAGCGCGCCGAACCGTACGAGCGTGACCTCCCCGCGCCGACCGCGCAGGTCCTGCAGGCGGCACGGACCATGGTGGCCGCGGTCGCCGCTTCCCTCCCACCGGACCAGGACCTGCACGACGGCCTCGCCACGCCGGCCCTCCTCGCACTGTCCGAGCCGGCGCTGCTCATGCTCGCGCACGCACTCAGCCTGTCCGACCGACACCGCAGCGCCCAGCGCGTGTTCGCGCTGGTCCTCACCCGGTCCACGCAGACGGCGCCGGTGTGGATCGAGGCCGCGCGGTACCTCAGCGCGGAGAACGAGGTGCGATCGGGGGACTTCCGCCTCGCCCGCCGGGCGATCGACGTCTGGGAGTCCGGGTCGAGCGTGGTCGAGCGTCTCCGGGAGCCCTCGCGGGCGATCGCGATCGCGTGGCGGTCCTTCATCCAAGGGCGTCCGCAGGCGTCCCTCGACGTCCTCGACCGGTGTCTCGCGGTCCGGTCCACGAGTGGGCTGTGGGGTGCGACGGCGAAGCTGCACGCGTTCCGTGGTCGGGTCCTGCTGTCCGAGGACCGACCGGCCGAGGCGGTCACCGCGCTCGAGACGGCGGACGCGATCGGCCGCACCCTGCGGAACCCGACGATCCTCCGCCACCTCGGGGACCTCGTCGAGACGTACGTCCGTCTCGGCCGGATCGACGAAGCACGGTCCACCACCGCTCGGCTCGCTGCCGACCACCGGGCGCACCCGTCCCGCTGGGGTGCCCTCGTGCTGGCGCGGAGCCTCGCGCTCGTCGCCGACGAGGACACCAGGGAGGCCGCACGACACCGGGCGCTCGTGCTGTTCGAGCCGACCGACTCGCAGTACGAGCGCGGGAGGACGCTGGCCGCTCTCGCCGCGACGAGCACCGGTCCGGACCGGGCACGGCTCGGCGCGACGGCTGCGGCGGCCTTCGAGGCCGCGGGACTCCGGCGTCCGCTCGTCGCGCCGCACGACGAGGCGGCGATGCCACCGCTCGGCCCCGGTGTCCCGCACGGCGCGGACGGCGACGGGGTCCGCGCCGCTCAGTCCGGCGTGGCGCCGGTCGGCACGGCGCGGATCGTCGCCGCACCGTCGCTGACGACACCGGGGAGCGCTCCGGACGCCGTCCCGGTCCTCCCCCTGCTCACCGCCGAGGAGCAGGCCGTGGTGCAGAAGGTGACCGAGGGGTACCGCAACCGCGAGATCGCCTCGTCGCTCTACATGTCGCAGCGGACGGTCGAGCTGCGGCTCACGCAGATCTACCGGAAGGTGGGCGCTCGGTCGCGCTCGCACCTGGTGGCGCTGCTCGGGTAGCGCCCGCCCCGTCGGAGCTCCGCTGCCCGAGGACCGCCGTCGTCCGTCCCCGCCTGACCCGGGGACGGGCGGCGGCCCCGGCCTCGCTCTCGTCCGCTCCCGTGGCTCCGGCTCCGGTTCCGGCTCCGGCTCCCAGTGAACGCCAGCGCCTCGTCTGGGACGATGGCGGCTTGACCACGCTGCCCGCCTCCGCCGTGTTCGGCGCCCTCCTCATCGGCGCCGTGCTGCCCCTCGTGCCGTTCCTCGGACGCATCGCCCGCCTCGCCGCGACGATCGCGCACGAGGTCGGCCACTGCGTCGTCGTCGTGCCCTTCGGCGGCCGCATCCGGCGCATCGACCTGCACCCGGACGGGTCGGGCGAGGCGTGGGTGTCCCTCGGCCGGGTCCCCGGGGCCGTCCGGTGGCTCGTCCGGGTGCTGAACCTCTTCGCCGGGTACAGCGCGCCGCTCTGGGCCGGCGTGCTCCTCGTCACCGGTGCGGTCGTCGGCTCACCCTGGCTGCCGGTCGTCGTGCTCGGCGTGGTCGGTCTGGTCGCCCTGGCCTTCGTCCGGAACTGGTTCGGCCTGCTCGTCGTCGTCGGGTTCGACGCCCTCGCGCTGTGGGTTGCCCTCCGGCCCTCCGAGCTCACCCTGCTCGTCGTCGCGGCCCTCGGCGCCGCGTTCCTGGTCGACGGGCTCCGCTCCCTGCTCCAGGTACTCCGCTGGCTGCTGACGGGGGCACGGGTGCAGACGGACTTCCACATCGCCGCGGCCGAGATGCGGCTGCCCGCCGTCGTCTGGTTCGTGCTGTTCCTCGCGGTCAACGGGCTCGCGGTGTGGGCTGCCCGCGAACCGCTGCTGGCCGTCCGGGACACCGTGGTGGTCGGCATCGGGGCACTCGTCGGCGCTTAGGCCGCGGCTCCGAGGTCGTCGGCGTGCGTCCTGCCCAGCTCTCCCCGTCGCCGGTGGCGGGCCGACGACGCAGGCCCGTCGACCCGCGCCGTAACGCGACGCCGCATTCGCTCACACTCCCCGCCGGGCCTGCGAGAGTACCGGCCACGACGGCAGTACGGAGGTGGATCGATGGCCCACGAACGACACGGGTTCGCGACCGAACAGGTGCACGGCGGGTTCCTGCCCGACGCCGGACACGGCGCACGCGTCCCCGCGATCCACATGTCGTCGGGGTTCCTCTTCGACGACGCCGCGCAGGCCCGAGACCGCTTCGCGGGAGCCGACGACGGCTACACGTACACCCGGCTCGGCAACCCGACGAACGGTGACGTCGAGCGTCGCGTCGCCCTGCTGGAGCACGGTGTCGAGGCGATCCTGGTCGGCAGCGGCCAGGCGGCGGCGACGGTCGCGTTCCTCGGGCTGGTCGCCGCGGGTGACCACGTGGTCAGCGCCGCGAGCATCTACGAGGGGACGCGGGGGTTGCTCCTGCAGAACCTCGGGCGGCTCGGCATCGAGGTCGACTTCGTCGCCGATGCGCGCGACCTCGACGCGTGGGCCGCCGCGGTCCGTCCCGAGACGAAGCTGTTCTTCGCCGAGACGATCCCGAACCCGAAGAACGACGTCCTCGACATCTCCGGCGTCGCCGAGGTCGCCCACCGCGCCGGGGTCCCGCTCGTCGTGGACAACACCCTGGCCACCCCGTACCTCGTGCAGCCGGTCGACCACGGCGCCGACATCGTCATCCACTCCGCGTCGAAGTTCCTGTCGGGCCACGGCGCCGGTCTCGGCGGGGTCGTCGTCGACGGCGGCCGGTTCGACTGGAGCGCCACACCCGAGCGTTGGCCGCACCTCACCCGGCCGGACCGGTTGCTCGGCGGCGCGAGCCACGTCGAGCGCTCCGGCCACCGCGCGTTCATCGCGTACGCGCGGGAAGTCGTCGCGGCCCGCATCGGCCCGGCCCCGTCGCCCTTCAACGCGTTCCTCCTCCGACAGGGCATCGAGACGCTGTCGCTCCGGGTCGAGCGCCACGTCGCGAACGCGCTCGCCGTGGCCACGTGGTTGGAGGCGCAGCCGGAGGTGACGAGCGTCGACCACGCGGGGCTCGCCTCCAGTCCGCACCACGACCTCGCCCAGCGGTACCTGCCCCGCGGTGCCGGGTCCGTGTTCGCCTTCACGCTCGCCGGCGGCGAGCCGGCCGCGCACGCTCTCATCGACGCCGTGACGCTGTTCAGCCGGATGACCCACCTCGGCGACGTCCGGTCGCTCGTGCTGCACCCCGCGTCGACCACGCACGCCGGCAGGACTCCCGCGGAACGCGCCGCGCAGGGCATCGGCGACGGGCTCGTCCGCCTGTCGGTCGGCATCGAGGACGTCGCGGACCTCATCGGCGACCTGGAACGCGGCTTCGCCGCCGTGCGCCGAGCCGCCGTCGTCGGCCGGGAGGCCCGCCCCGCCTCCGCCGCGACCGTCGCCGGAGCGCGCTGATGGCCGGCCTGCAGCACATCGGCTACTTCTTCTCGCGCGGGTTCGGTCCGCAGGCGTGGGGCCGGGCGGACTGGCACTGGGGGTACGACTGGACGAGGCCGGACCTGTACCAGCAGTCGGTGCGGGCGCTCGAGGACGCAGGGTTCGACCTCGTCATCGCCGAGGACGCCGTCTCGCTCGGGGACCCGTCGACGCTCGACCTCCGGATCCGGCAGGCGTACGGGGGTCCGAAGCACGACCCGCTCCTGCTCGCCCCGTGGCTGTTCGCCGCCACCCGGCACATCGGCGTGGCACCGACGGTGAACGCCGGGGTCACGCCGCCGTACCTCGCCGCTCGGCAGCTCGCCACGCTCGCGCACCTGTCGTCCGGCCGACTCGGCGTCAACGTCGTCACGGACGTGGGCAGCGCCCGGCACGCCGGCCTCGACCCGTTGCCGCACGACGCCGCCTACGACCGCGCCGAGGAGTGGATCGGGCTGCTCCGACGCCTCTGGCACTCGTGGGGTCCCGGGTACGTCGGCTCCGAGTCGGACTGGCACTTCGCCGACGGGGCCGCACTCGACGCGTTCACCCACGAGGGCCGGCACTTCCGCACCGCCGGGCCGCTCAACGCCCTCCCCCTCGACGACGACCCCGTCGTGGTCTCCCCCGGCGGCTCGGGCCGCGGCCTCGGCTTCGCGGGGGCGTACTCCGACGTGCAGCTCGCCCTCGCGCCCCTGTCCGCGGCAGCCGTCTCGGCCTACCGGCGGAAGGTCCACGACGCCGCAGCGCTCGCCGGCCGCAGCCTGACCGACCTGCGCGTCCTGTTCGTCCTCAAGCCCGTCCTGGTCTCCTCGGCCGCCGAGGCCGACCGCATCGTCGAGGCATCACGGCACCCGTCGGACGACGACCTGCGCGCCGTGGCCCTGGCGTTCTCGAGCGACTCCGAGACCGACCTGCTCGCGCTCGACCTCGACGCCCCGATCCCGGACGGCACCTTCGCCGACCACGTCTCGGCCGGCACCGTCCGTGGTCTCGTCGGCGACACACCGGACGCTCCGCTGCGCGAGCTGCTCACCCGCAAGGCCCGACTCGGCCGCGTCGCCGACCGGTCGGGGTTCGTCGGGACGGCGGACGAGTTCGCGGACTTCATCGAGGAGCTGGCCACCGACGCGGACAACGACGGCGTGATCCTGTCCGGCGACCTGCACCCTGCGCAGGTCTACCGGATGCTCGGCGACCTGGTGCCGGTGCTCCGGCAGCGCGGGCTCCTGCGTCGCGAGTACGGCGACGGGGGCATCCGCGCCAACCTGTTCGACTTCTGACCCCTCGCTACTTCTTCTTGTCCGACTTCTTCTTGTCCGACTTCTTCTTGTCCGACTTCTTCTGGTCCGACTTCTTGCCGCCGTCCTGCTTCTCGTCCGACTTCTTGCCGGCGTCCTTCTTCTTGTCGGACGTCTTCTTGTCGGACTGCTTGCTGCCGTCCTTCTTCTTGTCCGACTTCTTCTTGTCCGACTTCTTCTTGTCCGACTTCTTGCCGCCGTCCTGCTGGTCCACGTCAGCGGCCCCGCCCGTTGCGTCGTCGTCGTCCGGGGCCGCGACCCCGTCGACCGGCTCGACGACCACCGTTCTGCCGGTGTCCGCGAGGACGTCGACCGCCTGCTCCTCGACCACCGGAGCGAGCGCGTCCTCGACCCGCTCGACCACGATCTCGGCACCGGACTCGGCCAGTCGCAGCAGCGCCTGGGCGGCCCGGAGCCTCGTCGTCGACCGACGGGCCAACGCGTCCGCACGCGCGGACTCGAGGAAAGTCCGCAGCGCGCGCTCCGGCTGGCTCCGGCCGCGCGGAGCCGAACGGTCGAGCCGGTCGAGCTCACCCGCGACACCGGCGACGTCGTCCTCGACGTGCTCGTGGCGTACGGACTCGACCAGCGCGGCGACCGCTGCGGCTGCCTCCTCGACCGCGGGATCCCGCTGGTCCAGCACCACGAGCATCTCGAAGACCGCGCCGTAGGACATCGTCTCGAGCCGGACCGGCTCGGCACCCCGCCCACGGAGCACCAGGCGCGCGTCGGGTTTCGGCAGCCAGGCGACGACGGCTGCGACCGAGGCGACCGACCCGACGATGCGCTCGTACTCGGCCAGGCCCAGACGGTCCTGCTCTCGCAGTCGGACTCGGATCGCGATCTCCTGCACGGGGTACCTCTCGCTCGGGACGGCGTCGGCGGGGTGCGGCACCGTGCCCCGGAGCGTAGTCCTCACGCCCGGCAGCTCCACGAACGGGCAGGCCGCCGTCAGCACCCGGACGAGCAGAACGCCCGGGCATGCAGAACGCCCCGCACGGTCCGGGGACGGTGCGGGGCGTTCGGTGACGACTCACGTGACAGTGGTCCGACGATCGGCAGGTGGTGGAGATGGGGGGAATCGAACCCCCGTCCATCGCTGCAATTCGACGTCTTCTACGGGCGTATCCGGATGTGCGTTCTGCTCGGCCCCGTCCGTTGCTACCGGCTTCTCGGACGACAGGCCCAGTCTCAGTGCAAGTCCCGCACGGCCCTGAGGCACAACCGCGCAGCAAGTCCCCTGGATGACGCCGGACTCAGGTTAGGGAACGATCACCTGGCCGACGGACTTCATGTGCTGGGCTGCTTACGCAGCGAGAGCGAAGTCAGTGCGCTTGGAATTGGCACTTGTTGTTTTCCACGGATCGTTGACGAGATGACCGTGGGTCCTCGGCCCGCTTCCCGTCGGCACACAGGCGATGTCGAAACCGATCATCCCCATGCAGGCCGTCGTGCGGACCACTGTCACGCTGTTGAGTTGTCACGCCTGCGGCCCCGGAGGGTACTGGTGCAGGCAGCTGTTCAGTCTACCGGCTGAACGGTGTCGACGCTAGTCGGCCCGGCTGATCACTCGCCGAGACGGTTCCGTGAGCGCATGGCCCGCTCGGCCTCACGCTTGTCGGTCTTCTCGCGCAGCGCCTGGCGCTTGTCGAACTCGCGCTTGCCCTTCGCGACCGCGATCTCGACCTTGGCTCGACCGTCCGAGAAGTAGATCTTCATCGGGACGAGGGTGTAGCCACCCTGCGACGTCTTGTGCGAGATCTTCACGATCTCCTGCTTGTGGAGGAGCAACTTCCGCTTGCGTCGCGGCGCGTGGTTGTTCCACGTCCCCTCGGTGTACTCGGGGATGTGCACAGCGTCGAGCCAGGCCTCTCCCGCGTCCACGAAGGCGTACCCGTCGACGAGCGATGCCCGTCCTTCGCGCAGGGACTTCACCTCGGTGCCGCTGAGGACCATGCCGGCCTCGTACGTGTCCTCGATGAGGTAGTCGTGGCGCGCACGACGGTTCGTCGCGACGACCTTCTCCCCGCGTTCCTTCGCCATGCCCGGCTCCTTCTCGATGGTGTGCGCTCGCCCCTGCGAGCCGCCCAGCATATCGAACACCGACGGGCCCGCGCACCTTCCCGGTCCACGGGCCCGTCGTGGGCGGTCGGAGCCGCCGGGTCAGACCTTGAGGTAGCGACGGATGGCGATCGACGCCGACACCGCCGCCAGGATCACGCCGATCACGATCACCGCCGGGACGACGATGGCCGCGTCGTCCATCCCGATGAACGCCGTGCCCGAGAAGCGCTTCGTCAGGTAGTTCCGGACGAAGAACCACACCACCGCCAGGATCGCGCCGCCAGCCAGGACAGCGCCCACCGCGGCGGCGATCACCCCCTCGAGCACGAACGGCGTCTGGATGAAGCGGTTCGACGCGCCCACCAGCCGCATGATGCCGAGTTCGCGGCGTCTCGAGAACGCCGACAGTCGGATCGTCGTCGCGATGAGCAGCACCGCCGCGATGAGCATGAGGGACGCGATGCCGATCGCCGTGTACGACGAGGCGTTCAGCAGGTTGAAGATCGGCTGCAGGTACCCGCGCTGGTCGACGACGCTCTGCACGCCCGCGACCTTCGACAGGCTCTCGACGAGCACGTCCGCCTGCGACGGGTTCTTCAGGTTCACCCAGAAGGTCTCGTTGAGGTACTCGGGCTTGACGAACTCCGTGGCCGGCGAGTCCTTGAACTGCTGCTTGAACCGCGTGTAGGCGTCCTGCTGGTCCTCGAAGTACGACTTCTCGATGTACGGCTGCAGCGTCGACGACTCGAGCTGCTGCTTGATCTGCGCGCGCTGGTCGTCGGTGGCCTTCGCGCCGGTGCAGTTGCCCGTGGTGTCGGTGTCGGTGCACAGGTACACGGCGACCTGGGCACGGTCGTACCAGTACCCCTTCATCTGGTTGATCTGCATCTGGAGCAGGATCGCGGTGCCGACGAAGGTCAGCGAGATGAAGGTCACGAGGACGACCGACACCACCATCGAGGCGTTCCGGCGGAGGCCGGAGCCGACCTCGGCCATGACGAGACCGAGCCTCATCGGATGAGCCCCGGGATCGTCTGGATGCCGGTGGTGTTCGACACGGTGCCACGCTGGATCGGCAGCGCCTGGGTCTGGTAGCCGCCGGCCTGCTCGTCACGGAGGACCGTGCCGCCGGAGAGCTCGATGACCCGTCGCTGCATCTGGTTGACGATGCTGGCGTCGTGCGTGGCCATGAGGATCGTCGTGCCTCCCTGGTTGATGCGTTCGAGGAGCGCCATGATGCCCGCCGAGGTCGTCGGGTCGAGGTTGCCCGTCGGCTCGTCGGCGAGCAGGACAGCCGGCTTGTTGACGACCGCGCGGGCGATCGCGACGCGCTGCTGCTCGCCACCGGAGAGTTCGTGCGGCATCCGGGTCGCCTTGCCGGAGAGCCCGACGAGCTTGAGGACGTCGGTGACGGACTCGCTGATGAAGCCCTTGCTCTTGCCGATCACCTGCAGCGAGAACGCGACGTTGTCGAAGACGTTCTTGTTCGGCAGCAGCCGGAAGTCCTGGAACACGACGCCGAGGTTGCGACGGAAGTACGGGACCTTGCGGGACGACAGTGCGCCGAGCCGCTGGCCGAGGACGTGGATCTGCCCGCGGGAGGGCTTCTCCTCCTTCAGGACGAGCCGGAGGAAGCTCGACTTCCCGGAGCCGGACGCACCGACGAGGAAGACGAACTCACCCTTGAGGATCTCGAGGGTGACGTTGTCGAGAGCGGGACTCGGGTTGCCCGAGTACACCTTGGTGACCTGGTCGAATTTGATCATGACCGGATCAGGGTAGGTCGCGAACCGGTGATCCCGCTCCAGGCGCGCGGCTGGAGGGACCAGCGAGCTCGGTCAGATCGGCCCTGGCTCGCCGCTCAGTCCTCGTCGGGACGCTTCCGCCAGCGGATGCCGGCGTTGATGAAGCCGTCGAGGTCGCCGTCGAACACCGCTGACGGGTTGTTGACCTCGTACTCCGTCCGCAGGTCCTTGACCATCTGGTACGGCGCGAGCACGTAGTTGCGGATCTGGTCGCCCCAGCTGGCCGTGATCGTGCCGGCGAGTTCCTTCTTCTTCGCGTTCTCCTCTTCCTTCTTGAGGAGCAGGAGGCGCGACTGCAGCACGCGCATGGCCGCGGCCCGGTTCTGGATCTGCGACTTCTCGTTCTGCATGGACACGACGGTGCCGGTCGGCAGGTGGGTCAGGCGCACGGCGGAGTCGGTCGTGTTGACGGACTGCCCACCGGGCCCGGACGAACGGAACACGTCGACGCGGATGTCGTTCTCCGGGATGTCGATGACGGCGGTCTCCGGCATGAGCGGGATGACCTCGACCGCGGCGAAGGACGTCTGACGCTTGCCCGCGGCACCGAACGGCGACATGCGGACCAGACGGTGCGTGCCGGCCTCGACCGACAGCGTGCCGAACGCGTGCGGACCGTCGACCTCGAACGTGGCGGACTTGATGCCCGCTTCCTCCGCGTAGGAGGTGTCCATCACGGTGACCTTCTGGTCGTGCTGCTCGGCGTACCGCAGGTACATGCGCATGAGCATCTCGGCGAAGTCGGCCGCGTCGACACCACCGGCACCGGCGCGGATGGTGATGACGGCGGGCCGGTCGTCGTACTCGCCGTCGAGGAGGGTCTGCACCTCGAGCTCGCCCATGGTCTTGGTGATCGCGGCCAGTTCGGCGATCGCCTCGTCAGCGGACTCCTGGTCCTCCGCCTCGTTCGCCATCTCGACCAGGACCTCGAGGTCGTCGAGGCGCTGCTCGGTGGCCGTGAGCTTCTTCAGCTCGGCCTGCCGGTGGGCGAGCGCGCTCGTCACCTGCTGCGCGTGGTCGGTGTCCTCCCACAGGTCGGGCGCGCCGGCCTGCTCGCTCAGCTCCGCGATCTCACGCTCGAGGCGGTCCACGTCGACCACCGAGCGGATGTTCCCGAAGGTCACGCGGAGTGCGTTGAGCTGTTCGGCGATGTCCAGTTCGACCATGGTCCCCGATCCTACCGGCGCTTCCCGGCCGGGAGGACCGGGCCGGCTCCGTCCCGCCGCTCGCGGGACCGGGTCGGCCGGTCAGCGTCCGAGCGACGGTTCCCGGGACGCCATGCCGGCGGCACCCGCGCGCGCCACCGCAGCGGGCAGCGCCGCCAGGAACGCGTCGACGTCGTCGTCCGTCGAGGTGTGCCCCAGTGTGATGCGGAGCGCACCGCGCGCGTCGTCCTCGCTGAGCCCCATCGCGAGCAGCACGTGCGAGGCCTCCGGCACGCCGGCCTGACACGCCGATCCGGTGGACACCGCGACCCCGGCGGCGTCGAGGAGGAACAGCAGCGAGTCCCCCTCGCAGCCCGGGAACGTGAAGTGCGCGTTGCCGGGGAGTCGGTCGTCCGGGTCCCCCATCAGCACCGCGGTCGGCACCGCGGCCCGGACCCCGGCGACGAGCCGGTCACGCAGGTGTCGGACGTCGGCGTGCGGTGCTGCGGCGGCGACCCCGAACGCGGCGGCGGCTGGCGCGTCCTGTGTGCCGCTCCGGACCTGGCGCTGCTGACCACCGCCGTGGATGAGGGGCTCGACGACGGCCCGGCGGCCGAGCACGAGTGCACCGACGCCGACCGGACCGCCGATCTTGTGCGCCGAGACGCTCAGCGCGTCGAGACCCGATGCGGCGAAGTCGACCGGGACCTGGCCGTAGGCGGCGACCGCGTCGCTGTGCACCGGGACGCCGGCCGCGTGTGCGAGGGCGACGATCCGATCGACGGGCTGCACGGTGCCGACCTCGTTGTTCGCCCACAGGAACGTGACGAGGGCGACGTCGTCGGCGGAGGCGAGTCGGGCCTCCAGTCCGGCCAGGTCGACGCGGCCCTGGGCGTCGAGCGGGACGACGTCGACGACGGCGCCCTCATGGCGCTCCAGCCAGTCGACGGTGTCGACCGTCGCGTGGTGCTCGCCGGCGGGCACGACGATGCGCGGACGCCGACGGTCGCGTTGCCGCGCCCAGAACAGGCCCTTCACCGCCAGGTTGATGCTCTCGGTGCCGCCCGAGGTGAAGACGACCTCCACCGGGTCGGCGCCGAGCGACGCGGCGACCCGGGCGCGACCGTCCTCGAGCAGCATCCGGGCCCGCTGGCCGGCGCTGTGGATCGACGACGGGTTGCCGACGGTGGCCAGTGCGTCGGTGAACGCGGCGAGCGCCGCGGGCAGGATCGGCGTGGTCGCGGCGTGGTCGAGGTAGACGGGCACGGGGTACCCCTTTCTGGAGCGTTTTCAGGATACCCGGCTGGCCTCGTACCCTGGTGGCGTGTACGAGACGGCGATCGAGACCATTCCGGGCTTCCGGCTCGACGGCGGCGACCGGCGGTTCGCGCTGCGGTCGGCGACGGCGACCGCGGCGGCGGTGGTCGTCGACGGCCGCGGTCGCTTCGAACTGGCCCGTCAGGGCGAGACGGACCTGTGGGCCGCGGTGACCCCCGGCGTGCAGGTCGGTGACACCTACCACCTGCTCGTGGACGGGCCGACCGGCCCACGGCACGAGTTCGACCCGACGCGGCCGCTCCTGGATCCGTACGCGCGCGGCATCGTCGCGACGAGCGCGGACGGCGCGACCGACGACGAGGCCGGTGCTCCCCGCTGGACGAGCGTCGTGGTGGACGACGGCTTCGACTGGGGCGGGGTCGGCAAGCCCGAGGTGCCCCGCGACCGCGCAGTCGTGTACGAGGCGAACGTCCGGACCCTGACGAGCGCGAACCCCGCCGTCCCCGCTGACCTCCGCGGCACGTACGCCGGCATCGCGCACGAGAGCACCATCGCGCACCTGCAGCGCATCGGGGTGACGACGCTCGAGCTCCTCCCCGTGCAGGCCTTCGACACCGAACGCTGGCTCCGCGAGGCCGGCCGTGAGAACGCGTGGGGCTACAACACGCTCGGCTTCTTCGCCCCGCACGCCGGTCACGCCTCCGCCGCCGCGCGGGCAGCCGGTGCCGACGGTGTCCTCCGCGAGTTCAAGGGCATGGTGCGGCTGCTCCACGAGGCCGGCATCCAGGTCGTCCTCGACGTCGTGTACAACCACACGGCAGAGGAGGGGCTCGGCGGCCCGACCACGTCGCTCCGTGGCATCGACGGGGCGAACCGCTACCGCTGGAACGACACTGACGGCTACTACGACACCACGGGCTGCGGCAACACGCTCGACACCTCGGTGGCGGCGACCGCCGACCTCGTCGTCGACAGCCTCCGCTACTGGGCGCGCGAGGTCCAGGTCGACGGGTTCCGCTTCGACCTGATGGCCGCGCTCGCCCGGGACGCCGACCACGTCTTCGACCCGGAGCACCCGCTGCTCGACCGCATCCGCTCGCACCCGGACCTGCAGGACACGCTCGTCATCGCCGAGCCGTGGGACGTCGGACCGGACGGGTGGCGGACCGGGTCGTTCGGCGCGCGCACCCTCGAGTGGAACGACGGCTTCCGGGACACCGTGCGGAAGTTCTGGCTCGAGGACGTCGCCGACGAACGTCGGCGCGGCGCACCCGACACCGGGATCGGTGGGCTCGCCGGCGCCCTCACGGGGTCGCGCCACCTGTTCGGGGCCGAGCGCGGGCCGTTGTCCGGCGTCAACTTCGTCACCGCCCACGACGGCTTCACCCTCCACGACCTCGTGTCGTACGACCACAAGCACAACCGGGCGAACGGTGAGGACGACCGCGACGGCTCGAACGACAACCGGTCCTTCAACCACGGCATCGAGGGGCAGACGGCCGACCGTGGCGTCCGTGCTGCCCGCGGGCGGTCGATGCGGAACCTCATGGCGACCGTGCTGCTGTCCGCCGGGGTCCCGATGATCACCGCCGGTGACGAGCGCAGCCGGACCCAGAACGGCAACAACAACGCCTACGTCGTCTCGGACGACCTCACTCCGGTGGACTGGTCCGACGACGAGGACGCCGAGTCCATGACCGAGACGGTCGCCGCCCTCACCCGGCTCCGCGCCGCGCACCCGGCACTCCGCCCGTCGCGCTTCGGCGTCCCCGGGCAGACCACGCCGTCGGCGTCCCGGATGACCTGGTACGGCCCGGACGGCCTGCCGATGACCGCCGAGGGATGGGACCAGCCCATCCACCGTGCGCTGCAGTACTTCGTCGAGTCCACGCCGGAGCACGAGCCGTACGACCGGGTGCTCGTCGTCGTGCACGGCAGCGGACGGACCCGCGACCTCACGCTGCCGTCCCGCGAGGACGTCTTCGCGTACCGGTTGGCGTGGTCGAACGAGAAGCACCGGGACCACGACCGACACCGCCCCGCCGGGACCGTCTTCACCGCCTACGGACCCGGCATCCACGTCTTCGAGGTCGTCTGACGGCCCGTCGCGCCACCCCCGGTCCGCGGGCCCCGGAACACCAAACGGGGAACACGGACGGCCCAGCCGGGTAGCGTCTGCTCCGTGGCCTCCGTAGACCGACCCCGGCGTCCGAAGATCGGGCGCATCCCGATCACCGAACTCGCCCCGACGACGCCGAACGGCTTCCCGGGCAAGGGCTTCGACGGGGAGGTGATCACGTTCGGCGCGACCGTCTTCCGGGAGGGGCACGGTGTCATCGGCGCCGACCTCGTCCTCGTCCGGCCCGACGGCGCGACCCGCACCGTCCCGCTGACCCTCGTCGCACCCGGCACCGACCGCTACGAAGCGACCGTCCAGGTCGACGGCGTCGGCGTCTGGGAGTGGCACGTCGAGTCGTTCTCCGACGACTGGGCCAGCTGGGTGCACGGCGCCCGGCTGAAGATCGCCGCCGGTGTCGACACCGAGGCGACCCTGCTCGACGGTGCCGCGCTGCTCGACCGGCTCGCCGCCGAGACCGACTCGCCCGCCGCCGCCCGTGCAGCGGCCCGTGTCCGTGACGAGGACCTCGACCCGGCCGAACGCCTCGCCGCCGTCGACGACCCCCGCATCGTCGCCGAACTGGCCGAGTCGCCGCTCACCTCGCTGCGCACGGTCTCCGCGACCCAGTTGCTCGACGTCGAGCGCACCCGCGCCGGTGTCGGTGCCTGGTACGAGTTCTTCCCCCGCAGCGAGGGCGCCAAGCGCAACCCGGACGGCTCGTGGAAGAGCGGTGACTTCCGCACCGCGGCCCGTCGTCTCCCCGCCGTCGCCCGGATGGGCTTCGACGTCGTCTACCTGCCGCCGATCCACCCGATCGGCACCACCGCCCGCAAGGGACCCAACAACACCCTGACCGCGGGCCCGGACGACCCCGGCAGCCCCTGGGCCATCGGTGGCCCCGAGGGTGGGCACGACGCCATCCACCCCGACCTCGGCACCGAGGACGACTTCCGCGCCTTCGTCGAGACGGCGAAGAACACCGGCATGGAGGTCGCGCTCGACTTCGCCCTGCAGTGCTCCCCCGATCACCCCTGGGTCACCGAGCACCCGGAGTGGTTCACGGTCCGCGCCGACGGCTCCATCGCCACGGCCGAGAACCCGCCGAAGCGCTACCAGGACATCTACCCGATCCAGTTCGACACCGACCCCGAGGGCCTGGTCGCCGAGGTGTTGCGCGTGCTGCGGCACTGGATCGCGTTCGGCATCCGGATCTTCCGCGTCGACAACCCGCACACCAAGCCGCTCTGGTTCTGGGAGCGCGTCATCCGCGAGGTCCGCGACGAGCACCCCGACACCGTGTTCCTCGCCGAGGCGTTCACCCGCCCGGCGATGATGCGGGCGCTCGCCGAGACCGGGTTCCAGCAGTCGTACTCGTACTTCACGTGGCGGAACACGAAGGAGGAGATCGAGACGTACTTCGACGAGCTCTCCCACGAGACGAGCGCGTACCTGCGCCCGAACCTGTTCGTGAACACGCCCGACATCCTCACCGAGTTCCTGCAGTACGGCGGCCGTGCCGGGTACAAGGTGCGCGCCGCACTGGCCGCGACCGGGGCCCCGACCTGGGGCATGTACTCCGGCTACGAGCTCTTCGAAGACGTCGCCCGGCCGGGTTCCGAGGAGAACATCGACAACGAGAAGTACGAGTACAAGCCGCGTGACTTCGCGCTCGCCGAGGCCGAGGGCGCGAGCCTGGCCCCGTACGTGACGATGCTCAACCGCCTCCGGTCGGCGCACCCCGCGCTCCGGCAGCTGCGGAACACCACGGTGCACTCCGCCGAGGACGACGCCATCGTCGTGTACTCGAAGCACCTGCCCGGGCAGTACAACCGGTCGGGCCGGGACGACACCGTGATCGTCGTGGCGAACGTCGACCCGCACTCCGCGCGGGAGACGACCGTGCACCTCGACCTCACCGCCCTCGGGCTCGAGCCCGGCACCGAGTTCGACGTCCGTGACGTCGTGACCGGCGCCCGCTGGACCTGGGGCACCTCCAACTACGTGCGCCTGGATGCCTTCCAGGAGCCCGTGCACCTGCTCGTCGTGGAAGGACCGCACCGATGACCGACCCGAACACACCGGAGCAGAAGACCGCCCAGAACGGCCCCGGCCTGCCTCCGGTCCCGCCCCCGC